>QCHK01000004.1 GCA_003279635.1 Prochlorococcus sp. AG-402-B05 | reverse complement strand
TTGCAATAGAAATATTCTCTTAAATATCAGAAAAACTGGTGTTCCAAAAAGGGCACGGTATAAAAACGATCATTCAGTAAAAATAAAATCATTAAAAATTCCATTTAAATTAGTTCTTTCCGTTCCAATAACACTGTTTTGTTGGTAAAATAATGACATAAGCAATTCAATAAGAAACACCATAGTTTCTGGAACAGATGAAAACACAAGTAAAGTTCCAAAGAGAAAAACCACTATTCAGGGATAAACCTGAATACAAATGCATCGGTTATGCCCGCCAAAGCACGAATAAACAAATCTCTATTGGTGCTCAAGTTGAAGAGTTGAAGAAAGCAGGTTGCGTTGTTGTTTTTCAAGAGACTGTTTCAAGTGCAGATAAATCAAGACCACAATTTGAGGCAGCATTAGGAACGCTTGAAGAAGGGGATGAAATCGTATTCACCAAATTGGATAGAGGATTTAGAAATCAGAGGCAATGCATCAATACTCTGCATGACCTCCAAGAGCGTGGGATCCATGTTCGTACAACCGATGGGATGATCAACACCAGAGCACTTGGTAAGTTTGCTCCAATTGTGATAGGTCTTTTAAGTGGAATCGGAGAAGTTGAGCGTCAGATGGTGATTGAGAGAACGCAAGAATCCATTAACCACAGAAGAGAGACAGGAGGAAATCTTGGAGGAAGACCAAAGACCAATAATGAAAAAGAAGGTTTGGTTTTGCGTTTACGTGAAGAGGGTTGTTCTTATCGTTCAATTAGGAAACAAACTGGACTTGCACTATCAACCATCCGAAGAATTATTGTTGAGCAAGATGTGGTGATAGAGGTATGAGCAAAAAGACAGAAATAATGAAGGCAATGGATGAATGTGTGGTGAATGCTTGCGAGCAAATGAAATACCTCAATCCTCAAGAGAGGTTCCATCTTCTGTGTGAAATGGGCGAGTGGATGTATAACCCCCTTTCTGAAGAAATTGATGATGTATTGATGGTTCCTGATTTTGGAGAGAAGGAGGCAACATGACTAAAAAAAACATAGGTGGGTTATCTGATTACATTGTCTTGAAGGAAGAGAAGGAAGTTGTCTTCTATTTGCATAATCCCTATCCAGATTGCTTAGAAATTCCAGCAATAATGAAGCAAAGGTTTCCTGAGGATTACAAGAGCATTGTCACCAATGACTTAGAGGAGTTCAAAAAGTATGGAGAGAAAGTGTGAAGAAAAAAACTAATCAAAAAAAGAGAATTGGAAGTAGCAGTATGAGAAATCAATATCCAACTCACATATTCAAAGAAGAGTCCAAAGAGATATGGACACTCTGCACAAGTTCACTTTCTGCGATGGTAATTTCAGCAATGATGAAACAATCTTTTCCTGATTACGAACTATGCCTGTGCAATAGAGAAACTTTTTTGAGAATGGGAGGGAAAATATAAATCAGTCAATTTGTCTAAAGAATAAAACCCCCAAAAAAATAAATCTTTTGGCGTATTTCTTTCTTAGAATTTTGCTCTCTATCTCGATTGGTAATGAGATTCCAAGTCACGATGATCGATAAGGAAGAAAAGACCTTTGAAGAAACCATCGTTGCAGGGAATATAGATGAAGCAAAAAAGATTGCAAAAGAAAGTAATCCAGAAGTAAAAATAGTTTCTGCTAACTGGGTTTATAAGTGATTGGTTTTTCTCTATGTTGCTTTTGCTAAGTGATCTTCAGTTAGTTCCTCTAATGGGACTCCAGAATTTAAAAGTTTTTCAACTGTCACAGATCATAAGAATTTAAAAAGTTTCCCTTCAGCAAGGACAATAAGCTTTATGTAACAAGCTGAACAGCGAGAAAAAATAATAGGCTTATAATAATTTCTGTAGTTAATGCTACCAAAAACGTTCAACTCATCAAATGATGAGCCGCAGTTTGACTCAAGCCAAGGAACGGGGACTTGAGCATATTTCGGAGAAAAAAAAATGTCTTTAACCTACAGAGGTCTTAAGTACAACCAGCAAAAAGCGGCTGTAGAAAAGCAGCATGTACAACTTACCTATAGAGGTAAGTCTTACCAAAGCTAGCAGCAATAACCACATACACCAAAGCCCCTTAAGGGGCTTTTTTTATCTAATAAATTTCTTAATAATATTAGATTTTTTTGTAAAAATACATTTATCATTGCCAAGGTAAATATTATTAAAAAAGATATTATGAATAGAAAAAGATAATTTCCAGAAATCATATCTAATTCTCCATTTAATATTTTTTGTAAGAAATTTTTTAATCCAATATCCTTGATTCTTTTTGCTGCAAAACCGCTGGCAAAAAAAGGTCAGTCTGAGATTATTATGCTAAAGATTAAAGCCGGCATAAACCTTTTCCATGTTATTTTTTCAGTCCTATGGTATAGCAAACAAAATCAAAGAAACCTGACATTAATAGAGCTTTCATTAGGAAATAATTTTTTTCTAGATAATCTTGACTAATGCTTTCAACTCTTCACATTTGTCTCGTACCAAGTAATCTACTAATATATTTTCTTCCTAATTTTCTAGCCAGTAAAAATAATATTGAACAAGAGAAAAAATCTGCAAAAAATATAATTACTAACCCCTGCGTAAAGCCAAACTAAAATCCAGCAGCAGCGGAAAATATTGTTCCAAGACAAAATGGTATTATTATGCTAATGGATTTTAATATAAATAATAAGAAAATTAATATTAAGCTAAAAAATCAGTCTTATTTAAACCGCTAACACTATTAAAAAGAATTCAGTAATAATATTAACATCCAAGCGAATAAAAGTAATACTTAAAACAGCAACGAAGAAAATTATTATTACATAACTAAACTATTTACCAATAATAAAATGATTAGAAATAAAATAATTTTTTATAAGAATATAATTCTATCTTAAATTTATAGTATTGAAATTACTAATTCTCTATTAGAGTCACTAATTATGTTCAAACTTTAGACTGCACATTGCATTAGCTTCTGTTAAAGGCATTTCTCCGGAGTTCCATTTCTCATATACACATGCATAAAAAGGCTCATTTAAACTACTCAAATCATTTTTTTGATCTATTAATTCTCTTAGATATTTAGCTTTCGCTCTGAGATATTCTTTTTTATATAACCAGTACATCACCTCGGCAACACCTATAAAAGCCAAAGAGAATAGAAAAACTATTAACAAATGATTAATCAATCTTTCACTTGTAGGGATAAGTATCCTAATCCCAATATACAAAAAAAGTAACTCGTATATAATACTCAAAACCCTTTCTCTTCTTCTTTACTGATAATACTGATTACTATCTTTGAAAGTTTTTATTCTTAGTCTTATCAAGAATAAAAAAAAACTGCGGCTGTTCAAAATATAGAAGCCAAAAACTAAGTCAAAATACTTATAGAGCTATCTTCTATGACCTTTGCCTCAACTGATGATTTATTTTGTTAGAAGAATTGAAAATTGTAATGAACAATGTCATTAGAAAATTTCATACTAAATCAATTACAAGAGCTAGTTCTATCTGGAAAAACAAGAAAAGAGAAATGGAGAAGGGCACAGCTTAACTCCTTATCAAATTTATTACAAAATCATCAGCAAGAAATCTTAAAAGCCTTAAGTCAAGATTTAGGGAAGCCAGCTACAGAAGGATTCTTCGAGATTATTGCAGTCAAACAAGAAATAAAACTTGCGCAGAAAAATTTATCTAGCTGGATGAAAACGAGGCAAATCAATGTGCCTGTCTCTCTTAAACCAGCTCAAGCATTGGTCCAGCCAGATCCGTTGGGTTGTATTTTGATTATTGGGCCATGGAATTATCCTTTTTCGCTTACCCTTCAACCACTAGTAGGAGCATTAGCCGCTGGGAACACAGCTGTTTTAAAGCCATCAGAGCATGCTCCTAACGTTTCAAATCTTATAAAAAAACTTATAGAAGAATATTTTCCTCCAGAGATCGTGCAAGTTTTTGAAGGAGATGGAAATATTGCTGCTGATTTAATGACTCGAAAATTTGATCACGTCTTTTTTACAGGTGGAGAAAATATAGGAAAAAAAGTAATGGAAGCCGCATCAAAAAACCTCACTCCAGTAACTTTAGAACTTGGAGGCAAAAGCCCAGCGGTTGTTATCGATGGTGCAAATCTAGAAGTAACTGCAAAGAGAGTTATATGGGGAAAAAGTTTAAACGCTGGTCAAACATGTATTGCTCCGGATCATTTACTAGTTGAGGATAAACTTTTTGATTCATTAATTTCTAATTTAATAAATTCGATCAATGAATTTTACGGAAATACGCCTTTAGATTCAAAACATCTGGGGAGCATTATTAATGAAAAGCAATTTAATAGACTTAATAATTTACTAACACAAGCTAAAAAGAATAACCAGATAATCTATGGAGGAGATAGCAATGAAAAAGAGAAAAGAATTAGCCCTACATTGATCAAAATTGACAATAGAAATGATCCACTTATGAAGGAAGAACTTTTCGGCCCATTGCTGCCTATTTTGAGTATTAAAAATCTCGACCAAGCTATTTCAGATTTCAAGTTATTGCCTAAACCCCTTGCTTTATATCTTTTTGGAGGAGGTGAGAAAGAACAAGGTAAAGTACTCTCAATGACCTCTTCAGGAGGTGTTTGTTTTAATGATGTTGTTCTACAGGCAGGGATACCTGAACTGCCTTTTGGAGGCGTCGGAAAAAGTGGCATGGGTAAATACCACGGTAAAGCAGGTTTTGATAACTTTACTCATTACAAATCAATCCTAAAAAGACCTTTTTGGTTAGATCTAAACTTCAGATACCCTCCCTATAAGTTAGACTTGTCTTTACTTAATAAATTAATAGGTTAAAGTAAATTTAATATCTATAAAATAGATAATCAATTAGACTAGAGATGATCAAAAATATAAAAACACCTATCTGTTTATTTTATATAAATAGCATTATATTTCTCTTATCACTATTTCCTTTAAAAGTTAATTCAGAAACAAAAATTGTCGCAAAAAGTGGGGATACCCTTTTCAAAATATCCAAGCAATATGGAGTTACTTTAAAAGAACTAATGTATAACAACAATTTCAATGATGCGACAAAAATAATAGAAGGGGAAGTTATAGTTATACCTAATACAGACATTGATAAATACAAAAAGAATGAACACACAACTTATAAAGTGATAGAAGGAGATACTCTTTACAAGGTAGCAAGAGATCACAACGTAAGCCTAAATGATATTATTTCCATGAATAATTTAAGAAAAGATTCTTATCTGAACCTTAATCAAATTATCTTTTTACCAAAGGGAGCCAAATATAAGAAAGGAATTAGTATAGAAAATATTAAAGTAGCAAGTAAAAAAGTTTTTTATCATAAAACGTCTAAGACAGAAAATCTATCAACCATTGCATATGTGCACAAAATCCCTATTGAACAAATTAAGACTTTGAATAAATTAAATAATCCTATAAAAATCAAACCTAATATCAAATTAAAATTAAGAAAAGATAAACCTTCAAAATGGATAAAATATGGATCATTAATGATCAATTGGTCAGATTGGACATATTTTGATGGCAACTATATTACTCAATCAAAAACAAAAAAAAATAAAACTTTCTATTTAGCTCTTAGCTGCAAAAAAAGAGTTTTAAACAATACATTAAATAATTCTTACTGGACAAGTTGGTATTTCCCTGAAACTGATTTTGAATTTAAATTAATTAATGATTTTTGTGATCAGGATTTTAATTTTTAAATTATTTATTTATTTCAAGAGGAGGAGGTTCCAACCTTTCAGAGTCTTCCTCAACAAGTTGTAATCTCAACCTTTTTCCTCCTGAAAGTTCTCCAAGAGAAACTCTTATTGTTGAACCAGTGAGCGTTTGAAGGGTGTCTAAAAGCTCTCTTAAATATGGCGTGCTACTACCAGACTCGACCCAAAGTCTCTCTTGCAAGCCTTCTAATCTTTTCCAAGCAGAATGAAACTTCAAAATAGAACTTTCTATAGCTTTTGCTTGTCCAAAAGCATCTGAAAGTAATCCTAAGGAATCCAACCTGAGAGCTTCTTGAGTAGCTTTATCTAAATTTAAATTCCTATTTTGAAAAGCCCTTAAGGCTAAAGAAGCATCTAAAGCCTTACCCATCCATTTAGCAGTATTCGTCATATCTTTTACTGAATCTATTTCAGGATTTTCTCTTAAAGTTTCGCAGATTTCTTGCTGTTGAATAGGCGTCAACTTAGATAATTCTCTTACTAGTGGCGCCACAAACTTAGCTGGCAATAAATTTGATTGCGTTTTTTCTCTGATTTCATCAGGCAAAAGAGTGCTGGTTGCGGCCATAAATTGATCAGTTAAACTCTTTACTTGTCTTCTTGTTATGTCCCTCCCTTCATTAGCAGCCTCAGAAATCATATGTTGAATCTCAGGCTCAGCTTGTGCTGTTTCTATAAAAGCTCTTTTAGAAAAATTATTTACACTAGATTCTTCAAGAATTCCATCAACTACAAGATTATCTGAGGAATCCGCTAGTTGGATAAGGGAATAAGCTTTGCTTTTACTAATTTCCATCTCCCTAAGCCACTGTAAAAAACCCGTACCTCTGCCATCACCGCCTCTCTTTTCTCTATCTCTCACAACACGTAAAATTCTTCCTCGCCAAATTTCTGTTTGCAAATCAAACTGATCACATATTGACCATGCATTCTCTAATCTCTTGATGAAATCAATATTACTTAAGTCATCTCGATCAGGGTCAGGTAAATCAAAACTAAGAGAAGATGGGTCTAAAGATGGCTGTGATATCACAAAAAATAAAATCTTTAAGAGGTAACATTTCAAAGCTAATTGAAAATTCGCCCAGAAATCAATATGAATTTTTTATGTCTTTAAGTAAAAAATCTTTTAAAAGGGATCTAATTATTTAAGATCCCAGCGACAGTCTGTGACACATCTACAAAAATCTCCTGTTCTGATAGATAATAATGATATTAAAGTCATTTAGGTAAAACAGATGAGCTTAGCAAGAAAAGATAAGGTTCGCATCTTGCGTCAAGAATCATACTGGTTCAATCAAATTGGAGAAATAGTCTCTATAGATAAATCTCCACTAATGAGATATCCCGTAACTGTAAAATTCGATAAATGTGATTTCAAAGCTTTTAGTGGTGTTGATGGTGGAGCCAACACCAGTCAATTTTCAGTGAAAGAATTAGAAGCTGCTGCAAGTTAGCAGTATTAATACTTTTGCCAGAATTACCAGAAGTTGAAACAGTTAGAAAGGGACTTGAGAAACTTTTAAATGATTTTTATATTGAAAGAATAGAAGTATTAAAAGAACGATCAATAGCAAGTAATGGGGGATCGAAAAGTTTCATAAATAGTGTTAAAAATAGTTATTTAGGTGATTGGGAAAGAAGAGGTAAATATTTAATAGGATCCCTCCTTACAAAAGAAAAAGTTAGCAAAGGTTTTTTAGTTGTTCACTTAAGAATGACTGGTCAATTTAAATTACTTGAGAAAGAAGTTTTAGCATGCACCCATACGAGAGTGAGATTTTTTGAGAAGAGAGGCAGAGAGCTCCGTTTTATAGACATTAGAAATTTCGGACAAATGTGGCATGTGCCCTCGTCAAAATCAGTTCCAGAGATAGTATCTGGAATTAAAAGATTAGGTCCAGAACCATTTAGTGCAGATTTTAATAGTCATTATTTAAAAGGATATTTGAAGAAAAAAACTCGCTCAATTAAATCTGCTTTATTAGATCAAGAAACTGTTGCTGGGGTTGGAAATATCTATGCAGATGAAACATTATTTGATGCAGGGATAAATCCAAAAAAAGAAAGTAGAAATTTAAAAAGTAATGAATTAAAAAGGCTTTGCAATAGTCTGGTCAAAATTTTAAATATAAGTATTGGAGAGGGAGGCACAACTTTTAGTGACTTTCGAGATTTAGAGGGGGGAATTGGAAATTATGGCGGACAAGCTTGGGTATATAGAAGAACTGGTAAAAATTGTAAAAAATGTGGAGAAAAGATATTGAGAGATAAGATCTGCGGAAGGAGCACACACTGGTGCCCTAATTGCCAAAAATAATTTTATTAAAAAAGGGTCCCTAGAGACCCTTCTTTAAAATATTTTACCTGGCATCGAGCTATTTTCTCAGGGGGCTACCCCCCAAATATCGTCGCCGCTGAAGCGTTTCACAACCGAGTTCGAGATGGATCGGAGTGGTTCCACATCGCCATGAACACCAGGATAGTGTTATTTATGAACCCTGAAGACTGCATAGAAATTATTAAAAATAACCAAAAAGAATAAAGCATTAATTTGAATAAAAGCAAAAGAAGGTCAAGCCCTCGATCTATTAGTACTCCTCCGCTGCATCTGTTACCAGACTTCCACGTAGAGCCTATCAACGGGTGTTCTTCCCGTGATCTTACTGGTTTAAACCATGGGAATACTCATCTTGAGGTGGGCTTCCCACTTAGATGCTTTCAGCGGTTATCCACTCCGCACATGGCTACCCAGCGTTTACCGTTGGCACGATAACTGGTACACCAGAGGTGCGTTCCTCCCGGTCCTCTCGTACTAGGGAGAAATCCTCTCAATATTCCTGCGCATACACCGGATATGGACCGAACTGTCTCACGACGTTCTGAACCCAGCTCGCGTACCGCTTTAATGGGCGAACAGCCCAACCCTTGGGACCGACTTCAGCCCCAGGTTGCGATGAGCCGACATCGAGGTGCCAAACCTCCCCGTCGATGTGAACTCTTGGGGGAGATCAGCCTGTTATCCCTAGAGTAACTTTTATCCGTTGAGCGACGGCCCTTCCACTCGGAACCGTCGGATCACTAAAACCGACTTTCGTCCCTGTTCGACTTGTAGGTCTCACAGTCAAGCTTCCTTCTGCTTTTGCACTCGACGACTGATTTCCAACCAGCCTGAGGAAACCTTTGTGCGCCTCCGTTACCTTTTAGGAGGCGACCGCCCCAGTCAAACTGCCCAGCAGATACTGTCCATTTCCCGGATAACGGGTAAATGTTAGATCTCTAGCTCTGAAAGAGTGGTATCTCACCATTGACTCAGTAGCACCCAAAAGCACTACATCAAAGTCTCCCACCTATCCTGCGCATTCAGAGCCCGAGAGCAATACCAACCTGCAGTAAAGCTTCATAGGGTCTTTCTGTCCTGGTGTATGTAGTCCGCATCTTCACAGACAATTCTATTTCGCCGAGCCTCTCTCCGAGACAGCGCCCAGATCGTTACACCTTTCGTGCGGGTCGGAACTTACCCGACAAGGAATTTCGCTACCTTAGGACCGTTATAGTTACGGCCGCCGTTCACCGGGGCTTCAGTCACTAGCTTCGCTTACGCTAACCAACTTCCTTAACCTTCCGGCACTGGGCAGGTGTCAGCCCCCATACATCGTCTTGCGACTTAGCGGAGACCTGTGTTTTTGGTAAACAGTCGCCTGGGCCTCTTCACTGCGACCAGCTTGCGCTGGTATCCCTTCTCCCGAAGTTACGGGACCATTTTGCCGAGTTCCTTAGAGAGAGTTATCTCGCGCCCCTCGGTATTCTCTACCACCCCACCTGTGTCGGTTTCGGGTACTGGCAATTATGCCTTAACAGGTATAGGGATTTTCTTGGAAGCATGACGTCACCAACTTCGCTGCCGTAGCAGCTCGTACTCACGCCTCAGCTCAGAACGTTTTCTCCGTTCCTCAAAGCCTTGAACGCTTGAACCAGTAACCAACATCTGGATTGGCTAGCCTTCTCCGTCCCCCTTCCCAAAACATAACTGGTACAGGAATATTGACCTGTTATCCATCGACTACGCCTTTCGGCCTGACCTTAGGACCAGACTAACCCTCCGCGGACGAGCCTGCCGGAGGAACCCTTAGGGTTTCGGGGCATGGGATTCTCACCCATGTTTTCGCTACTCAAGCCGACATTCTCACTTCTATGCAGTCCACGACCGCTTACGCTAACGCTTCACCCCACATAGAACGCTCCCCTACCATTTATAAATAAATCCGCAGCTTCGGTACAACACTTAGCCCCGTTCATTTTCGGCGCAGGATCGCTCGACCAGTGGGCTATTACGCACTCCTTTGAGGATGGCTGCTTCTAAGCAAACCTCCTGGTTGTCTGGGCAATCCCACCTCCTTTATCACTTAGTGTTGATTTTGGGACCTTAGCTGGCGGTCTGGGCTGTTTCCCTTTCGACTATGGAGCTTATCCCCCACAGTCTGACTGCCTAGTTACACACAGGGTATTCAGAGTTCATCACGATTTGGTACCGCTTTCGCAGCCCGCACCGAAATGGTCGCTTTACCCCCCTGCTATAGCACTAAACGCTACGCCTCAACGTATTTCGGGGAGAACCAGCTAGCTCCTGGTTCGATTGGCATTTCACCCCTAACCACAGCTCATCCGGTGACTTTTCAACGTCAGTCGGTTGGGACCTCCACTTGGTATCACCCAAGCTTCATCCTGGCCATGGTTAGATCACCAGGGTTCGGGTCTATAAACACTGACAAAACGCCCTATTCAGACTCGCTTTCGCTATGGCTCCACCATTCTCGGTTTAACCCGCCAGTACCTATAAGTCGCCGGCTCATTCTTCAACAGGCACACGGTCACCCGATAAGTCGGGCTCCCATTGCTTGTAGGCTCATGGTTTCATGTTCTATTTCACTCCCCTCCCGGGGTTCTTTTCACCTTTCCCTCACGGTACTGTTTCACTATCGGTCACACAGGAGTACTTAGCCTTACGAGGTGGTCCTCGCAGATTCACACGGAATTCCACGTGCTCCGTGCTACTCGGGATTCAGATAGGCCAACTCTCCTTTCGATTACGGGGCTTTCACCCTCTATGGCGCGCCATTCAAACGCTTCTTCTAGGTTTGTTAGTCCACATTTCTGTCCCACAACCCCGATAGTCGAAACCATCGGTTTGGGCTATTCCCCGTTCGCTCGCCGCTACTTAGGGAGTCGTTATTTACTTTCCTTTCCTCCAGCTACTAAGATGTTTCAATTCGCTGGGTTGGCTCGTGCCAGCCTATGTATTCAGCTGGCCGTTCTAAGGGTTGCCCCATTCGGAAATTCCCGGATCAAAGCGTGTATCCAGCTCCCCGAGACATATCGCAGGTAACCACGTCCTTCATCGCCTCTGTGTGCCAAGGTATCCGCCATGAGCCCTTTGTAGCTTGACCTTAAATACAATCACAAAATCAATTGTGCTCGGCTTTTACTCAAGAATTAAACATGAATTCTAGAATTAAATAATTTAGTTTTAAGGCTAAATTATAAAAACAGAATTATGCATCCATGAGATGCTTTATTCTTTCTAATCTATGCAGTTTTCAAGGTTCTACTGAATTCTCATGGAAATAATCCATGCGAGCCCAGCATTTTATCAACTATAAAAAGATGATAAGAAGCTAGGTTCTTTTTCAATAGACAATTCTAAGCCACATTTACAATTTTTTCTCCAGAATTTAGTTATCAGGATAGTTTTCAGTGGAGGTAAGCGGACTCGAACCGCTGACATCCTGCTTGCAAAGCAGGCGCTCTACCAACTGAGCTATACCCCCAACAACGAATGGGCCATCCTGGACTTGAACCAGGGACCTCACCCTTATCAGGGGTGCGCTCTAACCACCTGAGCTAATGGCCCAGGAGAAACCTTTGTTGGGTGTGACCTAGACAAGTTTAGGAACTGAAAAAAAGAATCAATTATAAAACTAATTCAAAAATCTGAGGTACCGATCGACCTTAAGGTGACAGGATTGCGGCCTAAGAATAAATAACTTAGACATCACAATCAATTTATTGTCTCCCTGTTAGGAGGTGATCCAGCCGCACCTTCCGGTACGGCTACCTTGTTACGACTTCACCCCAGTCATCAGCCCCACCTTCGGCGTCCTTCTCCACAAGGGTTAAAGTAACGACTTCGGGCGTGGCCAACTTCCATGGTGTGACGGGCGGTGTGTACAAGGCCCGGGAACGTATTCACCGCAGTATGCTGACCTGCGATTACTAGCGATTCCTACTTCACGTAGGCGAGTTGCAGCCTACGATCTGAACTGAGCCACGGTTTATGGGATTTGCTAGCTCTCGCGAGTTTGCTGCCCTTTGTCCGTAGCATTGTAGTACGTGTGTAGCCCAGGACGTAAGGGGCATGATGACTTGACGTCATCCACACCTTCCTCCGGTTTATCACCGGCGGTCTTTCTAGAGTGCCCAACTAAATGCTGGCAACTAAAAACGTGGGTTGCGCTCGTTGCGGGACTTAACCCAACATCTCACGACACGAGCTGACGACAGCCATGCACCACCTGTCACTGCGTTCCCGAAGGCACCCTCTAATTTCTTAAAGGTTCGCAGGATGTCAAGCCCTGGTAAGGTTCTTCGCGTTGCATCGAATTAAACCACATACTCCACCGCTTGTGCGGGCCCCCGTCAATTCCTTTGAGTTTCACACTTGCGTGCGTACTCCCCAGGCGGAACACTTAACGCGTTAGCTACGACACCGAAGGGGTCGATTCCCCCGACACCTAGTGTTCATCGTTTACGGCCAGGACTACAGGGGTATCTAATCCCTTTCGCTCCCCTGGCTTTCGTCCATGAGCGTCAGTAATGGCCCAGCAGAGCGCCTTCGCCACTGGTGTTCTTCCCGATATCTACGCATTTCACCGCTACACCGGGAATTCCCTCTGCCCCTACCATACTCAAGCCAATCAGTTTCCACTGCCATGATGGAGTTGAGCTCCACGTTTTAACAGCAGACTTGAAGGGCCGCCTGCGGACGCTTTACGCCCAATAATTCCGGATAACGCTTGCCACTCCCGTATTACCGCGGCTGCTGGCACGGAATTAGCCGTGGCTTATTCCTCAAGTACCGTCATATCTTCTTCCTCGAGAAAAGAGGTTTACAGCCCAGAGGCCTTCGTCCCTCACGCGGCGTTGCTCCGTCAGGCTTTCGCCCATTGCGGAAAATTCCCCACTGCTGCCTCCCGTAGGAGTCTGGGCCGTGTCTCAGTCCCAGTGTGGCTGATCATCCTCTCAGACCAGCTACTGATCGATGCCTTGGTGAGCCATTACCTCACCAACAAGCTAATCAGACGCGGGCTCATCCTCAGGCGAAATTCATTTCACCTCTCGGCATATGGGGTATTAGCGGTCGTTTCCAACCGTTATCCCCCTCCTGAGGGCAGATTCCCACGCGTTACTCACCCGTCCGCCACTAACCCGAAGGTTCGTTCGACTTGCATGTGTTAAGCACGCCGCCAGCGTTCATCCTGAGCCAGGATCAAACTCTCCGTTGTAGTCAGGCCCTATTGTAAAAAATAATTTCTACTCAGTCTGATTTGCTTCTCCCACTAATAACAGCACTGGCGTACTGAGTGTGATTGTTGCCACCTTGGTTTTAATAAGGGTTCTAAAGAGTGCACTTAGTTTTATCTTCGTGACTTTCCCGGATCTCAGATCCGTCGTTGCTCTAACTCTGTAACACCAAAGATCGAAATAGAGCCGTGAAACTCCAATTCGAAATAGTGACAAAATCATGCAACTAATTTCTTTTTGACGGGACCTCACACCTTTATCGCAATACATCCAATTCACGAATGAACAGGACGCGATAAAAGCGTCAGTTCCTAAACTTTTAAGTTGTCTAGGTGCAATGTTTTTGACTTAAAAAGCCAAGAACATTTTCGATCTTGCGACCGTTTTGTAGCTTACATCACAGAAGGGTTTAGTCTTCAAATGTTGTAAAACTCCCACTTAACTAAAAAACTTTTGTAGTTTTCGCTAAGTGAATGCGCTCCAGATTAACTTTCGCGCAGAAGAATATTGTAGACCCTTGAAGTACTTACTTGCAACAAAGTTGCAAATGAAATCTTTTACCTCTTACTATCAATATTAAAGGAGTAAGCCATAACTAGCTTTTAGCGATGGCAACATATTATTTTAATGCCCACACGTTTTAGCCAACAGAACCAAAGGGTCCGCCCCAACTCGAATGAAGACAAAGTTGTTGCAAGAGCTAAAGAACATTTTGAAAAAACTCTAATTGAAATTTCTGGAGATATTGCAGGAAGTGTCGCGGCCTTAGAGCATCCAACAAAAAATGATGCTCTCAATTATGGAGAAATCTTTTTAAGGGACAACGTTCCTGTAATGATCTATCTCTTAACTCAAAAAAGATATGACATAGTCAAAAAATTCTTGACAGTAAGTCTTGATTTGCAAAGTACCACTTACCAAACTCGAGGGGTTTTCCCAACAAGTTTTGTTGAAGAAAAAGGAAAATTAATAGCAGATTATGGTCAGAGGTCTATTGGAAGAATTACCTCTGCTGATGCAAGCTTATGGTGGCCAGTCCTTTGTTGGCTGTATGTAAAAAAAAGTGGTGATCAAAGTTTTGGGACTAGTCAACAGGTGCAAAGAGGTGTGCAACTTCTCCTTGATTTAGTTTTGCATCCAACTTTTGAGGGAAATCCAGTTTTATTCGTACCAGATTGTTCATTCATGATCGATCGCCCCATGGATGTTTGGGGAGCTCCTCTTGAGGTAGAGGTTTTGTTACATGCATGTTTAAAGAGCTGCATTCAACTAATGGAACTAAGCAGAAAACATCAAAAAAGTCGATTGCTCGATCAGAGGCTTGTTTTAACTCGTCAGTGGGTGCATGATCTTCGACAATTTCTTTTGAAACATTATTGGGTCACAAGCAAAACGATGCAAGTTCTTAGAAGAAGGCCTACAGAGCAATACGGTGAAGATCAACATCAAAATGAATTTAATGTCCAACCCCAAGTAGTCCCTTCATGGCTTCAGGATTGGCTTGAAAATAGAGGTGGATACCTGATTGGAAATATAAGGACTGGTAGGCCAGATTTTCGTTTTTACAGCTTGGGGAATTCATTAGCATGCATGTTTGGAGTGTTGACAGCTCCTCAACAGAGAGCATTATTTCGTCTGGTTCTACATAACCGTGAACACCTCATGGCACAAATGCCAATGAGAATATGCCATCCTCCAATGGATATAGAAGAATGGCAAAACAAAACAGGTTCAGACCCAAAAAACTGGCCATGGAGTTATCACAATGGGGGGCATTGGCCTAGTCTTTTATGGTTTTTTGGTGCTTCTATATTGCTTCATGAAAAACGTTATCCAAAAGCTGACGTTTTACTCATGGGACAAATGAGGGCTCTTATTGAAGAATGTTATTGGAGTCAATTGAACCAACTCCCAAGACAGAAATGGGCAGAATATTTTGATGGGCCAACTGGCACATGGTTAGGACAACAATCTAGGACTTATCAAACTTGGACTATTGTTGGATTTTTATTAATGCATCATTTATTAAGAGCTGAGCCTGATGATGTGTTGATGCTGGACTTAGAAGAAAAAATCTAGAACAAACCTAAAGTCAAAGATTTATCAATTGGTAGGCATGCTCCTATACCTAAATACATTGTCAAAACAGTTCCAAATAAAAATAATGACATTGCAACTGGCCTTCTAAAAGGATTAGCAAACTTATTTATGTTTTCGATAAAAGGAAGAATCATTAAGCCTAGTGGTATCAATGTCTGCAGAGCAATGCCAAGTAACTTATTAGGTACAACTCTTAAAATTTGAAAAACAGGATATAGATACCATTCAGGAAGGATTTCTAATGGAGTTGCAAAAGGATTTGCTTTATCTCCAAGGAATGCAGGATCTAAAACTGCTAAACCGACAACACATGCAATAGTCCCAAGAATAACCACTGGGAATATATACAAAAGGTCATTAGGCCATGCTGGTTCTCCGTAATAATTGTGTCCCATCCCTTTAGCAAGTTTTGCTCTTAATTTTGTATCGGTTAAATCAGGTTTCTTAAGAGTAGACATGGTTTAAGAATGGTTTGAAAAATTAAGAGTTATTTGAGTAAATATTTTTAATTATAAGGGTCCAGAGATTCCTTGTTTTCTGATCATTAGAAAATGCATCAACATAAATACAGCTAATAGCCATGGCATTACAAAAGTGTGAAGACTATAAAACCTTGTCAAAGTTGACTGCCCAACACTCTCACCACCTCTAAGAAGTTCGACCATAAAGTCTCCAATAACTGGAATAGCTGCTGGAACTCCAGAAACAATTTTAACTGCCCAATAACCTACTTGATCCCAAGGCAACGAATACCCTGTGACTCCAAAAGCAACTGTTATTACTGCCATAACAACTCCAGTTATCCATGTCAATTCTCTAGGCCTTTTAAATCCACCAGTCAAATAAACGCGAAAAACATGCAAAATAAGCATGAGTACCATCATTGAGGCACTCCATCTATGGACTGATCTAATCAACCAACCAAAACTCACATCTGTCATCAGATAACTTACTGAGCTATAAGCTTCAGTTACTGTAGGTTTGTAATAAAAGGTCATCGCGAATCCAGTCGCGAATTGAATCAAAAAACAAACCAGTGTTATGCCACCAAGACAATAGAAAATGTTGACATGTGGAGGAACGTATTTTGAAGTGACATCATCAGCTATGTCCTGTATCTCAAGACGTTCCTGGAACCAGTCATAAACCGGTGAAGAGTTCGCCATCCACTTATGCACTGTACTTTCAAATATCTTACTCGATGTGCCCCTTGGTCGCCGCAAAAGATCAATCCAATGCTTTCATCTGTTAAATCTTTAACTAAGCCACTGCAAAGACTTTTTGCAGTATTAATTAGCTTTGGGATTTTATTTCAAGTCTTTACTCAGCCCGCTTTTGCCCTAAATGATGGACAATTACTTGTTATTGAGGCTTGGAATCAAGTTAATGCGGGTTATTTAGATCCCAAGAAATTTGATGAAATTCAATGGAAAAAACTTCGTCAAAAAGCTCTTGAAAAGCCAATAAACAATTCTCAACAAGCCTATTCAGCTATTGAAGCAATGCTCCTTCCTCTTGGAGATCCATATACGCGCTTATTAAAACCAGTTGATTATGAAGCCATGAAGAAAAGCAACATAGGTAGTGAAATTAACGGAGTTGGACTTCAATTAGGAGCAAGAAAAGAAGATGGAGACATAGTTGTAATATCTCCTCTTGAGGGCTCTCCTGCCTCGGATGCAGGAATTACAAGTGGAACGATTATAAAAAAAGTCAACGGGCAATCTCCAAAACAATTAGGACTTGAAGCAACAGCAGCAAAATTGAGGGGGCAAACTGGAACACAAGTAATTGTTGAATTAGAGCAGCCTGACAATGAAATAAAAGAAATTTCTTTAGAAAGGAGAAGTGTTGATTTAAGACCCGTTAGGACTAAGAGAATAAGAAACGAATCACATACTTTTGGTTATTTAAGAATTACACAATTTAGTGAGGGAGTCCCTGAGCAAGTCAAGGAAGCATTGGCAGAACTTTCTGGGAAAGAAATAGATGGTCTGATTTTGGACCTAAGAAATAACTCTGGAGGTCTCGTAAGTTCTGGACTAGCAGTTGCTGACGATTTCCTCAGCAACATGCCTATTGTTGAAACAAAAAAAAGAGATTCCATAAATGATCCCATCAGTTCTGGAATAGAAACTATTTATGATGGCCCAATGGTTACTCTTGTGAATGAGGGGACAGCAAGTGCTAGTGAAATTCTTGCTGGTGCTCTTCAGGACAATAAAAGATCTGAACTCATAGGTAATAAAACTTTTGGAAAAGGCCTAATACAATCTTTGACCAATCTCAGTGATGGCAGTGGTTTAGCTATAACAGTTGCTAGCTATTTAACTCCTAGTGGAAGAGACATACAAAATCTTGGAATTGATCCTGATCGCCTCTTAGAAATGCCAGAGCCACTTAATCCAGGCTCTGAAGAAGATAGATGGCTTTTAGATGCAGAGTTGATCATGCAAGCTACCTTGGATAAAGAAAAAGTCTCAGAAAAATTATCAAAAGAGACTTCTGTAAAAGAAGCACAATTAATAAGTCAAGAAGTTGAATAAGTGATGTCGTCAAGAAATTATTACGACCCTCTTCATCAATCCATTACATTAAATAGTTCCATTCCAGAGGAAAAAATGGTGATGGAATTAATAGATTCCTCCCCATTTCAAAGATTAAGAAGAATCAAACAGTTAGGACCTGCTTACTTAACATTTCATGGCGCAGAATCAAGCAGGTTCACTCATTCTCTTGGTGTCTTTCATCTAGCAAGAAGAGCAATAAATCATTTATTAAATGTTGATTCTGAATTAAAAGAGCATAAATTCATTCTCTATGGTGCTGCGCTTTTACATGATCTAGGTCATGGACCACTTAGTCACACAAGTGAAGAAATTTTCAAAATAAAACATGAATCCTGGACCGCTAAATTAATAAATTCGAATCAAGAAATAACTAAGATACTTAATAAGTATGGGAAAGGAAATGCAAAAGCGATTTCAGATTTAATTCAATCGAGAAAAGCAGAGAAAAAATCAATAATTTCGTTAATTAGTAGTCAGCTAGACTGCGATCGACTTGATTATTTAATGAGAGATAGCTATACAACTGGGGCAAGATATGGTCAGTTAGATATAGACCGAATAATTTCAGCAATGACAATTTCACCTGATGGAGATTTAGCAATACAACCAAAAGGATTAATGGCAGTTGAACATTATTTAGTTATAAGGAATCTAATGTATAGAAGCGTATACAATCATCGATTAAATGAAGTTTGCAATTGGTTATTAGAACAAATCATAAAAACAGCAAGAAAAATTGGCCCAAAGAACTTATGGGCTGATAAAAGCATGTCTGAATGGCTTTGGAATCATGAAAAAATGAGCCTAAAAAGTTTTTTATCTAATGATGACACAGTAACTGGATACCATATACATACATGGCAAGATTGTAGTTCTAAAAATCTATCTAATCTCTGTAAGCGGTTTATACATAGAAATCTATTAAAAGCACTAAACATATCCACTTTTACTTTAGAAGCAAAACTAGAATCTCTAGTAAAAGCTAGGAAACTATCTGAAAAATATTGCATTGAGCCAGATATATCTTGTGGATTAAGAGAACAAATAGTTAAAAGTTATCATCCTTATAAACATGGACTTCGTTTATGGGACGGAGATAAGTTACAAGCTCTAGAAAGAGTCTCACCATTAGTTGAGAGATTAATTCAGCCTAATCAGTCTTCATGGTTGATTTATCCAAAAGAAATAGAATTTGATTTAAAAATAGAAATTGAGAAACTAAAAATGAAACACAATTAGGAATGAATTCAAACAATCAAAAAATAATAATCAATATTGATCATTGCAACTATCCTAATTGGAAAATAGATTTAAAAAATAAATTAAAAACTCTTAAGTCAAATAATTTAGAAATAGATGCTAAAAATATCGATCTTTCATGTAAAAGCATATCAGAAATAATAGCAATTGCTAATCAATATGATTGTAAGATTATTGGTTTTTGCTCATCATCTGCAAAGACGATTGTAAGTTCTCAATCACTAGGTTATAAATCTCAATTCATTATTGAAAGTTTTTCAAAAAATACCTCAGAGATAAGTAAGAAAAATCTAACTTTTTCAAAAACTCACTTTCATCAAGGAACTGTCAGGTCAGGCGAATATCTTGAAAGTTCTGGGGATTTGTTAATCCTTGGAGATGTTAATCCAGGGGCAAAGGTTAGCGCAGAGGGAAATATAATTATTTGGGGAAAACTACTTGGGATTGCCCATGCAGGGAGCAAAGGCAACTCTAAAGCAACAATATCTGCACTTCAACTTAGTCCTGTTCAGCTAAGAATCGCTCAAAAAGTTGCTAGAGGGCCTAAGGAGAAGCCTCAACTTGGTCTTGCAGAACAAGCAAGAATAGATTCTGAAGAAATTATAATTTCCCAACTCTAGAACACAAAAAATTAGAAAACTAAAACCAGTAAGGTTTTAGAAAAAAGCAAGAAAAAATTATTTCATAAGTCCTTAGAGATGTCTTCAAAAGCAAACCCAATGCAACCGATCCAACAATAAAGTTTTTTCTTAATCAAAATCGAACTAAAGTTTGACGATTCTAAGGAGGTCAGTGGCGACAGATACACGCGTCATTCTTATTTGCTCAGGCAAGGGTGGGGTCGGGAAGACAACACTTACAGCTAATCTTGGCATTTCACTAGCAAGACAGGGCTTAACCACTGCTGTTTTAGACGCAGACTTTGGTCTGAGAAATTTGGATTTACTATTAGGTCTTGAAAATCGAATTGTATATACGGCACAAGAAGTTCTAGAGGAGGAATGCAGACTTGATCAGGCATTAGTAAAGCATAAGCAAGAATCCAATCTATCTCTACTTCCTGCAGGGAATCCAAGAATGCTTGATTGGTTAAAACCCGATGATATGAAGCGCATAGTAGATATGTTAATAAAAGAACAGTTCAATTACGTTTTAATTGACTGCCCTGCAGGAGTTGAAGATGGCTTTAAAAATGCTATGGCAGCCTCTCAAGAGGCAATTGTAGTTACCAATCCTGAGGTATCAGCAGTAAGAGATGCAGACAGAGTAATTGGTTTACTTAACACAAATTCTATTAAACCAGTCCGATTAGTTCTTAATAGAGTTAGGCCAAAGATGATGGCCAATCAAGAAATGCTTTCTATCGATGACGTGACTGATATTTTAGCCTTACCTTTACTTGGCCTTGTGCTAGAGGATGAGCAGGTAATTGTCAGTACAAACCGAGGGGAGCCACTAACTTTGAATAGAGTTAATTCCCCAGCAGCAAAATGTTATCTAAATATTGCCAAGAGATTACAAGGAGAAGATATTCCACTTATTGATCCAGCAGAGGAGATTTCTGGATTTGGTGCGAAATTTAGGAGACTAATGCAAACAAAAATTTTCTAAACCGATGACAATGACACTTAGAGACATTATCAACAAGTTACTTCGTAGACAGCCGGCTAGCGCTAGTACCGCAAGAGAGAGGTTGCAACTTGTTCTAGCTCATGATCGATCAGATCTCAGCACAGAGCTTTTGGATCAAATGAGAAAAGAAATACTTGAGGTGGTCGCAAAGTATGTAGAGATAGACGTGGATGAAGGCGCAGTAAGTCTTGAGACAGAGGATCGCATGACCGCATTAGTTGCAAACCTACCAATAAAAAGAACTATGACTGGTCAAATTCAACTTAAAAAAGACCGTAAGAATCGGTCAGTAGAAAATTCTCCAGAAACTGAAGGCACAGATCAAGTTTCTTAATCAATTTCAAGATGGCATTAATTTTGGATGAGATCAAAAAGATATTTAAAAAAGTATTTCAACAAATTTTTTAAATGTATTAACTTTTAGATTACTTTTTTAGCTAGTATAAAACGATTGCCGGCTTAGCTCAGCGGTAGAGCAGCGCTTTTGTAAAGCGAAGGTCATCAGTTCAAATCTGTTAGCCGGCATTTTAAAAACAGTACTAAAAAGATCTATTTAGATTTACCAGAAATTATCCAAATTAAAAAAGCAGCAATAAATAGGTTGAAAAATTTTAATTGAAAAATCCAATCAAAACTCATTATGGGGAGTCTGAAAAGCCACCAAAAAATAGATTGCACTAACAAAACTATGAAGAAAAGATAAATCATTCGTTACTTTTATTTCAAAACGACTGAACCAGGCCTTAACAAATTCCACATTCCATTTTCCCATTCAACAACTGTGCTTGCCATGCCAGAAGAATTTGGCCAAGGAATAGGAGCCAGCATAGGAATCCCAGGGAATTGAATCGAAGCTTCCATCGCATCTTTAACAGGTTCTTCTCCAGAAATGTTTGCACTTGTAGTTGCAAGAGGACCAGTTTGCATAAGCAAATCTCTTGCAAGTCTTAGTGCAGGGACTCTGAAACCAACAGCATTTGAATGGCAATTCAAATGCTTAGAAAAATTGCCTATTGTTGGCAAAACCATTGTTAATGCTCCAGGCCAATAGATTTTTGCCAATTGCAAGCTTTCTTCCAAAGCACAAGGATGAACAAATTCAAACAAATCATCCAAGCAACCTCCCATTAATATAAGTGGCTTACTTGAAGGCCTTTTCTTAATAGTCCAAATTTTTTTTGAGTATTTTGGGTATGAACAAAGTGCTGGCAAAGTATCAGTAGGGAATAAAGCTAAAGATCCCTTTTTCAACTTTAAAGCCAAATCAAAGATTCCAAATTGCTGCATGATCATTTCATTTTCTACGACAAATTGCATAGCGCTTTATTCCACTCAAATCTTTTTCAAAAGAAACTTCTTCCATTCCAATTTTCTTCATAAAACTAGTTATCTTTTCACTTTGATCATAATGATGTTCAAGAATCAACCAACCTCCTTTGACAAGTCCACTAAATGCTCCAAGAATGATTTTCCTAGAAGCATTCATTCCATCCACTCCACCATCCAAAGCAATCAATGGCTCATGGTTTTTAACAACTGGATCTAACTCTTCAATTAAATCGGATGGTATATAAGGAGGATTACTTAAAACCAAATCAAAGCTTCCTCTCCATCTATTCAAAGGTTCCCACCAATCACCTAATGAAAATCTCACATTCGCATTTGGCACATTAGATTTTAAATTTCTTTTTGCTAGTTTTAATGCCTCATTGCTAATATCAGCAGCATGTCCATTCCAATTAGGAAGAGATTTAGCTAAAGATACTGCAATAGCTCCAGAGCCTGTACCAAGATCAGCCCATCTTCCAGAATCAAAATTTGTAATTTTTTTTAAAGCAAAATCAATCAAAAATTCTGTTTCTTGCCTGGGGATCAAAGCCTCTGCTGAAACCTCTAACTCAACATCTCTCCAGGGGCACTTAGAGATCAAGTACTGAAGTGGGGTTTTATCTTTTAAATGAGATTTCCAAATAACTTCTAATTCTTCAGTTGATATATCTAAGGAAATAAACTTCTCAGGATTCAAAATAATGCTTTGCAATTTAGCCCAAGAGACTCCTGCAACCATATCCAAAAGCCAATCAAAATCGACTTTCCTGCCGCCTAGCAATATCATTTTTTTTCTCCATTTAATAAAAGCATTACCTTGAATGGATTTAAACATAATGGATTCTTCAATTACTTAAACTTTTGGGCCTTCTTCTAGCATTAATAATATATTTTTAATTTGTACTGGTAATTCTCTTACTAACTTTATAGAGTTATTTGTTTTTCTTACAACAACAAGTCCTATTATTGCTTCTGCACCAATATCGCCATTTGATTTTAAAAATAAAGTTTTACAAGTAAGTTTTATTTTGTTTTCCAGCTTAAATTGACTAGCTAAAAGAACCTTTTCGCCATGAACAAAAGATATTTTATATCTAAGTTGAATTGAAAAAACTGGAATTTCGAAACCCTTTTCAGATAGCTTTTGATACGAATGTCCAACTTTTTCCAAAGCATCAATTCTCCCCTCTTCTAAAAAGTTTAGATAAGAGCCATGCCACATTACCCCTGCATGGTCAGTGTGCTGGGGAAGAACTGTTTTTGTTAATCTCCATCTACTAATTGTTGAACTCATCCTAAATAAGAACAAATTATCTTAGTCGTTCAAATTAATATTAAAACTTTTGAAGCAATACCTTTACGGTAAAGCCTCAAAAGTCATATTGACCTCGAGCAAGTACTCGAGATATTTGGTTAAAAAAGTCCTAAATTACTTTTTAGGCGCAGGGCTCAATCTACCCTTGCTGGTATCAGAATAAAAGCTTGATTTCTCACCATCACTGGTAGAAACAAATAAACCGATAAGAAAGATCGTTGGTACTCCAACAAATAAAAGACTTGCGGCAAAGCCAAAACTAGTGGTTTCCATAACCGAGGTTTCTACTCAGAACAAATTTTACTGAAACAAACTATATATCCCTTCAGAAGAAAAACTGGGTTTTGAATCAAAGAGACTGAGATTTTGTAATTTGCCGAAAAATTTGTAAGTTTAAAAAGTTTTTCAATTATATAGATTGAAAATCCACGATAAATAGTTTTCAAACTATCGATTTCAAGAAGATTTAAGCTCGGATTTTTAATTTTTTAAAATTAATTTGATACAAAAACGTCTTAAAATTACAAAATCAATTAAAAATCGAAAATTTTTTCTTTTTTTTTTTTTTTTTGTTTTTTCTAGTCTGAGACTGTCTATTCGCAATTTCCAACCCCTCAAAACCAGCTAGATTTTACTCAAGAGTGTCAAAAGTCATTTCAGGTCTCTACATCCTGTGCATTAACTCAAGCAATACCATTTACGATCATGCGAGTCTTGCTGCATTAAGCAGCTTCGTTATACGAACCTGACCCATGGGATTGCCCTGGTATCGGGTGCACACAGTCGTTATCAACGACCCCGGCCGCCTCTTGGCCGTGCACCTCATGCATACTGCTTTGTTAGCCGGCTGGGCCGGCTCAATGGCCTTATATGAATTGGCCATTTTTGATCCTTCTGATCCAGTACTTAATCCAATGTGGCGCCAAGGCATGTATGTCATGCCCTTTATGGCCCGCCTAGGTATTACAGGTAGCTGGAACGGATGGGATATAACTGGAGCAACCGGAGTAGACCCCGGCTTCTGGAGCTTCGAGGGTGTTGCTGCAGCTCATATAGTTTTCAGTGGTCTCCTAATGCTCGCTGCCGTATGGCACTGGACATATTGGGACCTTGAATTGTGGGAAGATTCCCGCACTGGAGAGCCAGCTTTAGATCTTCCGAGAATATTTGGAATTCATCTTTTCTTAGCCGGCCTTACATGCTTTGGTTTTGGAGCATTTCATTGCTCATCTGTAGGCATATGGGTTTCTGATCCATATGGATTAACTGGGCATGTAGAAAAAGTTGCTCCAGTCTGGGGCGCAGAAGGATTTAATCCATTCAATGCTGGAGGAATTGTCGCCAATCACGTTGGTGCAGGACTTTTAGGAATAATTGGTGGAATATTCCATATCACCAACAGACCGGGAGAAAGGCTATATAGGGCTCTAAAGCTAGGTAGTCTTGAAGGCGTTCTAGCAAGTGCTCTAGCAGCTGTTCTTTTTGTATCCTTCGTAGTTGCTGGAACAATGTGGTACGGATCAGCAACAACACCAGTTGAACTATTTGGTCCTACTAGATATCAATGGGATTCTGGGTATTTCAAAACTGAAATCAACCGCAGAGTTCAAGAGTCTATGAATGATGGTGCTTCGAAAGCTGAAGCTTATGCATCCATTCCTGAGCAACTTGCTTTCTATGACTATGTAGGTAACAGTCCCGCCAAAGGAGGACTATTCAGAGTTGGAGCAATGGTTAATGGAGATGGAGTTCCGAGTGGATGGCAAGGTCACATCTCTTTTACTGATAGCGATGGCAATGACTTAGAAGTAAGAAGAATTCCTAATTTCTTTGAAAACTTCCCTGTCATTCTTGAAGACAAGGATGGGAACGTTAAAGCTGACATTCCTTTCCGTCGAGCCGAAGCTAAGTACTCCATTGAACAAACTGGAGTCACAGCTACTGTTTATGGTGGTGAGTTAAATGGACAAACATTTACTGATCCAGTAATAGTTAAACGTCTAGCTAGAAAATCTCAGCTTGGAGAAGCCTTCAAGTTTGACAGAGATCGCTACAAGTCAGACGGTGTATTCAGAAGCTCTCCAAGAGCCTGGTTCACTTATGCTCACTTGTGTTTTGGCTTACTATTCCTCTTTGGGCACTGGTGGCACGCCGCTAGGACTCTCTTTGGTGACAGATTCTCAGGTATCGATCCAGAGCTTGGGGATCAGGTTGAGTTTGGTCTCTTCAAAAAACTTGGAGACGAATCTACCCGCCGAGTTCCTGGTCGAGCCTAAATCAGGATTCTTTACCCCCCTTATACCGAGAACTTAGATGGAAGCTTTCTCCTACGTGCTAATACTTACGTTGGCACTTGTAACGCTCTTCTTTGCTGTCGCATTTCGTGATCCTCCGAAATACGACAAGTAAAATAACAATAAAAAAAGCCCTGAAAATTCAGGGCTTTTTTTATTGTTTGGACTTAAAATTAAAAAAATATTTTAAGTAAAAAAGTAGTTTTATTTAATCTACCCCTTCTCAGAAGCCAAATAAATGTTTAAAGTTAGTTAAATCGTTAAAAAGGGCTGCATGCAGTGCCCATCTTGTCAAAATACAGACAGTCGAGTTCTTGAATCTCGTTCGGCTGATTCTGGAAGAAGCGTAAGAAGAAGAAGGGAGTGCTTAAATTGTGACTTCCGATTTACTACTTATGAAAGAGTAGAAACAACACCAATTACTGTTTTAAAAAGAACAGGAGCAAAAGAATTATTTAATCGAAGTAAAATAATTAATGGCTTAAACATAGCCTGTGAAAAAACACTTATAAATGGATCTAAAATTGAATTTATTGTTGACGAAATAGAACTAGAGCTCCATCAAGGAGTTTGCAAAGAGATCAAATCAATTGAGATTGGAGAAATGGTTCTTACACATTTGAAAGATATTAATGAAGTTGCTTATATCAGATTTGCCTCTGTTTATAGACAATTTAATGGAATCAATGATTTCATGAAAACCCTTGAAGCACTTAAACCAATAAAAAAAGAACAATTGGCATCAGTTATTTAACTAGAAAGACCTATCAATCAAGTAGAATTTAAACTCAATTTGGTCGGCGGGCCATTTTGTATTCCTATCGAACTGTTCTAAAAAGGCAGACCGCCATTCAAGCATGTCTGAAAATCCAGCAAGCAAAATTGAAGAGAAAAACCCTGAAAAAGAGACATTAATGCCTGAAGAAACTGTCTCAAATGCCACAAGTGCAGAGTTTGAAGAAAATTCAATGAATGAATTAAATGAAGATGATATTCCCAAAAACATTCCTGCTGCTGATGACTCTTCAAGCAGAATTAACAAGAGTGATCTGGAAAGTGCAGGTTTCACACTTGATGAATTTGCATCTTTACTAAGTAAATATGACTATAACTTTAAGCCTGGTGACATAGTCAATGGAACAGTGTTTGCTCTTGAATCGAAAGGAGCAATGATTGACATTGGAGCGAAAACAGCTGCTTTTATGCCTATGCAAGAAGTCTCAATAAATAGAGTCGAGGGTCTGCGGGATGTTTTACAGCCTTCAGAAATTAGAGAATTTTTTATAATGACTGAGGAAAATGAAGATGGTCAATTATCCTTATCAATCAGAAGAATTGAATACCAACGAGCTTGGGAAAGAGTTAGACAATTACAAAAAGAAGATGCCACAATTTACTCCGAGGTTTTTGCTACAAATAGAGGCGGTGCACTTGTTCGAGTTGAAGGCCTCAGAGGCTTTATCCCTGGCTCACACATAAGCACTAGAAAGGCGAAAGAAGAACTGGTTGCTGATTTCTTGCCATTGAAATTCTTAGAGGTTGATGAAGAAAGGAATAGGCTTGTTTTAAGTCATCGCAGGGCTTTAGTTGAAAGAAAAATGAATCGCCTTGAAGTTGGAGAAGTTGTTGTAGGAGCAGTCAGAGGAATTAAACCTTATGGTGCATTTATAGACATTGGGGGCGTCAGTGGACTTCTTCATATCTCTGAAATAAGCCATGAGCATATTGAAACTCCCCACTCCGTATTAAACGTCAATGATCAAATGAAGGTCATGATTATTGACCTAGACGCTGAAAGAGGAAGAATTTCTCTATCGACAAAGGCACTTGAACCAGAGCCTGGAGATATGCTGACTGACCCTCAAAAAGTTTTTGACAAGGCTGAAGAAATGGCAGCAAGATACAAACAAATGCTTCTTGAGCAAGCAGAAGAAGGAGAAGATCCTATTGCAGTAATGTCTATTTGATTATTTACATTTATTGAAATGGCAGAACTATTTATCAAAAATAGCTCTGCTGGTTTTATTAAGGCGGTAATATTTGATAAGGATGGGACCTTATCAAATAGTGAAGATTGCTTATTAGAACTGGCTAAAACTAGGATAAATTTTTTTGAAGATAAATTAAAAAAATTAAAACTAAATAATATTAAAATTTGGTTATTAAAAAAATTACTTATTTCTGTTTATGGATTAAAACAGAATTGTCTTTCAGCTAATGCAAGCTTAGCAATAGCTTCTAGAGAAGATAATATTATATCTACCGCGACAATCTTCACTTTATTTGGTTTCGATTGGTTTCAATCACTTTCAATAGGTAAAGAAATCTTTGATGAAGTAGATATTTACCTTTCTAATCAAAAAGGGACTACGCAGAAGCATAGAACTCTAATTTTAGGAGCTTTAGATCTATTGATTTCTCTAAAAAAAAAAGGAGTTTCTATTGCATTAATGACAAATGATACACAAGAAGGGATTGAAGAATTTATTTGCAGAAATAAATTAGAAGGTATATTTGATTATCATTGGAGTGCTGAGAATAAACCTTCCAAACCCAATCCAGGAGCAGTTATAGAACTTTGCAAAAAAATGAACTTTAACCCTTCAGATTGTGCTATTGTTTCAGATGCAGATACTGATTTAAGAATGGCCAAAGAAGCTGGTATGACAATAGTAGTTGGCTTTAATGGTGGCTGGCAAACCCCCCCATCTCTGACTGAAAAAAAATTTCTTATAGAAAAATTAAACGAACTAAAAGTTCATTCAAGCCATTAAAATAATGAATATTAATATTTAAAATGAGTAGATACGTTTTCACTTCTGAATCTGTCACTGAAGGGCATCCAGACAAAATCTGTGATCAAGTGAGTGATGCAGTTTTAGATGCATGCCTAAGTAAAGATCCAACCAGCAGAGTCGCATGTGAAGCAGTTGTTAATACTGGTTTATGCTTAATAACTGGAGAAATAACTTCAAAAGCAGAGGTGGATTTTAACAAGCTTGTCAGAGGAGTTATCAAAAGCATTGGCTATAGAAGTGCTAATGATGGCGGGTTTGATGCTAATAGTTGCGCCGTTCTAGTCGCACTTGACCAACAGTCGTCAGATATAGCTCAAGGTGTAAATGAAGCTGAAGACCATTCAACAGATCCGCTCGATCAAGTTGGGGCTGGTGATCAGGGGATCATGTTTGGATTCGCTTGTGACGAGACTCCTGAACTTATGCCATTGCCAATAAGTCTTGCTCATCGATTAGCACGAAGGCTGGCATTAGTTAGGCACCAACAATTAATCGATTATCTTTTACCAGATGGCAAAACCCAAGTAAGTGTCTCATACGAAAACGGAGTACCATGCTCCATAGACACAATACTGATTTCTACGCAGCATAAATCTGAAATAGATGGAATAACTCTTGAAGAGGAAATCCAAAAAAGGATTGCTAAAGACCTATGGAAATTTGTTGTTGAGCCTGCCACCGAAGACCTGCCTCTAAAACCTACTAAAGAATCAACTCGCTTCCTAGTTAATCCAACTGGGAAATTTGTTATCGGGGGTCCCCAAGGGGACGCAGGTCTAACTGGAAGAAAAATAATTGTTGATACCTATGGTGGATATGCCCGACATGGAGGAGGCGCTTTCTCAGGGAAAGACCCTACCAAGGTTGATAGATCTGCAGCTTATGCTGCAAGATTTGTTGCGAAGACATTAGTTGCAGCAAATCTTGCAAAGAAAGTTGAAGTTCAATTAAGTTATGCAATTGGAGTCGCAAAACCTATATCGATACTTGTGGATTCATTTGGGACAGGAAAGCTTTCAGACTCTGAATTAACACAAGTTGTACAAGATCAATTCGATTTAAGACCAAGCGCAATCATCAAAGCATTCGATCTCCAAAACCTACCAAGTATTAGAGGTGGACGTTTTTATAGAGATACTGCGGCCTATGGTCATTTTGGTAGAACAGATATTCTTCTCCCATGGGAGGACGTATCTCAAAAAGCAAAAGAACTAAGTTTGCTTAAATAAAAAGGATTTAATCAAAAAAATGTTAAACAATTCTCTTGTACTTGGTATAGATCTTGGTACATCAGGTGTGAGAATTGCACTAATTAATGCTAAAAAAAAAATACAATTCACATCATCAAAAACATACTCTAAAGGTCTTGAAATATCTGAAGACTGGATAAATAGCCTCAAGGCTCTGATACAAGAAATTCCAAAAGGTCTTAAAGAAAAATTGATTTATTGTACAGTGGCTGGAACATCTGGAACACTTTTAGCATGCAATAGAGATGGAGCACCTCTTGGGAAAGCCCTACCTTATTTCTTATCCTTTTCGGAATATTCATACGAGATAGAAAATCTATTTACTCAAGAATGTGCAGGATCAAGCATAAGTGGAAGTGTTGGAAGAGCACTAAAACTTCTAGCCTTATATGGCAATGAAATAATCTTAAGGCACCAAGCAGATTGGATTAGTGGATGGCTTATAAATAATTGGGAGTATGGTGAAGAAGGTAACAATATAAGGATGGGATGGGAAATATCAAATAGTTCATGGCCAGAAAATTTTCAAAATTTAAAATGGTTACAATGTCTTCCGAAAATAATTCCTTCAGGGCAAATAATGGGAAATGTATGTCCTAAAAAAGCAAATGAATTAAGCTTACCAAAAAATCTTCAAGTGATAGCAGGAACTACAGATTCTAACGCTGGGGTTTTAGCCACATTCCCTAATAAAAATGATGGGATAACAATACTTGGTAGCACAATAGTAATTAAAAAGTTTGTCGATAAGCCCTTGGAGGGGAAAGGAATTTCAAATCATAAATTGTTAGGGAATTGGCTATCTGGTGGAGCATCTAATACAGGAGCTGCCATATTACTAAATTTCTTTAATCTTGAATATATTGAAGAATTAAGCAAACAAATAAATCCTAATAAATCATCAGGATTAAACCTTCTTCCATTATCACGTCAAGGAGAAAGATTTCCAATAGATGATCCAAATTTACAACCTAAACTTGGGCCAAGACCAGTCAGTGATTCTCTTTATCTTCATGCATTATTTGAAGGGTTAGCGAAAATAGAAGCAAGAGGCTGGCAAAAACTTAATGAGCTAGGGGCTGATTTACCTCGGCAAATAATTACTATTGGAGGAGGTGCAAAAAATATTACTTGGAAAAAAATAAGAGAAAGAGAAATTGGCATACCAATAAAAATTTGCAACAACCCACCCGCTGCAGGAGTAGCAAGTATTGCTTGGCAGGGATTATTATGAATCAAGCATTAAATTCTTTATCAAATTTTTAACCTGAATTTCTTTAAATCTATCTAAACTTATTAATTAATTTCTAAAGTCAATAACAAAAAATTTTTATGAAATCAGAGCCAATCACCCAAGATTCAAGTAAAAGAATATGTAATCATATGAACAAAGATCATGAGGATGCTGTCAATGCATATGCAAAATATTATGGAAAAATTAAAACTTTTAAATCAGCAAAAATGATAAGCCTTTCTCCAGAAGCTATTCAGATTAAAATTGATGATCAAACCTTAGAAATAAAATTTGATCATATTCTTCAAGACTGTTCAGATGCTCATAAAACATTGGTTAGGATGATTAAAGCCATACCTAAGTTATGAAATTGGCTTCCAACAAAATCATGAGGAAGCTTGCGTTTTCATGATTTTCAAATTGTCTTTGCAATTGGACAAAAGAAAAATAAGGAGATTTCAATTTATTTTTCAATAAGGTACTTACGAATTGGTAGATTATTAGGGGTTAAAGCCGGGATAGCTCAGTTGGTAGAGCAGGCGACTGAAAATCGCCGTGTCCCCAGTTCAAATCTGGGTCCTGGCACCATTCAAATAGGAACATTTGAATATTAAAAAGCACCTCCAATAAGGTGCTTTTTAATGTCCAGACAAGGGTTAGCAATAATTTTGTTTTTTTAGTTTACCCACCCATTCTTTAGAACTTAAAGGTATTTAAGTCCTCAGTTGATAAGTAGACTAATCATAATTATTACAAAACGGCATTAGAGTTGATACTAGAAGCTCAAAAATAAAAGATCATTTCAATCTTGAGTTAGCATAAAAGAAATTAATAGTTTAGAGATGATCAACCTTTTAATCGGAGTTCAAAGTACATTTGATCTTTCCAAAGTAGATTTCTCCTCAGGCCTAGGTATAAATTCACCTGATCTTGCTGGCATATCATTTTTAATGGTTATTTTTGCAGGGATTTTAGCTTTAAGACTTGGGACTACTCTTAGAGACTCATAGTTTTCAAAAATACTACAAGTTAAAAATATAAATCTTTTTACTAAAACTGATAATTTTTAAAGACTAAGTAATTTAATTTTTAAAACATTAAAAGATTTGATGATTCTAATTTCGAATTCTTCTAAAGAAGTTGACAATTAAAATGAAGGCAATAATAAGTAAGACTAAAAGATCGTTAATATCTGGCAAAATCAATAGCTGATAATCAAATATATTTTAGACAATAATCATCATTTATGTTGGTTTTTATATCATTTATCTCCAAATAGATTAGTTGGCTGATTAAGCAGAAATCATACTGTGATTTGCTTTTTCGAGCAAAATAAATAATGATTAACTATATTACAAAGACTTAGTCATTTTTAATATCCCATTAAGGAGTTAAAATGATTAAAATATTTGATTCTATTCTTATGAATTCAGGGGCATCTAGTGAAAATTTATATAATAACGCTGATAGTTTTGCAATAGCATTTGATGCAGCTTGGAAGGATTGTGATCTAGATAATAATAAAGATATAAAAATAGATGAAAAGATTGAAATAGCTTTTGAGAAGATTAAAAATCACCCTTTTCTAATTTCAAATCCAATCCAATCCAAAAATGTTGCTCTCTTCAGAATAAAATTGTTAGGACTAGCCTAATTTTTAAATAATCAGAAAAAAACCAAACCCCTTCTTCAATAAATATTTTTACAATAATCTAAATACAATTCAGAAAACAATTTAATACCATTTTCTATGGATGTTCTGGGTTTGTATTCTACCCATGAATTAAAGCAAGTCCATCTTTGCAGCCGTTGAAACTACATCTCCTGGCTGCAAAGGTTGAAAATCCTTTATAGCTTTCTTTCCTAAATTCTTCTCTAATAACTCTATAAAATATGTGAATTGAGTTGGACGAGCATTAGCTATCTTAAAAATCCTATAAGGTGCAGATGAAGTGGAAGGGTTAGGAATAAGAGGATTAAAGTCATCATCAATACTTGCTTTCTTGAAGCAACAAATAATTATACCCTCTACCACATCATCGATGTAAGTAAAATTGCATTTTACCGTGATTAAATACTTGTATTGGCTTGTTATTTAAAATTGATCTCGCAAAATTCATTGGAGCCATATCGGGTCTTCCCCATGGGCCATAAACGGTAAAAAATCGTGGTCCAGTTGTTGGCAAGTCATATAAGTGGCTATAGGTATAGGGCCATTAATTCATTAGATTTCTTAGTAGCCGCATACAAGCTAACTGGATGATTTACGGCTTGTTCTTCATAGAAAGGAAGATTTTTATTACCACCATAAACAGAACTGCTAGATGTATAAATCAAATGAGGAATCTTATTCTGCATACATCCTTCAAGTACATTTGCAAAACCCACCAAATTACTTTGTATATATGCAGCAGGGTGATTGTTGAATAACGAGCACCAGCTTGCGCGGCAAGATGAACAAAAACTTGTGGATTATATCAATTAATTATTTCTTGTAAGAATCTATTATCTTCTATAGCAATCTCATGAAAAAATCATTCTCCATTAATCATGGAAACTTTCTCAATTTCAGTTAATCTAGATATCTTTAAGGAAGTAAAATAATATTCATTTAAGTTATCAAAACCTATAACTTTAAAATCCAAAGTAAGAAGAGCTTTTACTAAAGCCGCACCAATTAAAACTGCGGTACCAGTTGCAAGAATCATCTCATTGCTTACCTTTAAGTCATGAGTTTATTATATTTTACAAAAAATTAAAAATACATTCTCATGATAGCATTTTATTGATTAACTTTTTAAATTAAAAATAGTTAATTACTTATTTAGTTTTTTCAAAGATTAATTTCTTTTCGAAATACTCTCTTGTAATAGCTAATCCTTCTTTAAACATTATTTTAGGCTCCCAATTTAATTCTTTTTTTGCAAGACAAATTGAAGGTTTTCTTCTCAAAGGATCATCCTTTATTTCTTTTGAAAATTTCAGATTTACTTTTTTAATAGAGATTTTTCTTATTAAGTTAATTATTTGAAGAATTGATAATTCTTCAGGATTACCTAAATTCATAGGTCCTGAATTCGAAGAATTCATGAATAAAGTTAAACCATCTATCAAGTCATCAACAAAACAAAAGCTTCTGGTCTGATTACCATTGCCATAAATAGTTAAATCATTTCCATTTATTGATTGAACTAATAAATTGCTAATAAGTCTTCCATCATTTAACAACATTCTTGGACCATAGGTGTTAAAGATTCTTGCGATTCTTATTTCTATACCATGCATTCTCATATAGTCATAACATAATGACTCGGCAACACGCTTACCCTCATTGTAGCAACTACGAATTCCTACAGGATTTACATTGCCGTTATATTTTTCAGGTTGAGGATGTATTTCGGGATTTCCATAAACTTCACTAGTACTTGCGAATAATATTCGAGCTCCAACTCTCTTGGCTAATCCAAGCATATTATAAGTTCCAAGAAAACTCGTTTTAGCTGTTTTAATAGGGTTAAATTGATAATGAATTGGAGAAGCTGGACAAGCTAAATGCCAAATCCTATCCACCTCAAGCTTGATTGGCTCTGTAACGTCATGATCTATAAGCTCAAAAGATGGATGTCCAATCCAATGTTCAATATTTTCTTTACTCCCAGTAAAAAAATTATCCAAACATATAACTTTTTCTCCAGATTTCATTAAGCGATCAACCAAATGAGAACCTACGAAGCCAGCCCCTCCAGTAACCAAGTTTTTCAAAGGAGATGTGGGCATAAAATTTTAAGCTTTAAAATTTTATTTTAGTATCGTGCCAAAAATTACAAAATTGATTAATTTTATGTCACGTAAATCTTTATGGATTAACTAAATCAAACAAAATTTAAATAGGATAATTTAATTAGAAGTCTTTTAAGAGCTTATCCTCTATATCTAGGAGTACAATTTGAAAAAAGAAAAATTACAAAAGTACCTAACTATTGCATTTTTTATAGGTGCTTTCATTTTACTTGTCTTCTTAATTCAAACGTATGGAATTGAACCATTAAGAAGTGCCGTTAAACAAATGGGAATTTGGGCACCTCTGGGAATTCTGATACTTCGAGGAATTAGCGTAATCCTTCCAGCATTACCTAGCTCAGTTTATTCACTTTTAGCCGGATCATTACTTGGCTTCAAAACAGGTTATCTAACTATTTTTATATCTGACCTAATTTTTTGCCAGTTAGCATTTTTTATAGCTAGAAATTTCGGACGAACTCCTGTTCGGAAATTAGTTGGAATAAAAGCCATGAAAAGAATTGAAAGTTTTAACCAAAATCAACTAGAAGGAAATTTCTTTCTAATGACTGGACTTCTAATGACTGGACTTTTTGACTTTTTAAGCTACGCGCTAGGGATAGGAGGAACTCGATGGAGGCTTTTCACGCCCGCTCTAATAATCAGTTTATTAATAAGTGATTCGATTATTGTTGCTGTTGGAGCAGGCGTAAGTCAGGGAGCTGGACTAATGCTGGGGGGGGCTTTACTTGGAATGTTTGCACTAGCAACCATTACTGGATTTAATAAAAATAAAGTCTCCGAAACTCAGAAGGAAAGACGATGAATGCAAAAAAGTATTAAGAAATTAAATAATATAGACAATATAAAGAGAAAAATTTATATTTATTATCTTTATATTGTTAAACTTAATTAGTATTAAGTATTGATATGTGGAGTATTCCATTTAAAGCGCTTAAGATAGGAGCAGAAGCTATTAATAAGAATACAGTTAAGTTCAACAAAAGTAGAGTATCTGGTAGCAAAAAAACAACCTATGGATTACATATAAGAGGAGCATCAATGCCTGGAGAAAAAGAAAAATTCACAGTCACATCTAAAACCAAACCTAAGCAATTCGAAAACTTAATTCATAACAAAGTTATGAGCAGTTACAGAAGGCGTAAGGTTGAAAGTTATAAATACAAAATACTAAATAAAGAAAGTGCTGAAATAAATATGCTTCAAATCAATGAATTTGTTCCTAATGATGATGATGCATTACTTGTAGCAATCAATGCATTATATAAAAACATCTTTGGAAACTTATCATTAATGCAATCGGAGCGCCCAATTGATATTGAAAGAAGACTAAGGAATGGTGATATCACAGTCAGAGAATTTACAAGGAAAATTTGTAAATCAAATATTTATAAAAATTTCTACTTTGATAGAATTAGCCAATATAAATCTATCAAGTTAAGATATAAGCATATTCTTGGTAGGCCCATCAAAAGTGTAGGCGAAGTAACACAAAGTTCTAATATTATAAATAATCTAGGTTTTGAAGCCCATATTGATTTACTCATAGATTCTACTGAATATAATAATATTTTTGGCGAAGATATTGTTCCATATATGAGATCATGGAATTCTCCAATTGGTTTTAAAACAAAAAGTTTCCTAGAAACCTCATACTTGACAAAAGCTTTTGCGACAAGTGATATTTGTACAATTATTTAATCTTCAAAAAATAAATTAATAGCAATCCAAATACAGTAGATGAATATTAAAGAATTTTTCTTAAAAAGCATTGGGGAGTGGAATTCAATGAGAAGCGGACATTCTCTAGCATTTCAAGAATTCGAAGAAATAAGAAGTAAAATAAAAATATTACCTGCTAAACCTGACGACGCAAGGGTTATTAAATTTTTAAAAGATAATTTAATAACTACTAAAGCAGTAAATAAAGCATTCCTAATTAGTTGGGAAGCAAAAAGTGAATGGGGTGAGGAGAATCAAAAAGGAAACTCTTCAGGCGAAAGTATACTCGTTCCGATAGAGGATTCTCAAACAGAAGGAAAAATATTTAGGAGCGTTGGATACACTGAAGCAATTCAAGTAGTATCATTATATAAAATTCTTAGTGATGGAACTCTAATTATTTATTCAGAATACAGTCATATTTGTACAGAGGAAAGAATATGGTTTATCTCAAACAATTTAAGGAGTAGATCTTCTGTTACAAGAGCAATAGATTCATTAGCTATCCTTCAAACCTCTTATGCATCTGAGATTCGTTCATTAAAAAAATAAATATATATAAAGATGAGAAAAAAAACTTTACTAGAATTTGCAAAGATAGTTTCAGGCATATTTAGTAATAAGGAACAAGCTTTGGATAATCCAAAAAAATTTGCACATATTCAAATACATATTAGGCCATTATTATTTAAAACTTATAAATGTTTTGCGTTTTACTCTGAACAGAGATATCAACATGATATATGGAATCCTTATAGGCAGTCTATAAATAAACTATCCCAAGAAGAAGAGATTTTTATTTTTAGTAATTATAAGATTGAAGACAAAGAAAGATTCACTGGTGGTGCATTAGATATATCTCTTCTAGACAAAATATCTAATTATAAGTTATATAAAAAGTCTGGGTGTTCTATGTGTTTTAAAGAAACAAACCCTGGAAATTTTTTAGGGACTATTGAATCAGGTTGTAAATGCTATATAGAATATGGGAGTGATAAGACTTATGTAAAAAGTAGAGTAACAGTGAATAAAAACATTCTTATTTCAGAAGATTCTGGATATGAAATAGAAACTGATAAAAAAATTTGGGGGTCAGAGTTTGGGCCATTAATATTTAAAAAAATAGTTAATTTTGATTGTTTTATTAACGAGAATTGGAAATAAAGCTTCTCATTATCTTTACCAAAGAGAAATAAACTAAATACTAATTTCTTCTGCTTTGAATCTCACAAATCTATGACTATCATTCAAAAATAATTTAGCGAATTCATTTTTAATATGATTTTGCTTATTTTGTAATACAAGCAAAGCTGTATATCTATTTTTCCAATAAGGTGTATGACTCTCATCTGAAAAATAAATTATATTATTATAAAATTTATTTTCATTTAAGCAGCCCAATATTTGTATTGCTGAAGATTTAAATTTCATATAATCAGGCCAATTATCGGATAGTAAAAAACCTACTTTATCTAAAAGCAATTCATCATATAATTGCTTATCTAATAGTAATTTATATACATTAATAAAGAAATATATGGCTCCATAATCTGATTTGGCTCTATCCCAATTATTATTTAGATAATATAAGACTTTATCTAAAGGCAATTTCAGTAATTCTTTGATTGACTTATAACATCTATTAAAATCTGTATGAAAAAGTTGCTCAATAAGAAAACTCAAGTCATTATTAAAATTATCAACTTCTAAAGTATCTATATTCCTTGGATCATCAACAATGACTAAGTCTATACAATTAAATAGATTTATATTTTCACATAATACTACTTCATTAATCCGAAGAGAATCTATTGCCTGTAATTTAAATGATGGAGAAAGTGGCGCCTTAATTAAATCAGGTAAAACAGATGAATGACCAGCATTTATAATATCCTGAACTGTACAATGTCTATCATTTTGATTTGATAGTCTCAAAAATTTTTTCAAATCAGTCAGCTTATCCTCTTCACCAGCAAGTTTTATTAATGCCGCGAAAGAGGCTCCTTTAACTCCATTCGAGGATTGTTTATCTCTTGATAATGATCTAATCATATCTATTTCTTTTCTAACTCCTAAATGAGTTAATGTTTGTATTACTACTCTTTTATTATTAAATTGCTTATATAATTTTGAACAAATCTTGTTAATGATATCAATATCATTACATTTTAGTTTACCTAATGACCAAATAACTGTCTCAACAAGATAATCATCATCATTTTCTAGAAACTCTGCAATAGTTTGGATGGCTTTTTTACAACCAAAATTAGCAAGTACCTCAATTGCTTTCCTTTTAGCTATCTTATATTCAAGTTTTTCACAGTCATGTTTAATAAATTCAAGAAGGAGCATTTCTGATTCTTCACAAGGAAAATTTGCTAAGTGGAATACAGCCTTATAATAATCTGCTAACGGCTTAACCTCAGAAATTGGACTTCTAAGAATATTGATAGCGTCTATTTTATTGATTTTCGGTAGATTATTAAATGGATTAGATTGCACTTTAAATATAAGGATATGTATTTATAAGATAAGCTGAGAGCATTATTGTATTCAGCATAAAATTTATGCCGAATGTAAAAGCATATTATTTATGAAAATACATGTAATAAAATTATAGTGAATAATTTAATCTAGATTATGTAATAAGCTTTCAAGGAGATAAGAAAAAGTGGATAATTTCTTGAAAAGTGAACTAACGACTGAAGAAGAAAGAGAAAAGACCAAGGGGGATAAGCACAACATAAGGAGTAAGAAAAAATCAAGTCAAAACGACATCAAATTATTAATCAAAGGCCTTAGTGATGAAAATGGTTTAGTAAGAAGAAATTATGCAAAAGCAATAGCCGAGATTGGTTCATCAGCTTTACCTGAGTTAATCAAAGCTCTTCTGAATAGTAAAAATGTAATACAGAGAAGAGCGGCGGCAAAGACTTTAAAGTTAGTTAACGATCCAGCAGCTTTACCTCATTTAATAAAAGCATTTACCAATGATTCAGATTCTGTAGTGCAATTCTCAGCAGCTGGTGCAATTGCAATTTTTGGAGAGGCTGCTGTTAATCATCTAATCATCGTCTTAGAGAATCAAGAATATACAGAAATGCAATATGGTCTTGCAGCATGGTGTTTAGAATTTATTGGAGCTAAAGCCCCAAATGCAATAAAAAAAGCAGCTAAATCAAAAAACACCAATGTTAAATCAGCTGCAATTTCAGCACTTGAAGAACACATTAGACAGTCCCAAGATCAAGAGGCAATTGAATTAGTAGAAAGTGCTATTAATGATACTGCTGAAAATGTTCAGATTGAAGCTATTAAATTAGTTGGTAAATTATATAGAATAGAATCTTTAATTCCTACCTTAATATTAAAATTAAAAAACAAAAATCCAGATATTCGAAAAGCTTCCATATTCTCATTAATCCAACTTAATATTAACGAAGCTATAAATCCTCTCAAAGACCTTCTTAAAATTGAGCAGGATAATAATGTTAGAGCAATTATTAAATTAGCTATAAAAAAAATCAAAAACTAAAAGACTTAATAAATAATCTAGAATATTAAATAATTTTGTCTCTCAAAATATCTTCTTTTATCATTTGATCAATAGATTTATCATTTAATAAATCTTCAAATAAATCATCAATAGTCTCATCTTTCATTTCCAAAAGAGCGCTGATAGAAGCTTTCGCTCTTAATAAGTCTTTATCTCTACAAGTTTTCATCAAAATATTTCTACCAGTTTTCCCCAATTGCCTCAAAAGAGAAATAACAGTCAAGATCATTTCAGGAGAACTATCTTTAAGAGCTAAATCAACTACTAACATCTCATCCTGAGTTAATTCTTCTAAATGAAAATTAACCACAACTTTGATAATAGTTTTAAGGCAGCTGACTTTAACAGTTGTGTTGTTAGTATCCATATATAATGGAACGATTGACTTTAAAGCTTTTTCTCCAAATCGTCCCAAAGCTAATATTGATTTTCTTCTTATAAATAAATCTTCTTCCTTGAGATTAGCTAAAAGATTATTCATAAATTTAACCTCAAATTCTCTTTTTAAAATCAAAAATGCTTGAGAATTAATATTTGGATTTGGACTCAAGAAATCTTGATAAAGTTCTGTATATTTATTTAAATCTATAGAATTAATCATTATAAGTTCAAATAATTATTTAAAACTACGAAAAAATATTTTAATTCAATTAATTTATTTTTATGCAAGTGCGTTTATTAAATAATCCAATAATCCTTTGAATTCCGTTTCGGCTTGCTGACCCATAACATCGTTGATTTTAATTTCATCTCGAATAAAAATAAATGCTTCAATATATGCAGCTGTTGGCAATAGCTGGATACGAATAATTTCTCTCATACCTGATATTCCCCAATCATCTAAAGGACCAGTGCCACCAGTTACTAAGCAATAATTAATAAGACGCAGGTAATGATGAATATCTCTCACGCACTTATCTTTATTAGCCTGCTCATATGAGCCAGTTTGATAAACAGCATCAACGGCAAGATTGGTAAATTTATCAAGACAAGAAGCAAGTTTTTCTGCAGCCTCTAGACGAGCTTTTGCCCTATCAAAAGAACCTTTCACAGACTCAAAATCACTCATACTGGGAAATCTTCCTGCTGCATCAGCTGCGCTAACAACGGTTGTAACTGCAGATTTCATAGTGGCTTAATAAGAAATGGTTTGCGTGATGTAGTGGAGCAATTAGAGTTTGATGTTTACTTCAAAGCCTCTATTACAAGATCAAAATAAGATGCTGCCTCAGAGGCGATGTCTTGACATTGTGCTCCTGATCCAGAATTAATCCCTTTAAACATTTTTCTTCCTGTATTTGTCTCGGTCATAATTGCAACTGTGGCAATCTTCATTATTTCAACTGCCCTAACAGCATTAGAGGTTGGGACGCCAAGAGCAAGATATGTTTCTTTCAAACCATTGAGGCATCTATCTTCAAGAACAGAAGGATCCCCTGCAAGAAGCGCGTAGCTTACATATCTCAAAATAATTTCTCCATCCCTTAAACAAGCTGCCATTCTACGAGTTGGATAGCAATGACCTCCTGGTTGAGTAAGCCCAGTATTTTCACAAACCATTCCCGCCACAGCATCTGCAGCAATGCAAGAGACATTTTGAGTTATTGCAAGAGTTGCATCAATTCTTTTATTTGCATCTGCCACGTATTTTCTTAAATCTGCAAGTTCCTCACTTCCAATTACGGCGCCCTTGGCATCAGCACTTACAACTGTTCTAGAAAACGCATCAAGCATCTTTTAAATACCTAGCTTCTAATAAGTAAAAGAGTTCAAGTAAAGACTTAATAGTCATTACTTTTACTCAACTTAAGACTTACAGTCAAATTTGATTGAAAGAAACCTAAGAACGCAATGCTTCTTAACTGTAAGAAAAATTCCCAAGAAAAACCAACCATAGAGTTATCTCAAAAAGCTTATAAGCAAAGTGGGATATCACTAATTTGAGCTATTGTTAAAATAAAAAATGAAAAGTCCAACTGAAGAAGAATTTGAAGAGTCAATTAAGCAACTAAGCGAATACAAAAATCGTTTAGAAAAAGAGGTAGTAACTATTTCACAAAAGCTAAAAATGCCTCAAAGAAAAATCAAATCCATTATCAACTCTCATCAAGAACTTAATAAAATAAAAATAATACTTTCTAAACTATATAAACAAAAAGAAAATGCAACATCAAAGCTTATTTCATGATTTTATTTTGGCTGCTTAAATAATATTAAAAAGTACTCTATGAATGTTGCAAAACTAAATTCAATTAAATGTATTTAAAGTCTATAAGATGAAACAATCAAACAGTATATTTCTAAATGGATTAAACGAGGCTCAGTCTCATGCAGTTGATCATTTTCATGGTCCATTATTAGTTGTAGCAGGAGCAGGAAGCGGAAAAACAAGAGCTCTTACGCATCGTATTGCACATTTAATTACTGAATACAAAGTTGATCCTAGTTCTATTCTTGCAGTTACTTTTACAAATAAAGCTGCAAGAGAGATGAAAGATAGACTTGAATTGCTTTTAGCAAAAAGGTTATCAAGTCTTACCCATGGGAAGCCTTGGACTGCCTTGCAAGTAGCAGAACAAAGAGAAATTCGTAATCGTATACATCGTGAAATCAGTCGTGAATTATGGATAGGTACTTTTCACGCTTTGTTTTCGAGATTATTACGCTTTGACATCGACAAATTTAAAGACCCTGAAGGATTAACATGGACTAAACAGTTTTCAATATATGACGAAACAGATGCCCAAAGTCTTATCAAAGAAATAGTTACACAAGACCTACAATTAGATCCAAAAAGGTTTGAACCAAAAAAAGTACGCTGGGCAATTAGTAATGCCAAAAATCAATGCTTACTTCCTGATGATTTATCAAATAATCAAGAAGGTCAAAGAGGAAAATTAGTTGCTGAAACCTATAAACTTTATAGAAAAGCTTTAGCTGCTAATAATGCATTAGACTTTGATGATCTTCTATTAATACCTGTTCAATTACTACAACAAAATGAAAAAATAAGGACTTATTGGCACAGTCGTTTCAAACATGTTTTAGTTGATGAATATCAAGATACTAATTGGACACAATACGAATTAATTAAACAATTGGTTACCAATGGTAAAGATCCATCTTCTTTTCAAGATTGGAATAATCGATCAGTTTTTGTTGTTGGCGATGCAGATCAAAGTATTTACAGTTTTAGAGCTGCGGACTTTAGGATACTAATGGGATTTCAAGAGGACTTTGGAAAGAAAAGCCTAGACAATACAAGTGATTCAACTCTCGTAAAACTTGAAGAAAATTATCGATCTACCTCTACAATCCTCCACGCAGCGAATTCACTAATTTCCAACAATAAAGAAAGAATAGATAAAGTTCTTAGAGCAACTAGAGGAGAAGGTGAGCCTATTAGATTAACAAGGTGTGACGATGAGATAGCAGAGGCAGAGGCAGTTATTCATAAGCTAAGAATTTTAGATGCCTCGAATCCAGAATTAAATTGGGGAGATATGGCTATTCTTTATAGAACTAATGCGCAATCAAGAGCAATTGAGGACTCATTGGTCCGCTGGAGTATTCCATACATTGTGGTTGGAGGATTGCGTTTTTATGATCGAAGAGAAATTAAAGATCTATTAGCTTATTTAAGACTTTTAATTAATCCATCAGACAGTGTCAGTCTTCTAAGAGTTTTAAACGTTCCTAAAAGAGGTATTGGTAAAACAACAGTTCAAAGATTGAGTGATGCTGCTAGTCAATTAAAAATTCCTCTTTGGGAAGTTGTAAATGACCCAGAAGCTGTCAGATCTCTCGCTGGAAGATCAGCCAAAGGTCTTTTGATTTTTAGTGAGCTTATTAATGAATTACAAAGTCATCTTCTCTCTTCAAGCCCCGCCGAGTTGGTTCAATTAGTTTTAGAAAAAAGTGGCTATTTAAGTGAATTAATTGCGACTGGAACAGATGAGGCAGAAGAAAGAAGACGCAATCTTCAAGAATTAGTTAATGCCGCGTTGCAATATCAGGAAGAAAGCGAAGATGCAAGTTTAGAAGGTTTTTTATCAACTGCTGCTCTATCAAGCGATGCAGATAATAAAGACACTGCGTCAAATCGAGTCACATTAATGACTCTTCACAGCAGTAAAGGTTTGGAATTTCCTGTTGTTTGTCTTGTGGGAATGGAGCAAGGCTTATTCCCAAGCTATAGATCACTTGATGATCCATCTTCACTTGAGGAAGAAAGGCGACTTTGTTACGTAGGACTTACTAGAGCGAGAGAAAAACTATTTCTCTTTCATGCATCTGAGAGAAGAATGTGGGGAGGGATGAGAGAACCAGCTATCGCATCTATATTCCTCTCCGAAATACCAGAAGAACTTGTTAAAGGCGATATCCCATTATCTGGTGGGGCTACATTAAGAAGAGAGAAAAATCTAGACAGACTAACTAGAATTGATCGCCAAAGTAATAAAAAGTCCTTTCCTAGTGAAGCTGAAAATGCAGTAAGAAAGACATATTCTGGTCCTTCCCCAGGGAAGAGATGGTCAGTTAACGATAGAGTTGAACATTCTTCATTTGGAGAAGGGATAATCACACATGTTTTTGGTTCAGGAGAAAAAATCTCACTGGCTATAAAATTCTCAGGAATGGGGCCAAAAATATTAGACCCAAGACTAGCTCCATTAAAATTGATAGATGAGTAAGATTTAATCTGAAAAATGCTAACTAGCTAAAACCATATTTCTCATGGAATTATTTGATAAATCTACAATTGAAAAAGAGATAAAAGAATTACCGAATGGAATTCTAACTATTATTTTAGAAGCAGCTTGCTCAGTCAATATAACTTCTATTGCAATAGTTGGAGGAGTTGTAAGAGACTTAATAAAAAAATCTAAAAATCAAGATTTTGAAATTATCTTCAATGATCTAGATTTAATCATTGAAGGTGAGACCTCAATCTATATAAAAGAATTGCAAAAAGTTCTTGGAGCAGAAAGAGTAAAAGTCATACGAGATAACAGAAATTACAAAACCTCAGAAGTGATAATTAATGGCATAAAAGTTGATATTGCATCTGCTCGTAAAGAAACGTATCCAATACCTGGAGAAAACCCAATAGTCGAATTATCAACAATCAAAAAAGATCTAATAAGAAGAGATTTTAATATAAATGCAATGGCAATTGAACTAAAAGATAATAGACTAATCGATTTGTTTTCAGGATCAAATGCAATTGAAAATATGAAAATGGACTTTTTGCATAAATCAAGTGTTTTAGATGACCCAACTAGAGTTATTAGAGCTTCTCGCTATTCTGCCAAGTTAGATTTTGATCTATCAAATCAAGCCTTAAAACAAATAAAAGATACAATAAATCTTTGGCCTTGGAATTGGCATATTGGAGATGATACTGATTTAGCACCTTCAGCATTATCAATAAGATTAAAAATGGAACTAGAATTGCTTTTAGAAGACAAATATTGGAAGAATGCATTAAAAAATCTACAAGTCTGTGGAGGGCTAAACATAGTAGATTCGGAATTACAAAACGACCAACGACTTATTGAAAAAATTTTCATTGCAAAGAAGTCTAATATTGAACCCCTAACAGCATTTGTTTATGAATCTAAAAGCCCTATTTATCTAGCTAAGAGATTACACTTAAATCAACAGCAAAAAGAAATAATAGAAGGAGCTTGTAGATTAAATAAATATCTAAAAAATATAACAGCTAATCATTTATATAAAAATTGGTCCCCATCAAAGTGGACAAAAAACCTAGAGAAAATCAATGCTAATGAATCTTCTTTCATGCTTGAAATATGTAGAAATAACCCACTAAAAGAATATTTGAAATCTTGGCTATTTGATTGGAAGGATATAGAGTCTCCAATAAAAGGAGATGATTTAATAGCTAAAGGTTGGGAACCTGGACCAGAAATAGGACTAGAAATAAAACGGCAGAGAATGAAATTAATTGACGAGAATATTTCTTTCTAAAAATTTAATAAGTATTTATTCGGAAATAAAACCTATTTTAATCCAAGGTCCTTGCTGTATAAGTTTTTCTGAATAAATGGATGAACAACAAACAACCAAAGGGCCACAAGTTTGTGGGTCTACTAAGATTTTTAGCATGGAATTATAAAAGGATCTATTAGAGTAAGAGTCATTAGATGTGAGCTCAAATCTTAAGTTTTTATCTCCATCAATATTTTTTAGAAAAATTTGATTTGCAGAGGCAAAAGTGCTTTCAAACCCTTTATCTAAAAGTTCCTTTACACCATCATATAATGGTATATTATCCAGTTCAAGAGTGACTTTAAATGGTTCTGAATTCATTTTTAATTGATCACTATTTGTAGATTCCAACATTTCTGACAAATGACCTATCAAACCAAATCCAGTTATATCAGTACATGCATTAACAATTTTTGAGCGTGGATTTAGATTTGTTAATTGATTAATATAATTGACAATCTCATGCTGACTTTTATTCATTTCTTTTAAGACATTATCAAGTATATAAGGTTTTACTTGACCATTCATAAATGCAGAAAAAATAATTCCAGTTCCCAAAGAACGACTAATTAAAATTTCATCTCCATTTTTCATTCCTCCCTTAGGCCAAAAATATTTTTTATCATCAATAACCCCATTTACAGTTAATGAGCTTTCTATTCCTAGGGAAAAAGGCTCTTCAGAAATTTTTCTTGATTCTAATGTATGCCCACCTATAAGATTTGCACCTTGGATAGTTAAAGCAGAATTAATACCTTCCAAAACTTGATATAACAATTCTTGCTGTAAATTATTAGATATGGATGGCAAGTTGATAATAGACTGTGCAGAAATCACAGATCCTCCGCATGCCCAAATATCAGAACAGGAATGAAACGCTAAAAGTCTTCCATTTAACCAAGGATCACTAATTAAAGAAGGGAATCCATCTACACTTTGTATCAAAGTTTTATCAGAATTTAATATCCCTATATTCATAGAATCATCTTTTGAAGATTCTATTAAATCTACTTTTTTTAATGCTGAACTTAATGGAGTAAAAGCTAATTTTGCCGCACATCCTCTACATTTAATCATCTCTTCTTCAGAAGACATATCTGAATTTATATCTTTAACTAGATCAAATTTAGAGATAAATTGTTTATCAATTAATTCTTTTAAACTTGATAAAAAATCAAAAGGACCAATAATAACTTCACCCCAGGAAATAAAAGCTTTAGATTTCTTTTTTCTAATGTTGATATCCAAAAGTTGTATTGCTTTTCTTTGAGGTTTCCATTCCTCTAGTTTTAAACCCTTAGTTATAAACTCTAAATTATTTGCCAGTGGTTTTGCTGCACGAACTGCCCATACTCCAGAAGAAGGTCGAGGATAATCCTTAATGACACCACAATCTCCTACAGCAAATAACTCTGGATAGTTAAGGACTTGAAGAGTTTTTTTTGTTAGAACCCTCCCATTTTGATCTATAGGTAAACCACTATCCTTTAACCAATTAAATGATTTATTTCCGGTACATATTAATTTTGGATATGAAATAGATGGTTGCTTTTGTGTAATTTCAATATCTAAAGCCTTTAAATTTCTTAACAGATTTTTATTTATATTTCTCCCTGATTTAACATTTAATAAAATAGACCTTTTTGGCCATCTTTTTCTTAAAGAAAAAGCTATTTCTATTCCAGCGAATCCAGCACCAATAATTACAAATGGTTTTGCAGAAGAATCATTCTTGTGGATATCTTGATCGACAATAAATTTATAGGATTCAGAAAAAGGTTTAATGGGAACAGTCAAATCTCTATCCCCTTTAATAAAAAGTTTAGGATTTATATTAGTTTTTGTTCCTATATTTAGGGACAATAGAGAATATTCAATTTCTGGGCGTCCTGCTAAAAGTAACTTTTTTTCCTTAAGATTTATCCCCTCAATTTCTGCCATTACAAATGAAACTCCTGCTTTTGAAGCAAGTTTCCTCAAATCAATTAGTATTTCATCTATCTTGTATTTACCTGCTATGACACCTGGGAACATCCCAGAATAAATAGTTGTACTTGCTTTATTAACTAAAGTAATCATTCCAGCAGGCTTCAATTTTGGATTCATTGCCCACTGGAGCAACACAAGGGCATGTGTATGACCACCACCAGCTAGAACAAGATGATCACTGAACATGATTTTTTGAATATTTCTGGAACACAATCAGATGCCTACGATTTCAAAAAAGCAAGATTAGGAATTATTGGCGGAAGCGGACTATATAGGATAGAAAATCTTAAAAACATAGTCGAGTTAAGCTTAGACACTCCCTATGGGAAACCATCAAATAAGTTATTAATAGGCAATCTATTTGGAATAGAAATTGTTTTTCTTGCTCGCCACGGAGAGAAACATACTTTAAATCCAAGCGAAATTCCATACAAAGCAAATATCTGAGCTATGCGCTCTCTAAATGTTAGATGGTTGATATCCGCATCAGCAGTGGGATCGTTAAAAGAAAATATCAAACCTTGTGACATTGTTATTCCTGATCAATTTATTGATCGCACTCATTAAAGGCCATTGACTTTTTTCAACAATGGAGTTGTAGAGGACATAAGCATGGCAAATCCATTTTGCGACATTCTTTCTCAAACACTTTCGAAAGAAATAGAAAAACTTTTAACAAAAGACAAAAAAATGCATATTGGAGGAACATATCTTGCTATGGAAGGACCAGCCTTTTCAACAAGAGCAGAATCAAACTTTTATAGAGATTGGGGATGCTCAATAATAGGTATGACAAACCATACTGAAGCTAGATTGGCAAAAGAAGCAGAAATCGCCTATTCCAGCCTCTCAATGGTTACTGATTATGATTGCTGGAATCAAAATTGCGAAAATGTATCTGTAGAAATGGTCATTGAAAATCTTCAGGAAAATGCAAATTTTGCAAAATCAATAATTTCTGCTGTTGCTAAAAGAGTCTCATCATTAAGGCAGCCAAGCTCTTTTCATAATACATTAAAAGATGCATTAGTCACTCAAGAAGAGCATGTACCAGACAAAACTAAAAGTAAGATCAAATTATTTACAGATAAATATTGGCTTAAAAAAAACCAACCGGCACATTAAATGTCGATTGGTTTTTTAATTTCAAATAAATAGTATTTATTTAATTGAAACTAACCAGCGTTACCAATACCAGTGTATGAACCATAAAAGAAAATACCCAGAACAAAAATTACAGCTGTTCCACCTGCAGTAGCTACTAACCATAAAGGAAGTGCTCCCTCTGTCCACCGTCTTTCCCAGGAGATCGCAGGTCTACCATCTGGCAGACGATCTCCTACTCGTCCATCAGGACCTTTTAATTTGCTCATGATAAAGAGATTTAGTTAAAGAAGTAACTGGAAAAAAGAATTCCCATTACAAAAACAAGTAAGAGTCCAAGATAAAGACTTGTCCGGTTTAACTCAACCGGAACTTTATTTGGATTTGGATTGACTTGCATGGATAAAAAAGCAATCAGTTGAAATTTGGTTATTTCAGACGAGTGTCAAGTTCAGCCTTGGAATCAAAGCGCTGAACAACAACAGGAGCTTTGCTTTCTCCAGCCTGAAAATACGTATCTGGTCTAGGAGTTCCAAAAGCGTCGTAGGCAAGCCCAGAAGACACAAATAGGAATCCTGCCACGAAGATCGCAGGAAGTGCAACCGCATGGATAATCCAATAGCGGACACTAGTAATGATCTCAAAAAACGGGCGTTCCCCGGTAGAGCCGGCAGCCATAGCCTCACTTAATCAGCTCAGTGATCTTATCAAGCGAAACCATAAGAAACGATCTCTGTTGCAAGGTGGTTACACAGAGTCATGGAAATCATCAAAAATTTATGATTTCAACCCTGCCACCGCAGTAAATTGCCCCTTTCTCCGAATACAAATCCCTTAGGACTGTCACTATTTAAACCGTCCAGAAATAGAATTCTTATGAAATTTGTTGGAACAGATTCACCAACAGGGTCTTTTTCCCAAGTTTTTCCCTCATCATTGCTCACTAATAAAGTTCCATTTCCTCCAGCGGCCCAAATCGACTTAGATGGATCCCAAACAAGATCTTGATAGTTATACCCATTAACGATTGGGATTATGGGCTTTGACCATGAATCGATATCATCAGGATCTGCATTAAATCTGATTTCAGCTCCTCTAGAAAGCATCCATAAATCTCCATTCGGCTTTTCACCAACACTTTGAACTCTCTTACTACTTGCTCTTTGATGAGGGCTCCATATCTCTTCTCCAGGTCTTAAGACTGAGAAGAAGTTCCCAAGGCTACTAACACTTATATATCCACCGTTATTTGTACGTCTTAATTCTCTTATGCCTCCAGATCCAGAAGTATCAAGAACAATTGCCTCCCAATTGGAACCAGCATCGGTAGTTTTATAAATTGCTCCAGCAGTAGTTGCTAACTCAGCAAAATCAGTATCAATTGTAGTTATCAAATACGGATCTCCAGGTAACTTATTTCCCAAATCAAGACGAGTCCAATTTTTTCCTCCATCAGTGGTATGAAGAATCAATCCTGGTTGACCTGCTATCCAACCTTCTTGGCCTTTGAAATCAACGCTTATTAAACGAAAATTACCTTGGCTTGGGATATCTAAATTTCTTTCTTTCCAAGTTATTCCTCCATCATTTGTCTCCAGAATTAATCTGTTTGTACCGACTAAGAACCCATTTTTATCATCTACAAAGTCAACATCTAATGGATTTGCCTCAGTATCAAGGTCAACTGCTGACCAAGGACTTGATGAGCCCATGGAAGCATTGCTAACAGTACAACCACTAAGAGCTACTCCAACTATTAAGACAAGGGTCAAATTAATGACATTTGAAAACAGACGTTTCATTTCAAAGAATAAAGAGAGAGAAAACAGGCAGCGGCTAAAGCCAGGCTTCCAAAAATAAGAACGTTTTTCTGGCCTGAAGGAAGTTTATTAAATCCAAAGCCGTAAGTAAGGTTTTCTTCAAATCCACTAGGCTTTGATTTAGGTCCAATATCCTTGTATCCACCAAATCCTACTCGACAGACTGGACATCTAAACTTCTCCCTATCTATGTCTAGGAATGCTGTTCCTGGTTCAATATTTAGCTTTTTTATACCCTCATCAGGATCATAAATAAAACCACAGCTCATACATTCGAAGCGATTTGATTTTGGATCAGATTCCTCTTTTGAGTTTTTTGGTTCAAATGAAATAACTTGATTTTGTTGTTCATCAAGATTCAAATCTCCCAAAGGATTTGATTCTGTTTTTGTGTCTTTACTCACAGTTTTCACTTTCACATATAACAACTCTATGGCACTAATCTAAAAAATGACTGTCAGAATGATATTGAAACCAGTAATGCATTCATGTTTTCCCTTCAGGGTTATGAGTATTTTTTAGGATTTCTTCTTATTTCTGGAGCAGTTCCAATTCTTGCTCTTACAACAAATAAGTTAATAGCTCCTAAAAGCAAGGCAGGAGAAAGACAGCTTACATATGAATCTGGTATGGAGCCCATTGGAGGGGCATGGATTCAATTTAATATTCGTTACTACATGTTTGCTCTTGTTTTCGTTATATTTGATGTTGAGACGGTGTTCCTTTACCCATGGGCAGTTGCATTTCACAAACTTGGGTTATTAGCCTTCATAGAAGCTCTTGTTTTTATCACAATACTAGTTGTGGCATTAGCATATGCATGGAGAAAAGGTGCCCTTGAATGGAGTTGAATCCCTTGAAAAAATCTCCCTCTTCTGAAGCTGTAAGAAATCTTAGAGAAGCTTCCTGTGGCCCAGTTGGGACGCCGAAAGTAACAAATGATTTAAGCGAAAACATAATCCTCACTAGCCTTGAAGATCTTCATAACTGGGCAAGGTTAAGTAGTCTATGGCCTCTTCTTTATGGAACTGCTTGTTGTTTTATTGAATTTGCAGCTCTAATTGGATCTAGATTTGATTTTGACAGATTTGGATTAGTACCTAGAAGTTCTCCTAGACAAGCAGATCTACTAATAGTGGCAGGCACGGTCACAATGAAAATGGCACCAGCTCTTGTAAGGCTTTATGAGCAAATGCCAGATCCCAAGTACGTAATTGCTATGGGAGCTTGCACCATTACTGGTGGAATGTTCAGCGCAGACTCCACCACGGCAGTCAGGGGTGTTGATAAGTTAATACCTGTTGATCTTTACCTTCCAGGATGTCCTCCAAGACCTGAAGCAATATTTGATGCTGTCATTAAATTAAGAAAAAAAGTTGCAAACGAATCAATCTCAGAAAGATCAAAAATCACCCAAACTCATCGTTATTTAACTATCCCTCATAAAATGAATCGAGTCGAGGCAAAAGTAAATGGACAATACCTAAAGGCAAAAACCCAACTAACTGCTTTAAATCCTTCACTTTCTGAAGAGTTTGATCAATCTTTAAAAGAGGTTCAAAAAATATCTGAAGAACTTTCAAGTAATTAAGCCTCTCTTATAAAAAAATGACAACAGATTCGGAAATTGTATTTGAAGAAAAAATCTCAGGTCCAATAAGCAATTGGCTCTCTAAAAATGGATTTGAAAACATTCCTCTCAAAGAAGACCACTTAGGAGTTGAAGTGATAAAAATCTCGCCAAACAATCTCTTATCAATAGTTGAAGCGTTAAAAAATGATGGATTTAATTATCTGCAATGTCAAGGGGGCTATGACGAAGGTCCTGGTTTAAATATAGTTTGTTTTTATAATTTAATAGAAATGAATGAATTTAAAAAAGATATTTCTCCTCGTGAAGTAAGATTAAAAGTATTCCTAGATCGCAATGGGGACCTAACTGTTCCTAGTTTATATAGTCTTTTTAGAGGAGCCGATTGGCAAGAAAGAGAAACATTTGATATGTATGGTGTTAACTTCAAAGGTCACCCTCATCCTAAAAGACTTTTAATGCCTGAAGATTGGAAAGGATGGCCTCTTAGAAAAGACTATGTTCAGCCTGATTTTTATGAAATGCAAGATGCATACTAATTTATTTACGTTTTTTGTATCTTCTGTAAAATCTCATTATTGCTAAAGCGAGACTTCTTGGGTCGTGCCTCAAAGTTGGAGTGACCTTTGAACCCTGAAGAGAAGCTAAATAAACGTTATATCCTCTAGACAAAAGATCAATCTTGTTGCATTTGACTGGTTCAGCCCCTTTTGATTTGTAGTAATCAACCAAAGGGGATGATTTTAATTCATCTTGAGCAAGTATTGAACTAAATATTTTCCTGGAAATTCCTCTTGATGCCAATTGTGCTTCTATGGCCCTTACGTGACCAGTTACGTCAAGTCCATCAGTTTCTCCAGGTTGAGTCATCAAATTACATATATATAGTTTTGGAGCTTTGCTCTTCTCAATCGCCTCGACTATTTCAGGGACAAGGAGGTTTGGGAGAATTGAAGTATATAAACTTCCTGGGCCTATTAAAATAATTTCAGCATTTCTTATAGCTTCTAGAGCTCTAGGCAAAGCTGGGGGTCGCGATGGGTAACAGCCGATTCTGATTATTGGCAAGCGGGCTTTTCCTATTGCTGACTCTCCATCTATTCGGTCACCATTTTCGAGTTCGGCCCACAAACGAACATCTACATTAGTTGCTGGTACAACTTGGCCCTGAACAGCAAGAACACGACTTGAAGCAGTAATTGCGGTCTCTAAGCTTCCAGTTATAGCAGTCAAGGCAGATAAGAAAAGATTCCCAAAACTATGTCCCTCAAGTCCACTACCTGAAGTAAAGCGATATTGAAAAAGTCCTTTAATAAGTGGTTCTTCTGTTGCTAAAGCTGTTAAACAATTCCTTATGTCTCCTGGAGGCTGAACACCCAGTTCTCTCCTAAGCACTCCACTACTTCCTCCATCATCAGCAACAGTGACTATTGCCGTGATTCGGCTGCTATATCTTTTTAAGCCTTTTAATAACGAAGATAAACCTGTTCCTCCTCCAATAGCAACAATATTTGGACCTCTATTTAATTTTTGCTTAGCTCTTAAAGCATCAACCAAAAAAGTATCTTTTTTTGAACCTAAAGCCTGCCTAATAGATTCAAAACTTCTACCTTGACCCCAAATCAAAAGAGATATCCCTATCAAAAAGACTATGGGTCCAGAAATGGTTCTAGGTAAAAAAGTAGTTATAAATCCTAAAAGCCAAAAAAGTATTTCAACGACCCAATAAATTGGACGCAAGTCAGCCCAAATAGAGGCTCCAATTAAAGCAATTAACAAGCCCAATCCAGATGTCATCATCCATCTTTTGACTACTAATCCTGGCAACAGCCATCTAATAGCTCTTTTGAAGCGAGAGTAAAGATGAAAAGACGAGCTAGCGAAAAGACTGTTACGCAAGATAGCTCTTCTTAATTTTCTTTTTCTTCTTTTGTTCAATGGATTCGAGTTTGAGAAAATTTCAACAAAGAGACTTAAATAATTAATTCATATAAACTCTAATTAAACTTCCCATTTCACAGATCTCATACAAAATGAGATAGGTAAACAAACATTAGGAGAGAGTGTGCCAAAAAACACTCAAGTAATGTTAATGAAAGATCTCAGTGTTGAACTGGGGTCAAACAAAGTTCTCGATGCAGTCAATCTAGCTATGATAGCTGGAGAAAGACTGGCAATTGTTGGTCCATCAGGCTCGGGCAAGTCAACAATACTTCGCTTACTAGCTGGTTTGCTCTTACCTTCTGAAGGAAGCCTTCAAATAGCAGGTATTGAGCAAAATTACTTAAGGCTTGATCAAAACAGTCCTCCCGATGTGAGGTTAGTTTTTCAAAATCCAGCATTATTAGCATCACTAACTGTTAGGGAAAATGTAGGTTTTTTACTTGAAAAACAGAGGGTTTTTTCCGAGGATATTATCAATAAAAAAGTCATAAACTGTTTACAGAAAGTGGGTTTATATGATGTTGCAGACAAATTTCCAAATCAACTGAGTGGAGGGATGCAAAAAAGAGTAAGTTTTGCTCGTGCATTAATTAGTGACTCTAAGCAAGGAAAAGACTCTATTCCGCTTCTTCTATATGACGAACCAACTGCTGGTTTAGATCCAATAGCTTGTACTCGAATTGAAGATCTAATTATTAAAACAACTAAGGCTGCGGAAGGATGTTCAATTGTAGTAAGTCATGTTTCAAGTACAATTGAAAGAACAGCTAATAGAGTTATTTTGCTTTACGGTGGCAAGTTTCAATGGGATGGATCTATAAATCAATTTAAACAAAGTGAAAATTCCTATGTGAAACAATTTCGCACAGGCAATATTCAAGGACCAATGCAACCTGAGGACTCATAATTTTATGCGCAGGAGTTTACGAGATGCTTTTGTTGGATTTTCACTGTTAGGTGGATTACTTATCTTTTCAGGAGCAATGCTTTGGTTAAGAGATTTTCGTTTAGGTTCTAAAACCTGGGAGATATCTGCAAGCTTCAAAGATGCAAGTGGTCTTGCCAAGATGTCTCCAGTTACTTATCGGGGAATCATTGTTGGATCTGTTCAAAAGATAAGTTTCACCCCAAACACAGTTGACACTAAAATAAAATTAAACAACGACAATCTAATTTTACCAAAACCTGTAATCGCCAAAATAGTTACAAGCTCTATGCTTGGAGGTGATGCTCAATTATCATTAGTCTCATTAGGTAAATCATTAAGAAGCAACGAACTAAATACAGTCAAAAAAGATTGTCCTAATCAAAGAATTTTATGTGATGGAGATAAAATTAAAGGGGTAGATATGTCTAGCATAACAAGCCTTACAGAGGGCATCACTGGAATTATTGATGAAGCAGATAGGCAAGAAATAATAAACAAAGTATCAGAATCTATTTCTCAATTCGACAGGACTCAAGCCAATCTTGATGAACTTGTCTTGCTATCTAAATTAGAACTTATAAGAGCAAAGCCTATGATTTCTGAATTAACAAAAGCTTCTATTCATTTAAATAATATTCTTGAAAGCATAGACAACCCTAAGACATTAAAAGATATTCAGGAACTCGCTTCAACATCAAGTTCTTTGACAAAGAAAATTGACCAAATGAGTTCAGATATGGGAACTATTCTGGAAGACGAAGAACTCTTAGACTCACTAAAAAGGCTGACTATCGGTTTAGGCAAATTATTTGATGACATATATCCTTAAACTCAACACTTTTCAGGTGACGCTGTTAATTGCATCCATGGCAATTGAAGCAATAGCTTGATCACTTGCCTTAGGTAATTGAACATATTTACCTCCAGATGCTTCAGCTAAGTCTTTACCCATTCCACTAGCAATAAACTTTCTTTCTGTATCAATTACAAGCAATTTAATACCAAGCGCACGATAACGCGAAGCGACATCAAGAACTTCTTGCTTCAAGTCGGGTGGTGTCTCTCCCTCAAGAATTGGTTGACCTAATGAAGTGCTTAAGGGGACGTTTCCACGCCCATCCGTAATTGCCACTACTACAACCTGTCCGAGATCTCCTGTGGCTAAGGCATTTGCTCCAACTCTTGCAGCCTGAGTTAACCCATGAGCTAGTGGAGAGCCACCACCACATGGCATTGCCTCAAGTCTCCTTTTCGCAGCGGTGATTGATCTAGTTGGAGGGAGTAAAACTTCTGCTTGATCCCCTCTGAAAGGTATGAGAGAAACTTCATCTCTGTTTTCATAAGCTTCGGTTAGCAACCGAATAACAGCTCCCTTTGCACTTTGCATTCTATTGAGCGCCATTGATCCACTTGCATCAACCAAGAAAATTACCAATGCACCAGCTTTACGCTGCAGTAATTTTGCGCGTAAATCGCCTTCCTCAACAATAACTTTCCTATTAGGTTCTCTTTCCCTTCTCGCTTTCTGATAAGGAGCTGCAGCTCTTAAAGTTGCATCAACGGCAATCCTTCTGACAGGTCCTCTTGGAATAATTGGTTTTACGTATCGACCTCTGTTATCGCTTAAGACAGCTGATCGACTTCCGCTATTTCCACTCTTTGATTTAGTAGATGAAAACAACAACAAATCAGGATCTACGGCACATGCTTCTGGATCAAGCATAAATTCCTCTGGGATTGGAGGGGATGACTCTTCATCTTGCTCCTCTTCCTGATCTTCTTCTTGATCTTCCTCTTGATCATTATTGTCATCAGAGTCTTCAGGAGGCGGTGGTGGTGCCTGCTGATCTTCAGGGGCCGGAGGCTCCATCTCCTCTTCTGAAGGCATTTGCATAGCCCTTGGAGCGATGACAAGTCTTACTGCCGCTTTTAAATCTTCTGCGTCCACTGAATCCCTTCCACACAAGGCAGCATGAGCCTTTGCAACCCTTACTGCATAAAGCTCTGATCTGTGTCCTTCTACACCTCCTCGTATGGCTTCCACAACTAAGTATTCAATTTGATCCTCACTGATTTGAACATCTGGAAGCCATTGCCTTGCCAAAAGCAATTGTGTTGATAGGGATTCTGTATCTTCAGACCATTTCTTAGAAAAAGCTTCACTTGATTGACCATGAGAAATGGCAGATTGAGTTATTTCAACTCTTTGTTCGTTTGTAATTAATTGATCTGCAGATAAAACAATTGCAAATCTGTCCAAGAGGTGGTCCCTTAATCCCCCCTCTTCAGGATTGTAAGTAGCAATCAAAAGAGGACGGCATGGGTGACTTAGGCTCAATCCTTCTCGTTCAACTCTATTTTCACCTGCACCTACTGAAGCCAAAAGAAGATTGACAATGCCGTCATCCAATAAATTCAATTCATCTATGTACAAAACTCCTCTGTGAGCCTCAGCTAGTAAGCCTGGCTGAAATACTGGAGTTCCGCTTGATAATGAAGCAGCGACATCAACTGCACCAACAAGCCTATCCTCAGTTACTCCTAAGGGAACCTGAATAAAGGGCGCAGAAACAACTTTTGTAGGGATATTTTCTAAGTCATCAGTATTTTCATAACTCCCTATCTTTTTTGTAAAAAGTTTTTTAGTCAAATCATCCCATTCGCCTGAAAAAGAAGGATCTAAATTTCTACCTGCCGGATAAATAAATGAATCATCTCCATCCTCAGTATTGGCTAATTCGTCTAAATCGATTATTTCAATCGGCGGGAGAAGGGCATGTAATCCTCTAGCTAAAACAGATTTCCCAGTCCCGCGACCACCCGCAATTATTACTCCTCCCAAACCAGGGTCAACTGCGGCGAGCATTAAAGCAAGCTTTAAAGTTCCATGGCCTGTAATTGCAGCCAAAGGGAAAGCAAGATTGGCTCTATCCTTTACAGCAATGTCTTTTGAAGTCGAAGACATATTGTTATTGTTCAATCCACTGGAAACCATAGGGTTGGATAAACAAGCAAATTTTTAAAAGTCTTTTAATATTCGCATGACTTATGCAAAACAAAAACCAGAATTGAAACTCGTCATCTCAATAGGCGCAAATATCCCTGGCATTCTTGGAGATCCCATAAGAACAATCGCTGCCATGAGGCCGCATATAGAAAAAAGCATAATCGAGTGGAATATTGCTTTTAATCATCCAAAAATAGACTCTCAAAATTTTGATAAGTCTTTATCTTTTCAATGGGCTCCTCTATTTGAGACTGATCCTTTAGGGGGGGCAATTGACCAACCAAGATTCATTAATACCGTACTTGTTGTGGAGGGAGAGAGTTTTGCCTCAGTAACCCCAAATGAAAAAGCAGCTAAATGTTTAATGAAAAAATTTTTAGAATTAGAAAAAATTGCAGGAAGGGAAAGAAAAAATACAGAGATTATTTGGGGGCCAAGATCTTTGGATATTGACTTCATTTCTTGGGGAGAACTACAAATAAATACTGACACTCTGATTTTGCCTCATCCAAGATTAAGTGAAAGAAACTTTGTTTTAATTCCCCTTGCAGAAGTTTTATCAAAGACCCAAGGTAAACCAAAACGAATCAGTTCTCAAAATATTTGGCCGGAATAAAACTCGTAACAAAAATCACCAACCTTTTCTAAAAAAATCAGCCATCCTATAAGGATAGAAAAAAAAGCATGTCAATTTTAGGACCTGAACCCTCAGAAATTATTGAGACAAAAGCTTGTCTTGATGCAAAAAAAATTCGTTTTGAAATTAATAAATTTCTTTTACCTAATTCAATGGAGGGCGAATTTGGGATCATTCGTCATCCTGGGGCTGCATTAGCCGTACCAATAACAGATTCTGGAGAAGTCGTTATTCTTCGTCAATACAGATTTGCTTGCTCGAGAAGAATTCTTGAGTTTCCTGCTGGAACATTAGAATCAGGAGAAAGCCCCCTTGAATCAATCAAAAGAGAAGTTCAAGAAGAAAGTGGTTACTCTGCAAAAAGATGGGACAAGCTAGGAGAAATGCTTCCTTGCCCAGGATATTCTGACGAAACAATTCATCTTTTCCTTGCAAGAGATCTAACAAAACTTGAAAAAAAACCTGAGGGCGATGCAGATGAAGATATTGAAGTATTAAAAATTTTCCCAAAAAAGTTCAATGAAATCATTGCAAGTGGGGAAGAGTCACTTGATGGGAAAACTATTACAGCATGGTTCAGAGCATGCCAACTCTTGAATATAAGATGACAAAATTTCAATCAATATTTTGGCATAGAAGAGATTTAAGATTTGGAGATAATATCGGCCTATTCGAAGCATCAAAAAATTCAAAAAACCTTATCGGAGTATATGTTTTAGATCCCAAACTCTTAGATCTAAATAGAAATACATCTGAAGCAAAAAACTGGTTTTTAGGTGAAAGTCTTATAGAGCTACAAAAGAATTGGGAGATTAGAGGAAGTAGTTTATTAATATTAAATGGAGATCCTATTAAATTAATATCTAAATTAGCTGAGTTAGTTCATGCTGAATGTATTTACTGGAACGAGAATATTGAACCTTATGAAATCAATAGAGACAAACAAATTGCAGAAAAATTTTCAAAAGAAAGAAGGAAAGTTTATACATTTTTAGATCAATTAATTGTTAACCCAAGTGATATCAAAACAAACAACGATGAACCATACAAGGTATATGGACCTTTTTATCGCAAATGGATTGATATAATCAATAGAACCAAATCATCAGATAATAATTTAATACAAACCTCAGAAGCAGCTAAAAAACTTACAGGTCTTAATGAAAGAGAATTATCATCAATTAAAAACTCTGATTTAAACTACTGTATTACAAACAAAAGCAAATCTATTTACGAATTACTTTCTTTAAATAGATTCAACAATACAAATCTATGTCCTTGCAAGCCGGGAGAATCAGAATCAATAAAACAATTAAACTCTTTTATACATTCAGGAGTTATAAATTCATACAATAAAGCAAGAGATATTCCATCTTTAGAGAATACTTCTAATCTAAGTGCTGCTTTAAGTTTAGGTACCATAAGTTGCAGAGTAGTATGGAATGGGGCTCAAGTATCAAAAAATGTGACGGATGATGAATATAAAATAAATTCTATTGATACATGGATAAAGGAACTTGCTTGGAGAGAGTTTTATCAAAATGCTCTCATTAATTTTCCAGAGCTTGAGAAAGGTCCATACAGGGAGAAATGGTTAGATTTTCCATGGCAAAATAGACCGGATTGGTTTGAAGCATGGGGAGATGGATTGACTGGTATCCCAATAATTGATGCTGCAATGAGACAACTTAAGTGTTCTGGATGGATGCATAATCGTTGCAGAATGATTGTTGCCTCTTTTCTAGTAAAAGACCTTTTAATTGATTGGAGATTGGGAGAACTTTTCTTCATGAAAAGCTTAGTTGATGGTGACTTGGCAGCAAACAACGGGGGTTGGCAATGGAGTGCTAGCAGTGGAATGGATCCAAAACCCATGAGAATATTTAATCCTTTTAGACAAGCTTCTAAATTTGACGAAGATGGTGAATATATCCGAAAATGGATTCCTGAGCTATCACATATTTCAACGCCTAATTTACTTTCAGGTGAAATAAGTTCTGCGGAGAGAAATAGCTATCCAAAACCAATAATAAACCACAAAAATCAAACATCAATCTTCAAAGAATTATATTCGAATATTAAATAGCTTATTTTTTAAATAATTCTTTTATTTTATCAATGACATATGATTGCTGAATAGATTTTAACTCTGGGAAAATAGGTAAACTAATAACCTGACTACATACTTTTTCAGTAACAGGAAGAGATCCTTCTTTATACTCTAAATTTTTATATGCAGGTTGAAGATGTATGGGTATTGGGTAATAAATTATTGTATTTACACCAAGCCTATGAAGTTCAGTTTTAAATAGATCTCTATTTAGATTATCAAAAACATCATCTGAATTAGATTTTATATTTTTAATAAAAGAATTGTCCATTATTCTGATTACAAATTGATTCCAAGAATGACCAGAATTATTAACAAAAGTATTAGATGGTAATTCAATTGAATCTATAGTTGATAACTGATTAATGTAATTAATAGCTATTTCTTTTCTTTGCTCAATCCATTTATTTAATCGGATTAACTTAACATTTAATATTGCAGCTTGTAATGAATCAAGTCGACTATTATATCCAATATTTGTATGAAAATATCTCTTTGGCATCCCATGAATAGCTAGTTCCCTAATTGTTTTTGCCAAATCAAAATCATTAGTAGTTATAGCTCCTCCATCTCCTGCTGCACCTAAGTTTTTAGTAGGGAAAAAACTAAAACAACCTATATCCCCGTAACTTCCAACAGGTTTACCTCGCCAATACGCACCGGCTGCTTGAGCACAATCTTCTATAACCTTAAGATTATTGGATTCAGCAATTGCCATTATTTTATCCATATCTAGTGGATAACCAAACAAATGCACAGGCAAAATAGCTTTTGTTCTGGGAGTTATTGCTTTTTCTATTAAATTCAGATCCATAAGATAGTTTTTAGAATCAATATCTACAAAAACCGGCCTAGCTCCAACACTGGTGATTGCTTCTGCAGTAGCAAAAAAACTAAATGATGAGGTAATCACCTCATCACCTTGTCCAATATTTAGTGCTCTTAAAGCAAGAATTAATGCATCTGTTCCACTATTACAACTAACTGAGCAAGAAGTTCCTATTGCTAAGGCAAAAGCTTTTTCGAACGAAGCGACTTCCTCTCCTCCAATATATTTTCCGCTTCTGAAAACCTTAATTAAAGCTTCTTCAATCTCGTCTCCAATTTCAGAAATTTGATCTTCAAGACTAAAAGGAGGTATTTGCATAACTATTTAAATTAAGTTGCAACGATGAACAATTAAAAGACACTCATTAATTCATCCAAACCACTCAGGCTCCATACCTGGATGCCATTTTATGTTGCAACCAATAGAAGGTTTTTGATTAGCCGAAATAACTTCTCCCTTTAATAAGGATTTGAATACTAGACGAATATCATCACCAGAAACAGGAATTTCATTACCGGGGCGACTTCCGTCCATTTGTCCCCTATATCTCAATGTTAAGTTTCCATCTAGAGAAGGCCAAAAAATATAAAAATCGGGTGTACATGCGGCTTTAAGCGCTTTTGCTAATTTTTGATCAGAATCAAATAAGTATGGGAACTTCCATCCCAGTTTATTAGCTTGAGAGGCTAAGAATTCTGGTGCATCTTGAGGATGGGTTATCAAGCTATTGCTAGAAATAGCCAAAAATTGAATATCATTACCAAAAGAATTGAATAGATTTGTGATTCCACTTTCTACATGTTTAACAAATGGACAATGAGCACATATAACCATCAAAAACAATGGTCTTTTTGTTAAGTCAACACTTCTAATATGACTAAGGCCTTTTAAAGGATCATCTGGAGCAGAGTTCACGCCTGAAACCACACCTAACTCAAAATTAGGTAACTGAGTTCCTAATGGAAGCATTGTTGAGGCTGTTCGAACCATGATTCTTATAGTTTTTTGGGGTTAATGGATTACAGAACTTTTAACTATATATTCATTTAACTATGAGTCTTAGCCCTAAATAAGGGACAATTAGAAATACTAACCAAATGAGTCCGAAAGATGCTTCTCGATCTTAGTGGCAAAAAAATCCTTGTTACAGGAATAGCAAACAATAGATCAATTGCCTGGGGCATTGCACAACAGTTAAAAGCAGCTGGAGCTGAATTAGGAATTACATACTTGCCCGATGAAAAAGGTAGATTTGAAGCGAAAGTAAAAGAACTTACTTCTCCTTTAAATCCAAGCTTGTTCTTAGCACTTAATGTTCAAAATTCTTCTCAAATTGAAGAAGTTTTTGAAGCCATTAAAAATCAATGGGGTCAGCTTGATGGATTAGTTCACTGTCTAGCCTTTGCAGGGAAAGAAGAATTAGTAGGCAATTACAGTGCAACTTCTTCAGAGGGATTCTCAAGAGCCCTAGAAATCAGCGCTTACTCACTCGCCCCACTATGTAAATATGCAAAACCTCTTTTCAGTAAAGGTGCTGGCGTAGTCACCTTGACTTATTTAGGAGCAGAAAGAGCAATTCCCAATTACAACGTAATGGGGGTTGCTAAAGCAGCTTTGGAGGCATCTGTTAGATATCTTTCGGAAGAACTTGGTCCTGAAAATCAGGTTCGAGTTAATGCTATTAGTGCTGGACCAATAAGAACTCTCGCGAGTTCAGCTATTGGAGGAATTCTGGACATGATTCATAACGTCGAAGAAAAAGCTCCCCTTAGGAGAACCGTTACTCAAATCGAGGTAGGTAATACTGCAGCTTTCTTGCTTAGCGATCTTTCGAGTGGTATATCAGGACAAACTGTTTATGTTGATGCAGGTTATTGCATAAATGGAATGTAATTTCAAGCCAACTAAAAATTGCCAATTAAATATGAAAAAAACTAGAGAAGGAGAGATTAGACGCAAAACTAAGGAAACGGACGTTTTTGTGAAAATTGAATTTGATGGTTCTGGAAAATGCAGCGCAAATACGGGGATTGGTTTTTTAGACCATATGATCCAACAATTATCTAGTCATGGCTTATTTGATATTGAAGTAAGAGCGAATGGAGATACTCACATAGACGATCATCACACCAATGAAGATGTCGGGATTGCTATTGGACAAGCTTTTTCAAAAGCATTAGGTGATCGAGTTGGAATAAAACGCTTTGGTCATTTTTTAGCCCCGCTTGATGAAGCTCTTATTCAGGTTGTGGTTGATTGCTCTGGACGGCCACATTTAAGTTTTAATTTAGATATTCCTTCTCAAAAAGTGGGCACTTATGATACTGAGTTGGTTAGAGAATTTTTTGGTGCTGTTGTGAGTAATAGTGGTTTAACTCTCCACATCAGACAACTGGCAGGAAATAATACTCACCACATAATTGAGGCTACTTTCAAATCGTTTGCAAGAGCTCTTCGGATGGCTACTGAAATTGACCCTAGAAGATCAAGTCAAATTCCAAGCAGTAAAGGAGTTCTTGAACAGGCTGGTCAATAAAAACTCCATATTTAAATAAATCATTTGAGATTGAACTCGCAAAAGTGAGAAGTTTAAGCGAAAATTAAGTTTCAATCCAATAAAAATAGTGGCAGTTAGTTATTTAAAAAGAGAAACATCACCACAGCAAACAATCTTCAACAAAGAAGATTGGTCCAGTGCATATTGCAATGTTGAAAAAGAATTAGATCACGTTCAACTCAAGCTGGTAAAAGGATCTATTCCTGAACAAATTTCTGGTACCTTTTATCGAAACGGGCCAGGCAGATTAGAAAGAGGGGGAAGATGGGTCCATCATCCATTTGATGGAGATGGCATGATTGCTGCCTTCAAATTTGACAATGGAAAAATAAACCTGACAAATCGTTTTGTTCGCACAAAGGAATGGACAGAAGAAGAAAAATCCCAAAAATTTCTATATAGAGGTGTATTTGGAACTCAAAAAGAAGGCGGAGTGTTAGCTAATGCTTTTGATGTAAGGCTAAAAAATATTGCCAATACACACGTAATAAAACTTGGAGATGATCTACTAGCTTTATGGGAAGCATCTAGTCCATATTCACTTAATCCAAATACCCTTGAGACCAAAGGTTTATCCGATTTAAAAGGAGTTTTAAAAAAAGGTGAAGCATTTAGTGCTCATCCACGATTTGACCCTGGCCATTATCAAAGTCAAAGAATGGTCACTTTTGGGGTATCTACAGGTCCTAAAAGCACAATTAGATTGATGGAGTTTTCCACAGAGGGAGAAAATATTGGTTCTCTTTTAAGTGATAGAAAAGATTCTTTTAATGGATTTGCGTTCTTGCATGATTTTGCCATAACTCCTAACTGGGCAATATTTCTGCAAAATGCTATTAGTTTTAACCCTCTCCCTTTTCTTCTTGGACAAAAAGGAGCCGCACAATGTTTAGCCTCTAAAAGTGATGGAACTCCAAAATTTTTATTAATTCCAAGGGACTCTGGCAAGTTTGCTGGTCAACCTCCAAAATCAGTTGATGCTCCAAAGGGTTTTGTTTTTCATCATCTAAATGCATGGGAAGATAATGAAAAAATCAATATTGAAAGTATTTTTTATGATGATTTTCCGAGCATTGGACCCGAGGATGATTTTAGAGAAATTGATTTTGATCTTTTACCAGAAGGAATTTTGAAAAGAAGTGAAATCAATCCCATAGAAAATACATTTACCTGCTCAACAATAAGCAATCAATGTTGTGAATTTGCAATGGTTAATCCTCATTTTGAAGGATTAAAGGCCCGCTTTAGTTGGATGGCAACTGCAGAAGAAAAAGAGGGTAATGGGCCACTTCAAGCCATAAAAAAAATCGATTTATCTAATAATAAAGAGATAAGTTGGAGTGCTGCTCCAAGAGGTTTTGTAAGTGAACCTATATTTATTCCATCTCAAGAATCAAAGTCTGAAGAAGACAATGGATGGGTTGTTGCATTAGTTTGGAATAGTATTAGATCAGGAACTGATTTAATAATCCTTGATTCTAAAGATCTGACTGAAAAAGCTATTCTTGAAGTTCCAATATCAATTCCACATGGATTACACGGAAGCTGGGTTGAAAATTAAAAACTAAAAGTTTTCAAGAAATCAAAAACTACTTTTTCATTGAACCCAATAGTTGTTTTAATTCTGGTATGAGCAATTTGAATGCATTACCCCTATGACCAATATGCTTCTTTTTTTCGTGGTCCATTTCTGCATAAGTCTCACCTAATCCAGAAACTTCAAAAATCGGATCATAACCAAACCCATTTTCCCCTTTCGGGGAAAAAGTTATTAGACCTTCGCAAAAGCCTGAAACTTCTATCAACACTTTTTCTCCACTAGCAATACATAATGCACATTCAAATTTAGCTTTTCTATTTGAAAAAGGTTTTAACTCTGCTAATAGTTTTTCAATTCTTTGCTTATCTGAACTTGCATACCTAGAAGAATAAATGCCTGGACCCCCCCCAAGAGCCTCAACACTTAATCCAGAGTCGTCAGCAAGAGACAAATCACCTGTTGCTTGACTGACAGCAATGGCCTTGATTCTTGCATTTTCCATAAATGTAGTTCCTGTTTCCTCAATCTCAAAACCAACAGGTTGAGTCAATAAATCAATGGGAAAATCGTCTAAAAGTTTTTTAAATTCTCCAATTTTACCCTTATTGCCACTAGCAATTACAAGAGGGACATTATCCAAAACTATTATCTATAAGTTGCTTTGCATAATACAAAGTTGAAGTAACTTCTGCACTGGATGGCGCTTCACAATAAATTCTTAAAAGAGGCTCTGTTCCAGAGAAACGGAACATCAGCCAATGACTTTTATCAAGTATAAGTTTTATTCCATCAGTTGAAATAACCTCTAAAACTGGTTTATGACCAATTAAAGATGGGGTTTTTTGTTTCAAAAAATCTTCCACAGACCTTCTCATCTCCATGTCTTTGAGAGTTAAATCAATACGTTCGAAATGACTCTTACCAAAGCGAGCATAAAGAGAATCTATTTTCTCACCTAAACATTTACCATCAGCAACTATTGACTCCATCAAAAGCAAAGCGGTAAACAAAGCATCACGTTCTGGCAAGTGATGTCCAAACCCAACTCCCCCTGACTCCTCTCCTCCAATAAGAACTTCTCTTGAAAGCATTTCTTCAGCAATATATTTAAACCCAACTGGCTTTTCGAGCACTTCTCTCCCCAAATCCTCTGCAACCAATCTCATCAAATCCGATCCACTTACAGTTTTTACAACGCAACCTGGCCTCTTTCTAACTCTTGCCAAATGATCTATCAGAACAGGCATTAATAACTGCGTATTGCAGTATCTACCTTTTTCATCTATTGCCGCAATTCGATCTCCATCTCCATCAAAAACCAGGCCCATGGAAAAATGTCCTGCCTGAAATTCATCCTGAACTTCTTGTATTAATTGCGATAGGTAAGCCTTCATAGGTTCTGGAGGATTCCCACCAAAGCATGGGTCTCTCTCAGTTCTTATTTCATAAATAAGCTCTTGACTATCAACTCCAAATAATTCAGACATGCACCCCGCAGCAGATCCATGCATTGGATCGACAAAAATTTTCACACCTAATTTCCTCAAGCCATCAGAAATCAAATGCATGTCAAATTTCTGCCTAATCCCCAAAAGATGATTTTCTCGAAAATCAAATCTCTCGGTTACGCCTTCTATTGGAATTGATATCCCCCCAGCATCTAATCTTTTTTGAACGGAATCTGTAAAAGAGCTATCAACTGAGCCTCCAAAAGGACCTTTAATTTTCAACCCCAACCATTCGCATGGGTTATGACTTGCTGTAATAACTAGTGCACCAAGTGCATTTTCTTCCACTATCCCCCAGCTGCAAGAGGGAGTTGGCAGTGCGGAAGAAGCCAACAAAGGGACTAAACCAACTCCTCTAACTGCAGATGCGACCGCCTCAGCCATCTCCTCTGCCAGGAAACGTCGGTCATAACCAATGATTATTTTATTATTTTTTTTCTCTTTCACATAAGCAAGCTCTTGAGCTGCTGCTGCTGCAACTTTAAGTAATCTTTCCAAGGTGAACTCAACGCCTAATATCCCCCTCCATCCATCTGTTCCGAAAGAAATTTTTTCCTTAGTGAGATTCAACTTTTTCTTTTTCATCTTTATATTGGAGAAACTTTGTTCTTAAAGAAATGCGGATTATTCTCTAAGTATGCAATGTAATAAATCCAAACCAATTAACGATCACCTTTTAAGGAGTTGGATTAGGTGCAGAAGAAAAGCTTGGCTTGATATTTATGGTGATAAACAAAAAAAGTTGTGGACGGCACATAGCACACTTCAATTAAATCATCAAATCGACTGCTTTCATAATCTCTCACAAAAAAGTTATGGGATAGGAATCCAAGCTTGTGAAGAGGGGAAAAATATTGCTTATGGACTCAGAATTAAATATCCTCTTATAAAAAATAGAATTATCCAAGCAAATTTACCGATACTAAGGAAGACATCAGGAGAAAGTATATGGGGGAATTTTGCATATCAACCTGTATTGGCTAGACAAGGTAAAAAAATTACAAGAGAGCATAAATTAACACTTGCAATGACTGGTTTATTAATAAATAATTTACAAAAATTTCAAGTGAAAAAAGGGTTAATATTACACAAAGAAAACGAAGTTATCAAAGTCGAAAAGATAAGATTGAGCGATAATATAAACACAGATTTAATAGATTCATTATTAAATCTTGAGAAAGATATTGAATCAAGAACTCCTCCACCCATAACGTCTAATAGAAAAAAATGCACAATATGTTCATGGAGAAAAAATTGTGATGCTGTAGCAATAAAAAAAGGAAGCTTAAGTGAAGTTAGCGGGATTGGAGCAAAAAGAGAACTTTTATTAAACAAAATTGGCATAAATAATATAGAGGAACTAGCAAAGGTAAAGCATTATAAATTAAAGGAAAAGCTTGAGGTTTTTGGGACACAACATGGTGATATTTCCAAAAAAATTATTTTACAATCTCAATCTCAATCAACAAATAGGGCAATCAAACTAACTCCAGAAATAGAACTAAATAATCTAAAAAAAGCAAAAGGTTTTTATATTTATGACATTGAATCTGACCCAGATATCAAACATGACTTTTTACATGGATTTATTCGGTTACCAAAAAATATAAAAAATGAAATAAGTTTAGAAAAAACTAAATATTCACCATTACTTAATCTTGAAAAAAATACTGAAAATTTTCTATGGAAAAGAATAACTAAAAAATTAAGCCTTAATCCAGACTATCCCATCATCCATTATGGGGAAACAGAACCATTATCTTTGCTAAAGCTAGGATTGCGACAAGGAGCTGATCCTCATGAAATTGAAGAATTAAAAAAAAGATTTATTGATATACATTTATTAATTAGAGAATACTGGTGTCTTCCCGTAAGAAATTATGGTCTTAAATCAATCGCTGAATGGATAGGATTTGAATGGAAACAATCAAATGTAGATGGAGCTAGAGCTCTTTTATGGTGGAGACAATGGAAAAAATCACGTAAAATAAATAAAATGTATTCTAGAAATTTAAGTTCAATTTTTGAATATAATCGTGATGATTGTATAGCTACCATAATGATCACAAACTGGTTAATAAATCACTAGTAAGTATATCGAAATAAATTAAAAAGGATTTGTAAAAGAGATTGGTTTTTTAATAGTTATAGAGTCACCATTTTCAGAAAAACCAAAATCCTGATCAAGAAAACTTTTCTTAATTAAAGCCAATCCATTAAAAAAATTATCATTAACCCTAATGGAAGAAGTAACAACTCCTACATTTTTTTTATATCCTCCTTTTTTATCGGTATTAAAAAAATTTTTACCAATTTTAAAATTATCATTTTCCCCATAAGCTTCCCAATAACGAAGTTGATATTTTAGAGATTTAGACCTAAAGAGCTTCGCCATTGCCTCTTGACCTAGATAACATCCTTTATCTAGATTTATAGCATTTGCTAATCCTAGCTCATAAGGATTAGTTTCTCCATTTATCTCTTTATCAAAGCTAGGTATTCCTTGTCTTATTTTCCAAACTTCCAATTCTTTTTTAGTAGGCTTTGTATAGTTATTGATTCCGTCTAGGCTTAAATTATTATTATCAATCCAACTAGAATTTGAATCCTTCCATGAATTATTATTATTTATTTCTTGTCTTCTTCTAATTGGATCTGTAACTTCTAAATTAACTTTATCAGATGGAAATATAACTGATTCAAATCCATCTCTTATAGAATTAATTTCACCGCAAATTATAACTATTTCAGCCATATAATCTGAAAGTCGAATTTCCAATAAAGCTTTTAAAGATCCTTTAGTTGATAGCCAACAACTCATAAAAATTCTATCTAGTTCTTTCTTAGCAAAAACATCAGCGGTTGTTTGACCATGTAAGAAAGCAGTAGTACCCTGACCTTTGAGAAGTAATGAAGGGAATGTTTCATCCCAAATAAATGATTCAGTTTCTGTCATTGTAAACTTTTAGCTTTTTCAACAATCTCTTTTAAAAAGAAAAGACTATTTAACTCTATATCAGCTTTAGACATTGCATCTTCGCCTCCTTCTTCTCTATCAACTATTGCTAGTACTTGCTTAACTAAATACCCTTGATTTCTAAGTTGTTCAACAGCTTTTAAAGAAGATCCACCTGTAGTAACAACATCCTCTAGGACAGTAATCATAGAGCCCTTTGGAGGCAAAGGTCCTTCTAACCATGCTCCAGTCCCATGACCTTTAGCTTCTTTCCTTACTATTAAACCATTTAAATCAATATCTGATTGAGCTGCCATCATTACAACCCCACTAACAAGTGGGTCAGCACCTAAAGTCAAGCCCGCTACACCCCTATCACTTTTATTTATTTGTTTTAGAAATAATGAGCTTATCGACAAGAGACCTGGACCTGAGAGAGAGACTGGCTTGCAATTGACGTAATGAGAACTTTTTTTTCCGGAAGCCAAAGAAAAATCGCCAAACTTATAAGCTTTTTGAGCTAATAAAGTTAAAAGATTTTCTTTTATTCCATCTGATGAAGGGTTCAATGGGTTCATATCTTTATATGCAAGTTTAATTATTAAACATCTTGGTGAGATTAGATATATATTTACTTTATGCAAACTAATTAACTATTATCAAAAAAAGTTTTAGTTCTGCTTTTTTGGGGGTGTAGCAATCTGGTGAATGCAGCGAACTCATAATTCGCCTTAGGCGAGTTCGATCCTCGCCACCCCCATATAAAAATTATTGATGAGTTTATTACTTCTTTGTATATTGCTTGTAATACCTGCATTTTTCAATGCAGGTCAGTTTTCCATATTGCGACTTCGTTCAACCAAGGTTCAAAGACTTGTAGAAGATGGACTACCTGGTTCCAATTCCATAATTCGTCTGCAGAAAAGGCTTAGAAGAACCCTTTTAATAGCAGAGCTTGGAATAACTATTTCATTAATTTCAATTGGTTGGATTTGCAAAAATTTCGCAAGTCAATGGTGGGGAAATAATGCTTCAATTAATTATTTTTTAGATCTAGGTCTTTTTATTATTGTTGTACTTTTAGCAACGTTGATATCTGGTCTGCTTCCAAAAGCACTTGTTCTTAATCAACCAGTGACTTCTGCCCTGAAATTATCGCCTCTAATTGAAGCAGCTATAAAATGGATGTCGCCATTCCTTTCTTTGCTAGAAGGACTTGCTTTATTAATTCTTAGATTATTTGGAATTAATAGGCAATCAGAAAGTCTTACGACAGCTGCATTCTCTGCAGGCGAATTAGAGAAATTAATTGAAACTGGTGGCGTAACTGGATTAAAACCTGATGAAAGAAATATACTTGAAGGCGTTTTTGCTTTAAGAGACACACAAGTCAGAGAAGTAATGGTTCCTAGGGCAGGAATGGTTACTCTTCCAAGAGAAGTTTCCTTCACTCAAATGATGGAAGAAGTTCATAAAACTCGTCATGCAAGATACTTAGTAATTGATGATTCACTTGATAATGTTCTCGGAGTTTTAGATTTAAGGCAACTTGCTAATCCAATAGCCAAAGGAGACATGCAAGCCAACTCATCTTTAGAGCCTTATATAAAACCAGTTGTTCGTGTTTTAGAAACTTCTACTTTGGCCGAATTGCTACCACTAATCAAAAATGGGAATCCACTACTGTTGGTCGTTGATGAATATGGAGGAACTGAAGGGTTAATAACATCAGCAGACTTAACAGGTGAAATTGTTGGTGATGAGATTCAATTTGATAATAAAGAATCTGAGCTAAGATCTCTTGATGACTTAAAAAAAACATGGCTTACTTCTGGTGAGATCGAAGTAATAGAAATAAATAGAGAGCTTGACTTGAAATTGCCAGAAGCTGATGATCATTACACTCTTGCTGGATTTGTTTTAGAAAAACTCCAAGAAATTCCCAACGTAGGGGAAACGTTCGTTCATAATGAAGTTGTATTTGAAATCATCTCTATGAAAGGTCCAAGAATAAACAAAGTAAAAATAATCCTTCCTAAGTAATTTATAAAAAGAACTATTAATTAATAAAAAAGTAAACATGAAAACAATCTCCAAGATCAACGAAAATATTATTCCTGTAAAAGTTGGAGTAATAGGAATTGGAAATATGGGGTGGCATCATGCGAGAGTACTTAGCCTTCTGAAAGATGCTGAGCTAATTGGAGTTGCAGATTTAGACAAGGAACGAGGAAAGTTAGCTATGGAGCAATTTAATTGTAATTGGTATGGAAACTACAAGGATTTATTACATGAAGTAGAAGCTGTATGTATTGCTGTACCTACGTTATTCCACCATAAAGTTGGTCTAGAATGTCTAAAATCTGGCAAGCATGTTTTAATTGAAAAACCGATAGCAGCAAACAAAGAAGAAGCATCATCTTTGATCAATGCTTCAAACAATGCGAAAAAATTATTGCAAGTTGGCCATATAGAAAGATTTAATCCCGCATTTAGGGAATTGACAAAAGTAGTTGCCAATGAAGAAGTTGTAGTTCTTGAAGCCAGAAGGCATAGCCCTCATCCCGAGAGAGCTAATGATGTTTCGGTCGTTTTGGACTTAATGATTCACGATATTGATTTAGTTATTGAACTTGCAAATTCAAAAGTGATAAGGCTGGCTGCCGTTGGCGGATGCAGTGGAGATGGACCTATGGATTATGTTAACGCAACACTGGGGTTTAAAAACGGGGTGGTTGCAAGTCTGACTGCAAGCAAAATGAGTCACAAAAAAATCAGAAGCCTGAGCGCTCATTGCAAAGAAAGTCTTATTGAAACAGATTTCCTAAATCACAATATTCACATCCACAGAAAGGCTCATGAATGGTATTCAGCTGATCATGGAGAACTACTTTATAGAAATGATGGTTTTATTGAAGAAGTGAGTACAACGTCAATTGAGCCGTTGTATGCAGAACTGGAGCATTTTCTACAATGCGTCAGAGGAAAGGAGAAGCCAGCTGTAGACGGGCTTCAAGGTTCTCGAGCACTTCATCTGGCTGATCTAATTGAAAAGGCAGTATCAATACCAAGTGAAGACATTTTGCTAAGCAAAGGGATCTAGATAAGCCTGATTAATTCACTCAAAAATAAAATTTTTGTCCGATGTCTTACTTCGAACAAAAATTTTATTTTGTTAAGAATATCTAATCGATTAGTTAATTTTTAAAAAATCCAGAAGAAAAGACTTCGCTTTTAACGAAAGCCAACTGCCGCTTGCCAAACAAAAACGAGCAGAAAGAAGAAAAGAGGTATTAGCGGAAGTACATCCACTGTTGGTGCAAAAGCTTGGTATGCAAGTGGAAGTTCAGCAAGCAAGTCGAAATTAATCAGTGCCATCCCTAAGAAATAATGGACGTATCAAGCACGCACGCTACCACGTATGACGCGCTTTAGAGTCACTCTGCCACGGAGCGAAATCCTCTGAAAAACAACCTTCAGTTATTGCTTGCCTCATAGAACCTGTAAAACGGATCAAATGCGTGAGATTGTGCAGACTCAAAAGTGTAAGACCAAGTAATTCTTTGTTGCGAATTAAATGATGAATATATGCCCTTGAATATCCAGTACAAGCTTCACAACTACATGTTGAATCTAATGGTCTGTAATCGTCTTTAAAACGTGAATTTCTTAAGTTCCATGATTCACCATTAACCAAGGCGCTCCCATGCCTTCCCAGCCGCGTAGGAATTACACAATCGAACATATCTACTCCATTTGCTACTGCTATGGCCATTTCTCTTAAGGTTCCAATTCCCATTAAGTATCTAGGTCGATCTTGAGGTAATAATGGACAGGTTTCTCGTACGATTTTGTGCATTTGATGTATGGGTTCACCTACGCTTACTCCTCCAATGGCAATCCCAGGCAAATCGAATCCTGAGACAATTTTTGCACTCAATTTCCTCAAATGAGGGAAGCAACCCCCTTGAACTATTCCAAAAACCGCTTGATCATCTTTCTTATGCGCATTTAAACATCTCTCCAACCAATGATGGGTCCTCTTACAAGCCTCCTCAACGTCTGATTCGCTTGCTGGGAATGGGGGGCATTGATCAAAAGCCATTGCCACATCTGACCCTAAAGCCATTTGAATTTCAATAGCTTTTTCAGGAGTCAAATAAATATGTTTACCATCTCTTGGACTTTGAAAAGACACTCCTTCATCACCAATTTTATTTAACTTTGCCAAACTAAATACTTGAAAGCCTCCTGAGTCAGTAAGAATTGGCTTATTCCAACTCATAAATTTATGTAGTCCGCCTGCATCTTTGACTATCTTTTCTCCTGGTTGAAGATGAAGATGAAAAGTATTTGCAAGAATCATTTCAGCTCCTGTTTTCTCAAGTTGCTGAGATGCAACTCCTTTGACTGTTCCTAAAGTCCCAACAGGCATAAATTTTGGGGTATTTACAATTCCATTTGGAGTTTTAAAAGAACAGACACGAGCTAATGTCGTTTTGCATCTACTTTTTATTTGGAAATCGAAGAAGGGCTTTTTCAATTATTTCTAAATATTCCATAACTTAGACTAGTTATATAACTAATTTGAGACCTAAGAAACAGTTGAGGTTGTAATTCTGATTTTTAAAAACTGGCTAGGTGACCTTGCAGGTGCATGGGTGTTCTACACAATTCTACCTCAATGGCCATTACTTAAACCTAGGTTCAAAAGAATAGTTCGTTTTGCACCTTTAATAGGAATTTCAATCGGCTTTTTGCAATCAATTTTTTGGCTTGTATTGAAGTACTTTGATTGGCCCAATATTTCTATCGCCTTGATATCTATTGCAATTAGCATCTGCATAACTGGTGGACTTCATATTGACGGGTTAATGGATACGGCTGATGGAATTGGTGCAGGGCCATCAAAGCGAATTGAGGCAATGAAAGACAGCCGAGTTGGAGCAATAGGTGTGCAAAGTTTAGTAATTATTTTAGTCATTCAAATAGCCGCAATAATCAAACTTGGATTTTACGCCCCTATAGCTTTTCCAATAGCTGCCTTCTGGGGACGATTCTCCCAACTATTTGCTATTGAAAATTATGAATACATTTTCAATAAAGAATTTGGTTCTATTCATCAAAAATACTGGAGAGGCATCTCCAAAGAAATAAGACCTTCATTGCTAATAATTTGTATTGGCATAATATTTTTTTTATCTTCAACTAACTTGAATTTTTCTAATACTTTATTATTGATATATTGCATTTCTTCAGGATTTACAACTTCAATATTAATCCCACACTTTATCAATAAATTCTTAGGAGGACATAATGGTGATAGCTATGGGGCAGGTTTAGTAATAACGGAAACTACTAATTTATTCCTATTAAGTATCATTTTGGTTCCAAATTAAAAACGAAAGCATTTCCTGATTCAGGCAAAGATTTTTTAAATTGGCTTGGATTAACAAATAACTGTAAATCTCCACCTAGTTGTCTAGCCAAATCTCTAGCAAGAGCAAGGCCTATTCCACTTCCAGACATTTTTGAACCACTTTCCCCCCTAAAACCTTTCTGAAAAATCTTTTCTCTTTCTTCCACCTTTATTGGGGTGCCCTCATCCCAAATACATATCCCCTTTTCGATTACTTCAATACCAATAGAAGCTTTAGGAGGGCTATAACGAAATGCATTTTCCAAAAGATTTGCAACTATTTCAGCAATAACTCCTTCTGAAATTGATTTTGCTTCCATCCATTGTGGCCATTTTGAAGGGCCATACCATTTCCTACCTTGCAAATTAGCTCTAGCCATAGCTCTCTCAACCAATGGTTCTATTAAGCTTTTTACACTGATGCAAGTCTCAGTTGGCAAAAGTGGAGGCAAGAGCAATCTGTTTGATCCATTATCAGCTTGAGGTAGTTTTACCTGACTAAGTTGATCGAGCGCAGAAAGATATTTATTAACTTGTGCTTGTTCGTTCATTAGACCTTTTACAAGGTTTTCATTTTCACTTTCAGGGCCTATTTTTCTCAAAAGAAGTTTTGCATAAGTACCAAGAGCAGCTAGTGGATTTCTGAGTTGATGAACCATTAATGATATCTGCTCCTTTTGATCATCTAATTGATCTAATAACCTTTTTCTATCAAGTTCAGAAGCGAGAGAGTTAGCTAGTAAAGTTGACATTGATTGCAGGCGTTGATCAAGAGTCTCACGCCATTCTTCTTCGGTAGCAATTCTCTCCGCGCGTATAACTCCTAACAATATTGACCCCTCCTGTAATGGGTACCATCTCCTATTAGAAGAAGGCGTGCGAAGGGCTGTATCAGTTTCTACTGGTTGTAATACTTTTTCTGACTTCGGCCACTGGCCAACCACCTCCAAAGTAGGAGATCCACTGTCTCCAGATCTGGCTACATAAACAACAATATGCTCCAGTTCCTGATCAGATTGAAAGCTCATCAACTGTTGTTGAACAAAATTCAAAAACCTTTCTGAATACTGCATTGAAGTCATTATGCAATCTTAGACAGGGAAAACCAAATATTCAAAAACTTGAAAAAATTGAAAAAAGTATTAAGATATTTACAAAGAATTTAGATTACTTACTAGGAGGTTATCTCAAATTTAATCAAAAGTGAGCACTTTGAGTGACTTTGAGGCTGTTGCAGAGATTGATGGGTAACCTCTGTCGTCAACTTTTAATTATTTGAGAAAACTTTGCTCCTCAGTTTCAACTTATTTTTCTTAAAAAACTCTTGCTTAGGCTTGAGCCAATAAAAAAGAAAAACCTCTAACTTTCTCCCAACAAATAAAGGTAGTTTTTTTATGTCTAAGAAGCGCAAAAGAATTAGCAGAAGAAGACTTGCAGGACAGCGTGTTATGTCCCATGTCCCTATTTTCCATCTAGGCACAGGTCAGCACAAGCCCGTAACAGCAGCCCGAAGGTTTATTGCAGAAGAGGGCCTCAATGCTCCAGCGATATTAAATGTACGTCGTAATGAACACACTACTGATCGCTTTTTTTGGGGAGAGAAAGGTTTGTTTAGTGCTCAATACGCTGAAGAAAATCATTTTCTGTTCCCTTCTTTAAGAGTGATTGTTGAATTCCTTGGTGAGGACAAAATCTTTGCTGGTTTAGAACTAACAGCAGATGACTGGGAAGAAATAGAAGAGTACGAATACGCTTTTGTTTAACTTAAAAATTGTTGTTCAATTTTTCCACGGCAATAATGAATTAGATCATTATTAATTTCATGGCCTCCATCAAATAAATATAATTCTGCTTTTATTCCATTTTTCAACAAAATATCAAGGCTTTTCTTAGAAGCAGCTTTTGGAACAACCTCGTCCATTTCCCCATGGCAAAGAAAAATAGGTGGCATATTTTTCACAGGTTCCCAATCTGGATGTGGATAAGAGCTAAGTGCAAAAACTCCCTGAAATTTAATTCTTGTTGCTATATCTAAGGCTATTGCACCTCCTTGAGAAAAGCCCAATAAGAGAGTCTTGTCTAAAGGAATTTGTTTAGAGCAAAGACCATTTAAGCGTTTTTCAAGATCTAATACTGCATTTGGGACTTGTTCCCATTCGTGAGGATATAAAGGGTACCATTGCCTACCTGATCCGCCTGGATGAGGCTGAGGAGCAGAGAGAGCAATTATTTCAAAAGAATCTTTTAATCCATCAGTTAATAATTTCCCAACAGGCATTAGATCATGGGCATCTGCCCCCCAACCATGAAGTAAAACCAATCTATTTGTTGCGGATTCAGAATTTAAGGAGATTAGTTCAGTCATCTTGAATGCAATATGCTTCTTTGATGCGTAGGTTATCGAGAAGAATCGATTTCAAAAAATAAAAATGTCACCTATAGCCCTGCTAAGTGTCTCAGACAAAACTGGCTTAATTCCACTTGCGAAAGCATTAGTTAATGAACTGGGCTTCAAAATAATTTCAAGTGGCGGGACTGCAAAGTTAATTGAGAGTGAAAATCTTCCTGTTACACGAGTCGCCGATTACACAGGATTCCCAGAAATTCTTGGAGGAAGAGTAAAAACACTAAACCCAAGAATCCATGGAGGTATATTAGCCAGACGAGATGAACAATCTCATTTAGATGATTTACATAAACAAAATATCAATCCTATAGACTTGGTAGTTGTTAACTTATATCCATTTGAAAAAACAATTTCCAAAGAGAATGTTTCATGGGAAGAAGTTATCGAAAATATTGACATTGGCGGGCCAACAATGATTCGAGCAGCAGCAAAAAACCATAAAGATGTTGTTGTAGTTACTGATCCAAGTCAATACTCAAACTTACTTGATGCCTATAAATCAAAAAAGATTACTACTGAATTACGAAAAAAATTTTCGCAACAAGCTTTTGAGCATACCGCTACCTATGACTTAACAATAAGTAAATGGATTGCTAAACAAAGCTCCTCAAAAAAGGTTTCTTGGTTGCAAAGCTTGCCATTAAAACAAGAGCTTAGGTATGGAGAAAATCCTCATCAAAAAGCTTCATGGTTCGGAGAGCCTGAAAAAGGATGGAGTGGTGCTAATCAATTACAAGGAAAAGAATTAAGTACAAATAATCTTCTCGATCTGGAGGCTGCTTTATCAACTCTTCGTGAATTTGGGTATGAAAATACTATTAGTAACCCTTCATATCAAAAGGCAGCGGTAGTAATTAAGCATACAAATCCTTGTGGAGTAGCTATTGGAGATTGTCCATCTTCAGCTATTAAAAGAGCATTAGATGGCGATAGAGTAAGTGCTTTTGGGGGTATTATTGCTATCAATTGCCCTGTTGATGAAGCTGCAGCAAAAGAAGTTGAAAATATATTTATTGAATGTGTTGTAGCTCCATATTTTAATGAGAATGCAAAAGAAATACTTTCAAAAAAGAAAAATCTTAGGTTGTTAGAATTAAAAGCTGAGTCTGTTCAAAAAGCAGATAAAAATCACATAAGAAGCATACTTGGTGGTTTATTAATTCAAGATTCAGACGAACCAACTATTGATCAAAAAGAATGGAAAAATGTTACGGAACTAATCCCAACAGATGAAGAAATAAATGACTTATCTTTTGCTTGGAAAATTGTAAAACACATACGATCAAACGCAATAGCTGTAGCATCTAATCAGCAGAGTCTGGGGATTGGAGCTGGCCAAATGAATAGGGTAGGTTCAGCAAAACTTGCATTAGAAGCCGCTGGTACAAAATCAAAAGGGGCAGTTTTGGCTAGTGATGGTTTTTTCCCATTTGACGATACTGTAAAGATGGCTGCTGATTATGGTATTAGTTCAATTATTCAGCCAGGTGGAAGCATAAGAGACGAAGATTCTATTAAAGCCTGCAATGAATTAGGAATAAAAATGATTTTTACTGGTAAAAGGCACTTTTTACATTGAGATAAACTCAATAGAGTTGGATTTCTTAAATATATTATTTTTACTTTAAATTTATACTTAATTATGATCCTTTTGGATAGTAAGTTATTTTATTAGATTTCCTGAAAAGTGATAATCTTCCAGGACCTGCACATAAGAAATAAAATGATATTGCTGCATAAATAGCGGATAATTCAAAAATATAATTGTGATTTTCAACTACAGCAAAAGGGAATCCCTCTAAACCAGTATCTATAAAGTGGAAGTACAAAGCAAAAACCATAGTTGAGAATAGACCCAAGGAGGATAATCTTGCTAATACTCCTGTTGCCAGTCCAATTGGACAAACTATTTGAGTTACTGCCGCCAAATAAGTCCAAATAACAGGATCACCAGGAAGAAAGGTAAAGTATTTGCCTACCACAAATTCAGCGAATCCTCCTGGATCACTCAATTTTTCCAGACCGTGATGAACCATGAACAAACTAAAACTAACTCTGAGTACAAAGATTGACAGTTCACCAAAAATATTTACTTCACCTTCCGGGCTTTGAACAACCACTTCAACTTTTTGTGAATCAGGATCTTTAAGATTAGATTTGTTTGATTGAGTCATCTTCTACTAAAAACTATTAACTATCCTACGAGAGACTGGAGCAAAATTGCGTTTTTTTCTTATCAAAAATTTTCGCCTATTTTCATTAGCTTGTGAATAACATCTTCAACCACGCGGTCAGGAGTTGAAGCACCCGAAGTAATACCCACACTAATATTTCCCTTTTGAAGAAAATCTTTCTCAGTTAACAATTCTCCCTCTAGAGGCATATGAGTAATGGTATTGGTCTCTTCGCCAATTCTCTCTGGAGTATCAATATGAAATGAACGAATCCCCCTACTAATTGCGATTTCTTGAAGATGAGTTGTGTTAGAAGAATTGAATCCACCAATTACAACCATAAGATCAAGAGGTTCATCAACTAGCGAAAACATTGCTCCTTGTCTTTCTTCAGTAGCATCACAAATGGTATTAATGGCTAAAAAATGGTCATTCAATTGAGCAGGTCCAAATCGTTGCAACATTGTTTTTTCAAACAATCTCCCTATTTCCTCAGTTTCGCTTTTTAACATTGTGGTCTGATTAGCAACTCCAACTTTTTGCAAATCCTTGTCGGGATCGAACCCTGCTGAAGAGGCTTTTGAAAAACGCTTTAAGAAATCTTCTCTATTTCCTTTGCCTAAAATATAATCAGAAACATAATTGGCCTCTTCAAGGTCAAATAAGACTAGGTAAGTCCCTGCAAAAGAACTAGTAGCTAGAGTTTCTTCGTGTTTATATTTTCCATGAATAATTGATGTGAAAGTATGTTTTTTATGCTTTTCGACTGTATGCCAAACTTTTGAAACCCATGGGCAAGTGGTATCAATAATATGACAACCTCTATCGTGTAAGAGCTTCATATCTTGAACCGTTGCTCCAAATGCAGGAAGAATTACTACATCTCCATCTTTAACTACTGAAAAGTCTTTGACACCTTTCTCCTCAGCAATAAAAAGAACATTCATTTTCCTTAAATGATCATTCACAGAGGGGTTATGAATGATTTCATTAGTGATCCATATTCTTTCATTTGGATAATGCTTCCTAGTCTCGTAAGCCATTGCTACTGATCTTTCTACTCCCCAACAAAAACCAAAAGCTTCTGCAAGTTTAACTTTTAATCTTCCATGCTCTAAAAGATTTCCATTTTCTCTAATAGATCCAATCAAACCACTTTGATAAGCCTCAGCAAGTGCTTGAGCTCGCTTATTTGCGGAACCAAATCCCCTTCGGTTATAACGATCCGATTTATGAAGAGTTTGTTTAAAGGCTTGAGTATCCATTTCAATTAAATAGTAAAAAACAAATTGATAGGAATCTCATAACTATTAAACCACACTAAAAAAGCCCAGAATATATCTGGGCTTTTTTAGATTTAATGTAAGACAACTAAACACTAGTTAACTAGCTAGAAGCAAAGTCAGGATAAGCCTCCATTCCATGCTCGCCAATATCAAGTCCCTGTGTCTCTTCTGCTTCGCTAACTCTGATACCTCCGAAGAAGCCACCAATAACTTGCCAAGCAATCCAGCATGTCACAACAGTCCATATGCCATAAGCAGCTGCTCCTAATGCTTGAATGAAGAATTGGTTGATTCCTCCTCCATTGAGAAGACCAATTCCTGCAGCTCCTGGATCCATGCCATCAACGCCCCAAAGGCCGATAACAACAGTTCCCCAAACTCCACAAACACCGTGAACTGAGAAAGCACCAACTGGATCATCAATACCTGCAGAATCCAACGCAGCTACTGCAACAACGACGATTAATCCACCTACAGCACCAGCAAGCCAAGAACCAGCAAAAGTCATGTTGCCACAACCAGCAGTGATACTTACTAATCCAGCAAGAATGCCATTAATGATCATAGTTAGATCAGGCTTACCAGAAGTAATGGTAGATAGAACTGTAGCTGCGATTGCACCACCAGCTGCTGCCAAAGTTGTTGTAACTGCAACGTAAGCAACATATTGATCCATAGCTAATTCTGAGCCAGGGTTGAATCCATACCAACCAATCCAAAGGATTAGTGCTCCTAAAGTTGCAATGGCCATATTGTGTCCAGGCATCGCTTGAGCTTTGCCATCGACAAATTTGCCAATACGTGGTCCTAGAAGCATTGCTCCAACTAGGCCTGCCCATCCTCCAACAGAGTGGACAATGGATGAACCAGCGAAATCAATAAAACCAAGTTCAGAAAGCCAACCACCATTCCACTGCCAACTTCCTGCAATTGGATAGATAAAAGCAGTCAAAACTATTGAGAAAACTACAAATTCACCGAATTTGACTCTCTCAGCAACCAATCCTGAAACGATCGTTGCAGCAGTACCAGCAAAAGCAGATTGGAAAAGGAAATCTACTGCTGGGACAAGACAACCTGTATCTCCAGCGGCTGCACACTCAAGTGCACCTGAAGGATCAGGATCAACGAATAAGCCTTGGAAATAAAGCCATCCATCAATCACTGAACCGCCATACATTAAGGAATAACCAATTACCCAGTAAGCGGTAACAGCAAGAGCAAATACAAATAAATTTTTTGCTAAAATGTTGACCGCATTTTTTTGACGGCACATACCAGCTTCAACCATTGCGAATCCCGCGTTCATAAAAATAACGAGGATTGTGGCTATGAACAACCAAAGGTTGTCCGCCAAAAAAGCAGCGGCTTGTGGTCCTGTTAAATCTGAAAGAGCAACCTCAGCTCTTGCAGAGAAAGTGAAAACACCTAATCCCAAAAGGGCCAATGGGATAGAGGCTAGCCATGCCCAAGACTGACTTCTTCTAAAGCCTTTAATACTTCTTAGAAGAAGCATTGGCCCGTTCAAAAGACTTGCGTCCTGAAGACGAGAAGTAGTTCGCCTTGGAGGCGATTGCAAAGCAGTGGTCATAAATGATGCTTACTTCGAGAAAAAGAAATGGATAGTTAATCCAAAATTTATACAATATTAAATATGTATGCAACATATACATACAAGATGTAAGCGTTAATACAAAAAAGAGTTTAGTCTTGAAAAAATGTTCTGATTTACACATTTATCAACTCAATTAATTGAACAAATCCTCCTAAGAACTGAAGCAGTCCAAACAAAACCAAGTACTAGTTAAAATAGCTAAACTATAAAAACCTGTGATTTTATATTGAAATAATTTATTTTTCTCTTGAATGCTGAAATGGTCTAATCCCTTCCCAGGTGATGTGATCTATAAAAAAACCAAATGCGCATGGAATTACTTCAACACCCTTAACTAATGCCTCTCTAAACAACCTCCCATACTCAGGATCTGCTATGTCACCAGGTGCAAAAAGTTCTATATCACTTCTACTAATACAAGGAATTAGCACTGCTCGAGAATCTGGATAAACACTCATTAATTCTATTAAATGTTTTTGACCTCTAGTAGTTACTGTATCAGGGAAAAATGCTAAAGAATCTTCACACCAAGTTGTATTTTTAACCTCGACAAATATCTTTCTACTATCTTCATTCTGAATGCTTGGATAAAGCAATAGATCAATTCTACTTTTTCTTTCTAAGCCATAAACAACTTCAGGCTTAATGCTTGAAATTTGACCAAATTGCTTCTCTAAACAATTTCCTTCAATTAGATGTTTAATCAATTTATTAGGCAAAGATGTATTAATACCAACCCAGCATTTCTTGTTCTCATTATGACTAGGAACCTCAGCTTGCTCCCAAGACCAATCTAATTTACGTTTAGGTGAAGGAGAATACTTGAGCCTGACTCTCCGCCCAGGCCACAAAACCCCTTTCATTGGGCCTGTATTTGCACAATGCGCTGTAACAACCTCTCCATCATCCAATTCAATATCGGCCAAAAACCTCTTATATCTCTTAATTAATATTCCCTCTATAAGAGGAGGAAACTTAATAATGGTTTTACCAATTTCAATCACTTAATTAACATCCAATTAAAACAAGAACTACAAAATATTTTAGGAAATGAAAGCTCTCTTTTTTCAAATTTAACATGTCGAAATCAATCAAAGAAATTGCTTTCGTCGTAAGTTTAGGAACTTTATTGAGCAAATTTGGAGGGATGGCAAGGCAATTAGTTATTGCTGGTGCTTTCGGAATTAGTGCTGCATATGATGCATATAATTATGCTTATATTATACCTGGATTTTTTTTAGTTCTTTTAGGAGGTATTAATGGTCCATTGCATAACTCAATGGTTACACTATTGGCAGATAAAAATAAAGTTGACAGTAGATTATTTATAAGTTCAATCAATAATATTTTATCTATAATACTAGTAATTATAAGTTTTTTTATTTACTTTTCATCTGATTTTTTGATTAATTTGGTTGGACCAAGTTTAATCCCTGAAATAAAAGAAATAGCATCCTATCAATTGAAAATAATGTCACCAATAATCTTCCTATCTGGATTAATAGGTCTTGGATTTGGATCACTAAATGCTAAAAAAGAATTTTTCATCCCCTCTATATCTCCATTAATTTCAAGTCTAATCATCATAATTTCAATATCAAACTTTTGGATAAATAAAGGAAATACTATGGATCTAGATGCATTGAATACGAGAGGAGGAATTATTTTAGCAAAGGCAACATTTATAGGTGCCCTGTCTCAATATTTAATTCAAATACCTTTCCTAATTAAAAAAGGAATATTTGCGATAGGTTTTTCAATAAAAACAAAATATTTAGAACTAAAAAGAGCCTTAAAAATGATTGCCCCTGCTTCACTTTCTTCAGGAATGATACAAATTAATGTTTTTACTGATTTATTCTTTGCATCGAAAATAGTTGGAGCTGCAGCTGCATTAAGTTACGCAAACTTTTTAGTTCAAGCACCTCTTGGAATAGTATCAAATTCTATTTTAATTCCATTATTACCGGTTTTTGTAAGTTTAAGAGCTCGAGAAAATCATTTAAAATTAATCAAAAAAATCCATCAGGGATTAATTATTTCATCTATTTCTATGGTGTTTTTAGGGTCGATATTTATTTCACTTTCTACTCCAATAGTTATATTAATCTATGGAAGAGGTTCATTCAATCAAAATGCGGTTGATATAGTAAGTCAACTATTAATTGCATATGGAATAGGCATGCCTTTTTATCTATGTAGAGATCTATTGGTAAGAATTTTCTATGGTATAGAGGATGCAAAAACACCATTTAAAATATCAATCATAGCAATATTACTAAATTTATTTTTTGACTGGTTTTTAATAGGAGGCTCAAGTCCATGGGGGGATATATCACCGCTAAACTTAGGTGTGAATGGATTAGTCTTTTCAACTACATTTGTTAATTTCTTCGCTTGCATACTTTTATTATTTAAATTAAACCAAAAATTAGATAATCTAGATTTATCTAATCTATTGTATCAGAATCTGAGAATTATTCTGATTGGCTTAATTTCTGGTATTTGCTCATTTTTTATTTTTAAAATAATATTTTTACCCTATAATTTTATCAACTTATTATTGAAATTAATACTATCAGCGGGAATTAGTCTGATTATCTTTTATTGTCTAGCAATTATTCTTAAAATTGATGATATTGATAATTTAAATAAGTTTTTAAAGGAGAAGTTTATTCGTCTTTAAGAAAAACATTTTTTTCTGATCTAACTTTAAGTGGAATTTCCAAACAATTCATTTCATCAGTTTTTACTCCACTTACTGAGAGAATTCTTGCTTCGATACCAAACTCTTGAAAAGCTATTTCCATCTCTTTCATTAATTCCTTTTCAACCTGTGCATCTGCATCAGCAACTTTTCCTATAAGTCTCTCTCCTAATCGACCAATTCGCTGCCTTACAACCTCTCTGGCATTAGTCACCTGAATGATTAGCAAGAATAAAGAAGCAATTGATCAAATCTTATCTGCAATAGGGTTCTAAAATCTCCTCAAGGTCAAAAAATTGATTTGGTGGAATTAATTTTGACAACGGCAAATGCGTGCTACCTCCGCCAAGTTTTACTTGAATTCCTTCAAGACCTTTTCTAGCTGCAAAATTTGCACCTTGATCAAAGTTAGCATGACATTCAACAGCTAAGTCCTTTGCAAGGCCAGCGTCACCTAGATAAAGGTTCCAATTTCCAACTTGAATAAATAATCTGTCAGCTATTGACATCGCAAGCTCATTAATTTGCGATAAATCGATAGAAGTGGACATAAAACCGTAGGTTTTCTATTGTTAATGACCTTAGGCAGTGATTAGTTACTTTCTCAAAATTAAAAAAATTAATGAAATAACAACTTTTTAAGTTTCTCGATCTTATTTCAATGAATTTTCAAGGCATAGATACAAACATATTTTTCTATTCTTTGGGAGACAATCTGATATTGTTTTTTCATGCGCCTGTAGCTCAGCGGATTAGAGCATCTGACTACGGATCAGAGGGTCGGGAGTTCGAATCTCTCCAGGCGCGTTAAAAAAATTTGTAAATCCATATATAAACTGAAAATAAGAGAAAGTTTTCTCTCATTGGACTAAACATATGCTTACTATCACATCATAAATAAAAGAATAAAGTGACTATTGAATCTTCTTTGATGGAATGTGATCCAAGTATTGCGAAATTAATAAAGAATGAATTATCAAGACAAGAAACTCATTTAGAGCTTATCGCAAGCGAGAATTTTGCCTCCAAGGCCGTAATGGAAGCCCAAGGATCAGTCCTAACAAATAAATATGCTGAAGGTCTCCCTAATAAACGCTATTACGGAGGATGTCAGTATGTCGATGGAATTGAAAAACTAGCAATAGATAGAGCAAAAAACCTTTTTGGTTCCAGCTGGGCAAACGTCCAACCCCACAGCGGAGCTCAAGCTAACTTTGCAGTTTTCCTTAGCCTTCTAAAGCCAGGGGACACAATCATGGGAATGGACTTATCTCATGGAGGTCACCTCACACATGGTTCACCTGTAAATGTAAGCGGAAAATGGTTTAAAACTTGCCATTACGAAGTTGATAAAAAGACCGAAATGCTCGATATGGATGCAATAAGAAAAAAAGCAATTGAAAATCAACCTAAATTGATTATCTGTGGATTCTCCGCCTATCCACGAAAAATTGACTTCCAGGCTTTCAGATCAATAGCTGATGAGGTAAATGCTTATTTATTAGCTGATATTGCTCATATTGCTGGTTTAGTGGCAAGTGGACTTCACCCAAGTCCAATCCCATATTGTGATGTAGTTACAACTACCACTCACAAAACTCTTAGAGGGCCAAGGGGTGGACTAATCCTCTCAAAAGATGAGGAGATAGGGAAAAAGCTTGATAAAGCAGTATTTCCTGGCGCCCAAGGAGGTCCTTTAGAACATGTAATCGCAGCCAAGGCTGTTGCATTCAAAGAAGCTTCGGCACCCGAATTCAAGATGTATAGCCAAAAAGTAATCTCAAATGCACAAGTTCTTTCTAATCAACTTCAAAAAAGAGGAATTTCAATTGTAAGCAAAGGAACTGACAATCATATAGTTCTTCTTAACCTTAGAAGCATTGGTATGACAGGCAAAGTTGCTGATCAATTAGTAAGTGAAATTAAAATAACCGCGAACAAAAACACTGTACCTTTTGACCCCGAGTCCCCATTTGTTACTAGTGGGCTAAGGCTAGGTTCAGCAGCACTAACGACTAGAGGTTTTAATGAACAAGCCTTTGAAGATGTTGGTAATGTCATTGCAGATAGACTACTTAACCCTAAAGATGAAGATATAAAGGAAAAGTCAATCAATAAAGTATCTGAACTTTGTAATAAGTTTCCTTTATATAGTGAAAATATCTAAAGAAATTACTATTAACAAAAAAAATCAATTTGGAGCAGAGATTTTATGCATTGGAAGTGAAATACTTCTAGGAAATATTGTAAATACAAATTCTCAATGGATAGCAGAGCAATTAGCAGTTTTAGGGATACCACACTTCAGACAAACCGTCATTGGAGATAACCCTGCCAGACTAGAAGAAGCAATACTTGAAGCATCTAATAGATCTAAAATTCTAATAACAACTGGTGGGCTAGGGCCAACTCCAGATGATATAACAACGAAGGTAATTGCTGATACTTTTAAAACACCTCTAGAACAAAGAAATGATATTTTGATTGACTTGAAAAACAAGTCAAAAAATAAGGATAGTAAATTATCCGAAAGTCAAAAGAAGCAATCATTAGTCCCAAAAGGGGCTAAAATTATAAACAATTATTCAGGCACAGCCCCAGGTATATTTTGGAGCCCAAAGGAAAATTTTACAATACTTACTTTCCCTGGAGTCCCGAGTGAATTAAAAGAAATGTGGGTCAAAGAAGCATCAAAATTATTAATTAGTAATAATTTATCAAAAGAAGTTATATCTAGCAAAGTTTTACATTTTGCAGGTATAAGTGAATCATTGCTAGCAGACAAAATTCCTCATTTACTTATTTCAAAAAACCCAACACTTGCAACATATGCAAGCACTGGAGCAGTAAAGTTAAGAATCACCGCCAAAGGAGAGAATTCGGAAGAAACCAATAGATTGATAGAACCTATTAAAAAAGAATTAACTCAAATCACTGGATTAAAATGCTTTGGTGAAGACAATGAAACTCTTGAAGAAATTGTATTTAAATTATTACTGAAAAGAAAAGAAACTATTGCTGTTGCAGAATCATGTACTGGAGGCGGAATAGGTTCTAAACTTACAAAAATCCCTGGATCCTCAAAAATTTTCCATGGAGGTGTCATCGCATATAACAATTCAATTAAACAGAGATTACTAGGTGTACCTGAGGAAATAATTAATACCCATGGTGCAGTCTCAAAGCCAGTTGTTGAATCAATGGCGAGAGGCGTCCAAATAAAATTCAAAGTTAACTGGGCTATCTCTGTCAGTGGAATTGCAGGACCCACCGGAGGGAGCAAATTAAAACCAGTTGGTCTAGTCAATTTTTGTATTATGGGTCCAAATACCCTTAATACTTGGGAAGAAAATTTTGGATCTAATAAGACAAGAGAAGATATTCAAAAATTAAGCGTTTTACATGCTCTTGATAGATTACGTTTATCTATAATCATGGAAAATTAAGCCCTAATCATTGGATTTGAAAGTTGAGTTCTAGAACCCTCTACGACAAAGTTTGGAACTTCCATCAGGTAAAAGATTTACCTGGAGGATCGACTCAACTTTTTATTGGTCTTCATTTAATTCACGAAGTTACTAGTCCTCAGGCTTTTTCTGCACTGAATGAAAAAAAACTTGGAGTAAAGTTTCCCAATCTTACTGTTGCAACAGTTGACCATATAGTTCCGACCTCAAACCAGCAGCGTCCTTTTAGTGATCCTCTTGCCGAGGAAATGTTGGCTACTTTAGAAAAAAACTGCAAAACACATGGGATAAAATTTCACGGAATTGGAAGTAATTCGCAAGGAGTAGTACATGTTATGGCTCCAGAATTAGGATTAACCCAGCCTGGAATGACAGTAGCTTGCGGAGATTCACATACCTCAACCCATGGAGCATTTGGAGCAATTGCTTTTGGCATTGGAACTAGTCAAGTCCGAGATGTTTTAGCCAGTCAAAGCTTGGCAATGAATAAATTAAAAGTAAGAAGAATATGGGTAGAGGGTGAATTACAAAAGGGAGTCTATGCAAAAGACCTAATTCTTCATATCATTCGTCATCTTGGAGTTAAAGGAGGCGTTGGATTTGCATATGAATTTGCTGGACCTGCAATAGAAAAACTGTCCATGGAGGGACGAATGACCATATGCAATATGGCTATTGAAGGTGGTGCAAGATGCGGATATATCAATCCAGATGAAACTACTTTCAAATATATTAAAGGAAAAGAACACGCGCCCAAAGGTCAAGAATGGGACAAGGCTATTTCTTGGTGGAAAAGTTTAGCTAGTGATTCAACAGCGACATTCGATGATGAGATTCAATTAGATGGATCATCAATCGAACCCACTGTTACTTGGGGTATAACTCCTGGGCAAGGAATTTCAATCAAAGAAACAATTCCAAACCCTGAGTTGCTTCCCAAAAATGAGCAACAAATCGCTAAAGACGCCTGCAAATACATGAATCTTAAACCAGACGAACCTATAGAGGGACAATCAATTGATGTTTGCTTTATAGGGAGCTGTACCAATGGAAGATTAAGTGATCTCCAAGAGGCATCTAAAATTGTTAAAGGCAATACAGTCGCAGCTGGGATTAGAGCATTTGTCGTTCCTGGCTCTCAAAAGGTCGCTAAGGAGGCAAAAGAAAAAGGCTTAGATAAAATTTTCCTTAAAGCAGGTTTTGAATGGCGAGAACCAGGTTGCTCAATGTGCCTGGCCATGAACCCAGACAAACTAGAAGGGAGACAAATAAGCGCTAGTTCGAGTAATAGAAATTTCAAAGGAAGACAAGGCTCTGCAAATGGGAGGACCTTGTTAATGAGCCCCGCTATGGTTGCGGCGGCTGCAATTAATGGGAAGGTTACAGATGTAAGAAAGTTCCTGTAAGAGTAAAACTAAAAATAAACTTCTTGAAAAATGAATCAAAAGTTCCCAAAAGGTGAAATCAAATCAATACAAGGCCGCAGCATTACAATTAGAGGCGATGATATTGATACCGACAGAATAATTCCTGCAAGATTTCTCAAATGTGTAAGTTTTTCCGCTTTAGGAGAACAAGTCTTTGCTGATGATAGAAAAGAGCTAAAGGGTAATCATCCATTTGACGTTGATAATAATAAAGGGGCAAATATTCTTATTGTTAATGAAAATTTTGGCTGTGGATCAAGTCGAGAACATGCACCTCAATCTCTTATGAGATGGGGGATAAGATTAATTATTGGCGAAAGCTTTGCTGAGATCTTCTTTGGGAATTGCCTTGCTCTTGGGATACCTTGTCTAACAGCCTCAAAAGAAGAAATAGTTAAATTGCAAAACCTAGTAGAAAAAAATAACAACCAAATTTGGGATTTCAATCTTAAAAATCTATCAATTTCTAATCAAAAAGAAACTGTCAAACTTGTTCTGGATGAAGGAGCCTACAATATGTTTTTTTCAGGAAAATGGGATGCCACCTCTCAATTACTAGATGAAGAAGAAAAAATAAATAAAACATTTAATAACTTACCTTATCTCAATAATTTTAAATAAAATATCTAAAATAATGCTTTAGTAGAATTAGCAAATTTAAATCCATTTAAACGAAAATACAAACCTCCTGCGTCATTATTAGGATGATAATAAATCCCAAATTCGTATGCTCTTTTATGCCATAAGAGCCCTACCTTTGTGTCATAATATTCTCCATAGTTTTTGGAACTACTATCAATATTTAAGTTAGAAATAAAATCAAACACTAAAGGGCCATATATTTGTTGCATTAAACTTATATTTATTGTTTTCAAATCTATTGCTTTATCAAACTTAAATGGACTATTTCCAAATTTAATTTTCACACCTGGCATAACCGAAAGTTTTGTATAATCAAAATAATTTCTATCTAAATTGCCTAGTCTAATTTCGGGACCAATACTGAGCTTAAGAAAGCCTTGATGACTATCATTTAAATAGTGAGAATAAGCTGAATCAATATTAGTTTTTAAGACTAATTCAGAGTCTACTAAAACAGGGGATAAAGGTGATAAATAATTTTGGTAAAGATTTTTTTTATTACTTTTCCATATTTGATATTGACTATCTAAAGAAGAAAAAATACTAGAGCGCCATAGACTAATCATTTCACTATTTTCAAATTTTTCTGATTCATATCTACCATTTCCTATCCGAATCTTTAAGTTATTTTTTAAATTGCCAGTAGTAAAATACTGCGACTTTTCGATAAAGCCTCCAAATGCAGACTTAATCTCAGTCTCACCAATTGTTCCATTCCAAACTCTAGACCTATAAGCAGTAAAAATATTGAAAGTTGATTCTTCTAAAATAGGTATCCTAAAAGAGCTTGAATGCCTTAATCCAGAAAAAAATCTGGATGTATTTAATGTACTTAACTCATTTAAACTATCAAAACTCCAATTGGCATTACTTGCATTTAGATTTATATTTAAACCAAATAAGTCAGAAAAGTTAATATTTTCATCCTTGCTGTTTTTATAACTATTAGTTCTACCTAAAATAGCTCTATTAATTAAAAACTGAGGTTGAAGTTCAAGTTTTATATTATCAGTAATATTCGTAGCATTACTTCTTCTTAATAAGACTAATCCGTCACGATCTTTACCATCTAATATCAATTTAAATTTACTTCTCTTTTTCTTCTTACCTCCAAATATTCTTTTTCCTATAAAAATTTTAGATCTATTCTCAAGAATTAAATTAGTTTTAGAAGTAGTAATAAGTAATCTACCATCTTCTTCTTCAGCGATAACATCTATACCCTCAAAAGAAATTTGATTAGGATCAAATGGATCATTAGTAAAAACAATCCTATTAGATTTCCAGCCATCTTCTTCAATATTTATTGAATCAGATTTAAATCTCCAGTTATTAATTAAACCAATAGATTTATTAGATCTCTTGATTTTATTATCTAGTAATTTAATATTTCCAAAAGAAACTTCTATTCCATCATTATAAGTATTTATTCCTTTATCATTAGTGCTATTTAGAGCTTTAGCCTGATTTGAAATAGCATCGATTTTTAAATCATTTACTACATTTTTTAAATCTAATATCCCATATACATCTTTAATACTACCTTCTTTCTTTAATAAATTAAACTTGAATTCTTTAGCTCTAAAATATTGCCCTCCCTTTCTGAATCTAATATTACCCTCAGCAGACAAGATACCGGTTGATTTATTATAACTTAACAAGTCAGATCTTAAGATTCCACCATTTATAAGAGCCTTGACATTTCCCTCGGCTAGAAAAATATTTTGATCATAATCATATTGCTTATCAGCAAATATTTTAAGAGTTAAAGATTTAAGTTCATTATGTTCAAATGTTCTCGAGGATAATCTTTTATAAGTTTCTTCTAAATTACCAACAGAAAAATTGTAGTGTTTATGATTAACTAATTTTCCGAGAAAATGCTCCTTTCCTCTAGAGGTCTCAAATAAAGACAATAAAATGGTAAACCCCAGAAGTCCAAGGTTTAAAGCAAATGAATATTTTTTCTTCGCCGCCAAATGAGTTAAGCCGACGAAAAGATAATACCGAATAAAGCTATTACAGGAGCCTGTTTAGTCCAGTAATTAGCGTGTCATTTTTAGTCCTGAGGACTTTCCAAATCCTTTCTGTTGGGTGTCCTTGTTGGATCACTTGCCAAGAAACCAAACAAAAAGATCCCGACAAAGAAAAAGACGACCGTATAGACGGAAATCTTGAGGGCAAGCATGAATCTGACCAACTAAATAGATGTTAAACCTATCCTATGAAGTCAATAACTCCAATGAAAAAAACAAAGGTGTTACAGACTTTTGGAAATGAATAAAATTTTCATCCCTTAGGAAAGCTAATAAGAGCAAGGGAACACATAGAAAGATCGATTTTTTCTCATACCAATTCCTAAAGTCATTAATTTATTTCTTTTTGTGATTTTGCTAGTTTTTTAGCTTTTTTGAGCCCATTTTTATCAAATATGAAAGTTTTTTGGTTCATTCCATCACAAGTTTCTACAGTCTCTTCTTCTTTTGGACAAGTTCTCATACAATATCTTGACTCATACAAATCTGAGCTTAGAGAAACGACATGGGACAAAAAACAGCACTTGGATCTTTGCTTAAATCCATTGGCAATTCTGGACAAGGAAAAGTTGTTCCAGGTTGGGGGGCAGTACCAGTAATGGCCTTTATAGGTGTTTTACTACTGGTTTTTCTAGTGATCATGCTCCAAATTTATAACCAATCACTTCTTCTACAGGGTTTTTCCGTCGACTGGAACGGCTAAGTTGGTTAAGTTTTGAGCAGTTGAGATTCGCCCATGAATATTTTTGGGGTTGGTTTACCAGAAATAGCAGTTATTGCTGGTTTAGCACTAGTTATTTTTGGTCCAAAACGACTTCCAGAACTTGGGCGAACTATTGGAAAAACCCTAAAGGGTCTGCAAAGTGCTTCTACGGAATTTGAGCGTGAAATAAAAAATGCCATGACAGAAGAAGAGTCTGCAAATGAAAACATTGTGGACAAAGAAAATTAATTTCCTCAAAAATAACTAAATATCTAATTGTTAAAATCAACAACGATTTTGTTTGATTGGTATGTTGTCTGATGAATTGAAATTATTAGTAGGCTTAGGCAATCCTGGGACTGAGTATGAAAAAACGCGACATAATGTTGGATTTATGGTGCTAGAAGAAATCGCAAGAAAAAATAATTGTAGCTTTCGTGAAAGCAAAAAACTTTTTGGTAGGACTTGTGAATACGGCACAGGCATCGAAAAAACAAGGCTTTTAATGCCCAACACATACATGAATGAAAGTGGAAAATCAGTAAGATCAGCAAAGGATTGGTTTAATTTTCAAAATAATCAATTAATAGTCCTAGTAGATGACATGGATCTCCCACTAGGAAAAATAAGAGTCCGCTCTAAAGGGAGTTCAGGAGGTCATAATGGATTAAAAAGCATTATCAATCATCTTGGTACTGCTGAGTTTAAGCGATTAAAGATTGGGATAGGAGCACCAGGTAACGACCAACAAGAGAGAAAATCTAAAACTATTTCTCACGTTTTAGGAAGATTTTCAAATAAAGAATTCATAATATTAAATTTCATAATTCAGGAAATAATTAGTTGTATTGAATCAATCACATCTAATAATTGGGAAAAGATATCTACTCGAATAAATTCTTACAAACCTGACAATTAATACTTTTAGGAAAATGTATAACAAGCCATCAACTACTGCATATCTTCAAATTCATAAGCAATGCTTTAATCAAAAAAAAGTAGAGGGGATTGTAAGTGCAGGAAATTTTGAATGGAGTTTTATTTGGGCTTTTAACCAGGGACAACTTTTTATCGAACCCCCACTAGGTAGAGCGCTTATAAAAGATGCATTAGAGCGCTATTTAGTAAAGGCTGATTATAAACTTGAGCCTGGTGGAGATTACATTTTTACAGTTAGGGCCAAGTTTTAATACTTACTTTACTTGGCCAGATTAATGTATATTTTAAAAAATCTTCCAATAAAATCAACGCGACAATTGCATCAAGGTTGGCAGGAGGGAAAAGAATTTCTTTTGGAAGCCAACGAATAAAATAATTTGGAGGCCAAATTTCCCAATATCTAAAACGAGCTCTTAAAGTTGATCCTCTTTCATTGACATAATTTATGTTGAAAAAATTATTTCGTTTTAATTTATTCTCTATATACTTACAATTAGTACCATTCCCAATTATTATCTTCATAATCTCATGATCTTCATTCCATCGAGAAACTAAATCCGAAAATTTATTTAATGAAGCGACACCTGCTTCAACAACTTTCCCGGATTGCATATCAGCCAATAATAAGCCACATTTTTTTATTCCAGGATCTATAGATAGATAAAGACTCATTTAAATCTTGTTTGATATTGATTTTTCTAAAGATTTTAATTCTAATGATACTGAAACTTTTTCTGCACTTTGACTATCGTCAAGAGCTCTAGAAAAAATTTGGAAATCTCCCTTTTTTTTACTAACTAGATATTTTCCTAAATTATTAATTTGATTGGCATTAATTTTCAACTCAGAACTTAATGATCCTCGTCGCCTAACCTCAGCTAAAGTTGAAGCCATTAAAAGATTAATCTTTTTACTGATAGATTCAGAATCAGACTTTGATAAAGATATATTTTCTTTGGCAATAACTTCACCTTTCTTTGTAATCATTTTATTTAATGTTACTTCAGGAAATGCATAAACATAGTTTTCACCTCTAAGTATATTTCCTGCTGATTTAATCCTTACGACCCAACTTCTATTATCAGCTATTTTATTTTCAAGCTTCTCAATATCATCTTTACGAACTAATATTATTCTTCGGTATTCAGACTTATTTGTTTTAACTAAATTAAAAGCATAAAAATTTGCTTGCTGTAATATACTTTCGATGATTTTTTTAATATCATTAGTTTTATTTAATTTAATAGTCTTAGTTACTAGGGTTTGGCCACTACTTATTACGACATTTCCACTCCTTAAAGCATACAAATTCTTTTCTAATTTTTTTAATTCTTTTTCACTCTCTATAATCTTTTCTCGAATATCCTCTAACTGAAATAATCCAACCCTTAAATCTCTATCAAATACAACCATCGTTGCAAATGAAATAGCACTAATAATACTTCCAGTAAAAACAGTTATTAATACAGCTGTACTTTTTGGTCTTAATTTAAAAATACTTAAACGCGCTTTGCCAACTCTCGTACCTAAACGATCTCCTAGAGTAGAAAGTATTCCACCTAGGATTAATACTAAAAGAATTTTAAGCCAAGCAGTCACAGAGAGAAAGAAGAAGAATTAATCAAACCTCTTAAACCTTAGTATGTTATGGCCTTCAATTAAATCTTTTTGCTAAAGCTATTGGATCGAATATGGTTATTTTCTTCCTATCTATTGCCAATAATGAGGAACTTTTCAACTCACCAAGTAGTCGTGTAATAGTAACTCTGGTTGAACCTATTGCTTCAGCAATGGCTTGATGAGAGAGTCTTAAGTCAATTGTGACTCCTTTTTCACCAGGTACACCAAAATCTCTACATAAAACAAGTAAAAAGCTTGCGAGACGAGAAGACATATCTCTATGAGTTAAAGTTTCAATCATTGTTTCAGTTTGAAGTACTCGACTTGATAAACCTTGTAAAAGGAGCAAACCAACAGAGGCATCTTGCTCAATGGCATTCCTCACTGATGTGGCTGGAGCAGAAACGAGTTCCACACGAGTAAAGGCAACAGCATGATAAAAACGATCTGATCTATGACCTGTCAATAAAGATAAAACTCCAAACAGACTATTTTCTCTCAATAAAGCAACAGTAATTTCTTCACCTGTTTCATAGACTCTGCTCAATCGAACTGCACCACGTCTTATCAAATAAACCCTTTCAGCAGGATCACCAGGAAAAAAAATAGTTTTTGATCTATCTACAGTTTCAGTAGAAACACCCTCCAAAGATTTAATTACATCTAAGAGAGTTTTATTTGGCGGCAATGAAGCGGATGAGTTACCAACCATCTCGCTATTTTTGGGTTGGTTGAAACGAGTAAAGCCACGATACGAAGTGACCATATTTAATTAATTGTTCAAAGAACATTAATAAGTCAAGAAAAAACGATATGTAGCCATGGCGACTTTTTTGAAGCTAAGTCAATAATCCAAGGCTATTCTTTCTAAAAAATTCTATCTTTTCAGGCTCAAAAAATTACGGCGCAATTTTAAAAGTATTTAAAACTACTTTTCCATGTTTTTCTTGAATCACTTAATAGGGCCTTAATAGTTTTGATAACCAAGTATTTTTACTCCATACACCACAGATAGTGTTGAATTGGTTGATTAGAAATTTTATGCCGCTACATTAGTTTGAAGACATTCTGATAAAAATCAAGATGAATGCACGAGTGAGCATTAATGCTCGACAGAGGGGTTCATCGCCATCAAAAGAGACTTCTCTAAGGCCTACCCCCATTAGAAAGCCTTTACAACTAGTTGCAACACAAGGTCAAGTTCAAATCCACACTTCTACTTTTAGAGGTAGTTTTTCTGTTGTTCTTAGTGAGGCAATTAGATCTGCAGGATTGGGAAGCCAAGTTTTAATAGCTCAATTTTTAAGAGGTGGAGTCAACCAAGGACCAAATGGAGCTATCAATCTTTGCGGGCGACTTGAATGGTTAAGACCAGCCATTGAAACGTGCATACAAGAAGAAATATTGGAAGAACATTTATCTTTAAAAAGAAAATATGAAGAAAAAGCGATCAAAGAGCTTTGGGGGGTTTGTAAATCACGTTTAATCGAAAAAAAAATAGATAAAATCGTTCTCGATGAAATAGGAATGGCTATTAGTCTTGGTTTTATTGAAGAAAATGATTTAATTTTTATGATAAATAATCGACCATCATCCACAGATATTATTCTTACAGGACCATCAATCCCTCATAAAGTAATTGAAATGGCTGATCAAATCACTGAATTACGCTGCAATTAAATGTTAAAAAATGATATTTGGATTGCTGAACAGGCTTCACTAGGAATGCTTGAACCTTTTCAAGAAAAACTAATAAGACATCTTGAGCCTGAATCAGAAAAATCTCCTGTTTTAAGCTTTGGTTGCTCATCATATGGATATGATTTGCGACTCTCTTCTAAAGAGTTTTTGATTTTCAGGCATGTTCCTGGAACAGTAATGAATCCGAAAAAGTTTAATCCTGCCAATTTAGAACCTACAGATTTAAAAGAAGACGAGGATGGGAAATATTTTATTTTACCTGCACACTCTTATGGCCTTGGTGTTGCATTAGAAAAAATGAAAGTACCGCCAAATATTACAGTTATTTGCCTTGGGAAAAGCACTTACGCCCGCCTAGGAATAATCGTAAATACAACTCCTGCTGAAGCAAGCTGGGAAGGTCATCTAACCCTGGAATTCAGTAATAGCTCTGGAGCAGATTGCAGGATTTATGCTGACGAAGGAATTTGTCAATTACTCTTCTTTGAAGGAGATCCTTGTGAAACAACTTACAGTGATAGGAAAGGTAAATATCAATATCAACAAGAAAAAGTAACTCTAGCAAAGGTTTAAATATGAGTCGTATTCAATTAATAACCTCTACGCCAAACGCTGAAAAAAGCATGGCATATATTGCCAGGGTTAGCAATCCAAAGAATCAAGATAATGATGACTTTACGAAACTAATTGGGTATTGCATTAAGAACGAACATTGGAGCGTATTTGAGCAAGCTTATATGACTTTACAAATAGAAACTACTCGAGGAATTGCTGCACAAATTTTAAGACATCGATCATTTACCTTTCAAGAATTCTCACAACGCTATGCAGATAGCATGCAATTAGGAGAAATCCCTATACCAGAATTAAGAAGACAAGATAATAAAAATAGACAAAATTCTATATCAGACTTGCCAAAAGAAATTATTAATACTTTCAACAAAAAAATTAAAGATCAGTTTGTTCAAAATAAAGAGCTTTATGAAGAGATGTTAGAAGCTGGAATCGCAAAAGAATGTGCAAGATTTGTACTTCCACTTGCTACCCCAACCAGAATTTATATGACAGGATCATGTCGTTCCTGGATTCATTATATAAATCTTAGAACTGGTCATGGCACGCAAAAAGAGCATATGGAGATTGCACAAGAATGTAAAAATATTTTTTCAAAAGAATATCCAGTAGTTTCATCTGCTTTGAATTGGCTATTTTAGCTATGATCTCTTGGGCCTTCTGATCTAATATTATTATTTAGCACTTTTAAATTATTTGTAGAAATTAAATTACTTGAATTTGATAATGTTGTGAAAGAGGGTAATTCAGAATTATTAATTAAAGCAAGAAAGATTTCATTAAGTTCACTATATTTTCTAACTCCCAATGAAAAACCCTTAAATTCACCTTGATTGTCAAAAAAAGTTAATTGAGGAATGCCATTTACATCATATTTATCAATCAAATCAAACCACCTTGAATTATCAACATTAAGCAAAACAATATCTATCTTATTTGAATTCAGTTTTTCAGCATTAACCATGTCAGGAGCCATTTCCTTGCAAGCTTCACACCAATCCGCATAAAATTCAAACAATGTAGGTTTTCCATTTGACAAAGCTTTCTCTGGTTCCAAGGAGTTCTTAGCCAATTGATCAAGCATTTTATTAGCTTTAAACCCAGTTCGAAAAAAGAATAGTGAAACAACTAAAAAAAGGCTTAGTATAACTAAAAAAATTTTTTGACGGGGGCCAAGGACTGTACCTGAATTGGAGTTATCAATCATCTGAGTTCACACTTCATAATAATGATTATATACATAAACTTTAAATTAAAACATATCATATATTTTAATTATAAATTTGATTAATTAGTGAATAATAGGCTATTTCTAATATACATTACTCTATAAATTAGCAAATTTTTCTTAAGAGAAAATATTTCTCTATCTGTCATTACATTATAAGGATTTTTATCAATTGACGTCAGATCTCCTAAATTTTTTCTAGTAAAATATCTATTTTCATCAATCGTATTAGTCATATATTCAATAAGTTTGAATATATCGCTTTGAATAAATACTTCGCCATCCTTAGCCATAGATTTAGCAATTGAATTGAGAATATTAGTATTTAGGAGCCTCCTTTTAAAGTGTTTTCTTTTAAACCAAGGATCTGGGAATTGAATTGAAACTCTTTTTAATTGACCAAAATATAAGTCAGATAACCATTCATCTAGACTGACATTAACATTACAAAATAGAAACTTTAAATTAGTCAATTCTAATTTTCTTCTTTTCTTTTCACATAAAATAACAAGAGGTTCTCTTATCTCAAGCCCAACAAAATTCCAGTCAGGGTATTTTGTTGCTAATTCAATCAGAAATTCACCTTTTGCGGATCCAATATCTAAATGAATTGGATAGTGAGATTTCTCAAAAAGAATATTCTTACTAGGAAGAGATAATGGTAACTGAAAAAATTGACTTAAAGGATTTACATGCTGTCTCACAAAATGAAACCTGAAATAAATAAATCAGATTATTATATTAGCAAGTCAATTAAATTTTTCAGAAGATGATATGAAGACAAACCAATTTATAAATTTTCGATTAGAGTCTTTCAATTATTTTGTTTGTATCGCTAGATAATCATAACTCAATCAAGGGAGGAATTGGATAAATAATCTAAAAGTTAGGAAAATATAGAGAAAAAACTTTAATAATTAAAAATAATCATAAAAAGATAACCTTAAGGTTGATAATACATATGAATGAGATTTTTTTTGACTGAACCTCAATTCCAAATTCTAGTTTGGCTCTCATATCGAATTGCGGCCACCTTCGCATTCGGTCTCCCCTTATTTCTATTGATTTGGGCAAAAAGATCGAATGCGAGCTCTATTGATAGACTTTTATCAATTTACTGGAAAGTTTCTAGTATTTATGCGATAAACCTTTTATTTCTTAGTGTTGAGAGCCAATTAGGTCAATCAATTTCATTCATTGCACCCATACTTATGGTCAGTTCTATTTGGTTTTGGTCTGATCTCAATGAAGAAATTGATGAAATGCCTGATTACAGACCAATTGCTTTAACTACAAGAATTTGGCGATGGACTTTAAGCTTTTGGTCTTTAATAAATACTGGACTTCATATATTTAGTTGGAGATGTTTGAATTCAATTAATGAGAACTATTGTGATAATTGGAGAGAAATTCCATTTAATTCATTCATGACAACAAAAACACTAATAAAATTTGTTTTAGACGGTAATTGGAGTACAGGATTTGCTACATTTTTCGCATATTTATCACTAATTTTATATCTAATAGGGTTACTTCAATGGTTGATCATCCAATTACCAAAGAATGGCCGTTTCGCCGGTAAATTTTAAAAAATAATAACTTTAATATTAAAAGTTAATTACTATTTAAATAGCTAAGACTACTTTTTCGCACCTTTTGCAAATATTTGTATGTTGAGGATTCTTGCTCATTTCTATTTCATAATGCCAACATCTTTCACACTTAAATCCCCTTGCTTTTGCAATCTCGACTGAAGTATAATCATTGTCCTCACTAACTAAAACCTCAGCCCATGGCTCACCGCCAATTTGTAAAGATGAAACTAGGAACCAATCTCTTAATACATCAACATTATTAGATTCGCTTTCAGCTAACCATTCAATAGCAGCTTGAACTTTTTCATCAGATATATCAACCCTTACTGATGCTTCCAAAGAAGAACCTAACGCTTGATTATTTCTACAACTCTCCAACATACGATTAATAACTGCTCTGAGTTTACGGAGTTCAGTCACATGACAATTAAAACTACTATTTCGCCATGATTTAGGTACATTAGGCCATCCTCTTTGAAATACTGAGGCTTCCTCTAAGTCATATGGAATATTCTGCCAAATATCTTCTGCCATATGACATAAAACAGGTGCAATTAATCCAGATATTTTTTCAATTACCAAGGATAAAACTGTCTGACAACTTCTTCTTCTAAAGTCAGATTTAGAACTCACATACAACCTATCTTTTGCAATATCTAAGTAAAAATTAGATAGATCAACAACACAAAAATTTTGAATTGTTTGGAAAAATTTCGAAAATTCAAAATTATTGTATGCATCTGATATTTCATCAATTACTTCAGCTGTTCTATTCAACATCCATTTATCTAACAATGGTAAATTAGCAATATCAATGGAATCAATTTTATAATCAAAATCATAGAGGTTACCTAATAGATACCTAGACGTATTTCGAACCTTACGATAAACATCAGAAATTTGCTTTAGTATGTTTGATCCAATAGGAACATCTGCAGAATAATCAACAGAACTAACCCATAACCTCAAAACATCAGCTCCATACGCAGGATCTAATTTCTTATTTGAACCGCCATTAATTATAACTAAAGGATCAATAATGTTTCCTAAGGATTTACTCATTTTCCTACCATTCTCATCTAATGCAAAACCATGTGTAAGGACCTTTTTAAAAGGTGCATGTTCATTCACTGCTACCGAAGTTAATAAAGAGGACTGGAACCAACCCCGATGTTGATCAGATCCCTCCAAATATAAATCTGCTGGATAATTTAAATTTTCTTTCTTAGAAATAACTGAAGACCAACTAGAGCCAGAGTCAAACCAAACATCCATAGTATCAGTACCTTTTTGCCATCGATCTGCCTGATTTAAATACGAAGGAGGTAATAGCTCAGACACTTCATATTCCCACCAAATATCTGCTCCATGAACAGAAAATAAATCAGCTATATGAGAAATAGTTTCTTTATTGAGCAAGATTTCTTGTCCATTCTTTTCATAAAATACTGGTATTGGAACTCCCCAGGTCCTTTGTCGGGAGATACACCAATCTCCTCTTTCTCTAACCATAGAATTAATTCTATTTTTTCCCGATTCAGGAAGCCAAATAACATCTTCTATAGCAGAAAGGGCTTTATCTCTAAATCCTTCAACGGAAGCAAACCATTGTTCTGTGGCTCTAAAAATAGTTGGTTTTTTAGTTCTCCAATCATAAGGATACCTGTGCTCATATGGAATTTCTTTAAGCAAAGATCCAGCATTAATTAGATCACTTATTATGACACTATTAGCATCTTTTAATACATTTAGACCTTCATATTTTCCGGCTTCTTTCGTTAGAAAACCCTTTGCATCAACTGGGCAAGAAATTGATAAATTATATTTTTTACCAGTATTAAAATCATCAACACCATGACCTGGAGCAGTATGTACTAATCCAGTTCCGGATTCAGTTGTAATATAATCGCCTCCTAAAACAACAGGGCTTATTTTATAAAATAAAGGATGTTTATATATAATTCCATCTAAGATCGATCCTTTGATTAATACTCTTTTTTCATAATTAATTCCTACACTCATAGATACTTCTTCCAAAAGATCGTTAGCAATAATTATCAATGAACGATCAGAACTTTGTGCAATTACATATTCTAATTTTTGGTTAACAGAAATGGCCTCATTTGCAGGAATTGTCCAAGGAGTAGTAGTCCAAATGACAAGTTTTAGTTCTTTTAATTTCCCTTCAGAATTAATTAGATCTGGAGCTTGCTTAGAAATTTCTTGAGTTAATCTTTTTGGTATTTGATTAACTTTAAATCCCACATAAATACTTTTGCTAATATGACCGGTTGGATATTCTAATTCCGCCTCGGCCAGAGCTGTTTGAGAACTTGGACTCCAATGAACTGGTTTTAGGCCTCGATATATGTATCCCTTAAAGACCATTTCACCAAACAACTTGATTTGAGAGGCTTCAAACTTTTTGTCTAAACTTAAATATGGTTGATCCCAGTCACCCCATACGCCCCATCTTTTAAAACCATCCATTTGTTGGGAAACTTGCTTTTTTGCATAAGCAGCAGCTTTTTTTCTCAACTTAATAGGTGTTAATTCAGCTCGTTGACTTTTATCCATAGCTTGAAGAACTTTCAATTCAATAGGCAATCCATGGCAATCCCATCCAGGGACATAACAAACTTTTTTCCCTTTCATTGTTTGAAATTTATTGATTATATCCTTCAATACTTTGTTGAGAGCATGCCCCATATGAAGCGTTCCATTTGCATATGGCGGGCCATCATGCAAAGTAAAAGTCTCTCCAGTATTATTTAAGCCTAATTCGAAATCTATATTTTTTTCTCTCCAAAAAGCTTGCAACTCAGGTTCTCTTAGAGTTGCATTTGCCCTCATTCCAAAATTAGTCTGCAAAAGGTTGAGAGTGTCTTTGTAAGTGGAACGATCCTTTTGAGAGTTTTTATTGATGTTATTCACTTTAAAAAATATTCATCAGTCATCAGGGTTACCTGAGGTCTTTTAACCTTATCAAGAAGTTTCTTCATTTTCAGCGAATTCTTGATTTCCGATCTTATTGGAATCAGTTGAACCAGATCTTTCAACTACTTTCTTCTTGACTTCTTCTTTCAATTCTGGATGAACCCATTTTTTTTCTTTTAACGGTTTTTCAGATTTAGTAGTGAAACCTTTAAAAAAATTAAAAAAGCCAGCTCCAAGTAAAGCAAAACTTTGACCGAGCTGTCTAAAAGATTCAAACCACCTCTGAAAAGATCCAACTCCCTTTTTTTCTTCAGAGCTTAATTGATTCCACCTAGTTTGGATAATTTCTAAAATCATTTTTCCATACAAAATTGCCATAGAAATAACAAGTAAATTTATTGAGCCTCTCAAAAGATCATTCTCCTCTAACAGAAATAATCCTAAAAATAAAAAAAGTCCGCCCATCAACCAATCTCTTGGCCTACTTAATTCCACAAGCATTAAAGGTAAAGCCAATATCAAAAGCCCAACAAAAAGAAACAAGTATCCAGAAATAGAAATAACCATATTTTTCTCAATATGAGTTTGTTTTGTAGTGATAAAGGCTTATTGAAAAACTAAAAATCATGCTTCATAAAACCAAAATTTCAAATGTCTCAAATACAAATATAAAAATTACCTTAATCTTTTTACGATCACGAATCAAAAATAGTCTTTAAATAGCCATCAACGAGCTGCTAGAATCAATCTACAATCGGTGAAAACCTTTGGCCCACCTGGCGGAATTGGTAGACGCGCTGGTTTTAGGTACCAGTGACTTTGGTCGTGGGAGTTCAAGTCTCCCGGTGGGCATTTTTAATTAAGCTGTACAAGTTCAATTAATCTCAATCATATTCAGCAATGAGCCAGTGCTTATCGAGGTCTGAAAAAAATAAGGCTACGAAAAAACTGAAGTCATTACGTTACTGGCAAAACGAGATCCAAGAATATCTCGACCCGCCCAAGCCTCTAAACATAACTTTGGCGCTTTTTTTTGGTGGTTATTTCCTGGCAATAATTAGTGTTTGGCAGTGGTATCAAGGGAATTGGCCATTACCAATTTTAGTTGCATTAGCTTTTTTGGCACTGCATATGGAAGGCACCGTTATTCATGATGCCTGCCACAATGCTGCCCATCCAAATAAATGGGTCAATCAATTCATGGGGCATGGGTCAGCGATATTACTAGGTTTTAGTTTCCCAGTTTTCACAAGAGTTCATCTTGAGCATCACAAATATGTTAATGACCCAAAAAACGACCCAGATCATATAGTTAGCACTTTTGGTCCTATTTGGTTAATTGCTCCAAGATTTTTTTATCATGAATACTTTTTCTTCGAGAGAAAACTTTGGAGAAAGTTTGAACTAATGCAATGGGGAATCGAGAGAGGAATATTTATTTGCATAATTATTGCCGGAATTAAATATAATTTTATGAATGTTATTTATAATTTGTGGTTCGGACCAGCGTTAATGGTTGGAGTCACTTTAGGAATATTTTTTGATTATTTACCACATAGACCTTTTCAGTCTAGAAACAGATGGAAAAATGCAAGAGTTTATCCAAGTAAATTAATGAACTTGCTAATAATGGGACAAAATTATCATTTAGTTCATCATTTATGGCCCTCTATTCCCTGGTTTGAATATAAACCAGCTTACGAAGCGACAAAACCACTTTTAGATCAAAAAGGTTCGCCTCAAAGAATGGGAATTTTTGAAACCAAGAAAGATAGTCTAAATTTTCTTTATGATATTTTACTTGGAATCAGAAGTCACAAAGAAAGAAGAAGTAAAATGAGACCAATAGCAAGAATATTACCAAAAAACAATTGGAGAAGAAAATATATAAAGTTAATTCATAAAACTAGAATCAGAACAGCAAGTAAATGATAATTCCTAAATTTAAAGTATTTTGGGAACTCTAAAAAAATCACCTTCCCTATGAGGTGCTTGATTAAGAAGATCTTCTCTTGAGCAATTAACTTCAACTAAATCATCCCTCATTGCATTAACCACCTCTACAGCTCTAGTAGTTGGAGGGATATTTTCAGTATCTATTTCTTGCAGTTGATCAACATAAGAAAGTATTTCTTCGAGTTGCTCTGTATAGGTTTCTATTTGATCTGCTGGAAGTTCTAAACGAGCTAACTGTGCAACCTTACGTACATCAGATGAAGAAATTTTAGTCATAGTTATGTTAGAAAATTTTCAAGATCTTTAGATAATGAGATGGACGACTTATTACAAAAAGATCTTAGTGCTTTCGTTTAGGCAAATAAGTTCGTAAACCATCTTGCCATTTGAAAGCTTTTTAAGAAATTTTAAGTGTTGGTAGATTAATCAGCAAGATAGAGAAATCTATTATTTAGTCAGTAATATGGATAAAAAAGAAATAGTAAGCAAATCTCACTTCTTACAAAAGAATTCTTTTCAAGGCCATCTCATATGGTCGCACCTAACTTAATTGGCTGTTTTTTAATTAAGCGCTTATCAAAAAATAGCTATCTTGCTGGCGCAATTGTTGAAACTGAGGCTTATTCTCAAGAAGAAGCTTCATGCCATGGCTTCTCAGGGAGAACTCAAAGAAACAAAACCCTTTTTGGTGAACCGGGTAAATTTTACATATACCTTTCATACGGCATTAATAGTTGTGTAAATATTGTTACTGGGAAGAAAAACTGGGCAAATGGTGTACTTCTTCGATCGATAGCAATAAAAGGAGAACACGAGAGAATTGCTTCTGGACCTGGATTATTAGCAAAAAGATTTGGATTAAATAAGAATTTTGACAATTTACACTTGTCACCTGCAAATGATTTTTGGTTAACAGAAGGAGAAAATATAACAAGACAGGGAAATATTGTTCAGACCACAAGGATTGGCATTTCGCAAGCCAAAGATATACCTTGGCGTTGGTACCTTAAAAGTAGTAGAAGTGTTAGCAAAAGGGTTAGAGGTGATCGAATTCCTCCAAAAAATAAGTGTTGGGAACCATCAACATTTGAGGGATTATGAATAATTGGAAACATAATCACGTTCTTGATTTATCTACATTTTCTTTAGAGGATTACAAAACAGTTTTAGAATTAACAACAAGATTTAAAGATGTCCATAAATCAAGTTCTAGAAAACTTCCCGCTCTTCATGGAAGATTAATCGCCAACTTATTTTTCGAGCCAAGTACAAGAACAAGAACTAGCTTTGAACTTGCAGCAAAGAGACTATCTGCGGATGTTCAAAATTTTTCTGTATCTGCAAGTTCTCTAAGCAAAGGAGAGACTCCTTTAGACACTATTCTCACATATATCTCAATGGGGGCTGATATCTTAGTAATTAGGCATGAGTCAACAAATGTACCCGCAGAGTTAGCTAATTACGTTGACATAAATAACATCCATACATCCATTCTCAATGCAGGTGATGGATTTCATAGCCATCCAAGTCAAGGACTTTTGGATCTATTTACACTTGCTACTTTTTTTAATCCAAATGAACCATCAACTAATAGTCTTTTAAATAAAAAAATTACAATAGTTGGAGATATTCTTCATTCTAGAGTTGCCAGGTCAAACCTTTGGGCTCTAACTGCATGTGGCGCAGAGGTAACACTATGTGGACCTCCCAGCCTTCTTCCAGAGGAATTCATTAATTTTGTTCAGAATCCTCCACGGGGGCAAAATTTTGATCCCATTAATAAGAGAGGTTCTGTTTTCATAAAAAGATCGCTAAAAGACGCATTAAAAAATAGTGATGCAGTTATGACACTTCGATTACAGAAAGAGAGAATGAAGCTAAATATGCTTAAGGATCTTGATAGTTATTATGCACAATATGGGATAACCCATGAAAGTTTAAAATGGTGTGAAAAGAAAGTTCCTGTTCTTCATCCTGGACCAGTGAATAGAGGAGTAGAAATAAGTAATCGATTAGTTGAAGATAATTCAATCAATCTTATAAGTAAACAAGTAGAAAATGGTATTCCAACACGAATGGCTTTGTTGTATTTACTAGGGTTAAATAAAAAAGATTAATTATATTTAGAATAGATTTATAATAGTTTCAAACCTTCTGAAAAAAGTCCATACGTTAATCCAATTCTGAACATATCAAAAACCCTAACTAGTATTATTCGTTTATTAGACTTCAGAAATACAAATCTAGCTTTAATTAATAACTCCAAAAATATTAAAGCAATAAATGCTCCAACAGGATCCATCAAAGCTATTACACCATTAATCATACCTAGAGAACTACCAACTAAAAAGCCTATTAAAAAAATTATTGCTAACAATGAATACCTTCTCCAAGGATTTGCAGCCCAATTTGCTAACCTATCAACAATTTTTGTAGATGATTTATATAAAAATGTTTTCTGCATTCTTAGAGCCATAAGAGAAAAGTTAAAAAATTACCTCAGGATTTTTTCATTAGTTAACTCTCTAACATAAATATAATAAATGAAAGATCTAATAAAGCAAAAATAAATTATTTTCATCAAAGATATAAAAAATCAAATTTCCTTTAATACAAAAAATGCAGCTTATTTTAAATTTGAAAAATATCTTTCAAGGTCTATTTGATATAAAATCAAAATATCATGATTAATTCGACTTCTTTATCTGAAAAAAAAATATTAGTTGCTGTTACGGGGAGTATTGCAGCTGTTAAAGCTCCTCTTTTAGTTAGCCGCCTAATTAAAGCTGGTGCAGAGGTCAAGTGCGTCATAACGCAAAGCGCCACTAATTTAGTTAGTCCCTTATCTTTGTCTACTTTAAGCAGAAATAAATGTTACCAAGATAAAGATCAATGGGCTGACTCTCAAACCAAGCCATTGCACATTGCTTTAGCTGAGTGGGCAGAACTAATTATTGTTGCACCATTGAGCGCTACATCATTATCCAAATTTATCAGTGGAAGTGCTGATGGACTTTTAGCCAGCATTCTTTTAGCTAGTCAATCTCAAATAGTTATGGCTGCTGCCATGAATACTTCAATGTGGGAAAATCAATCAGTAAAAAAGAATTGGAATTACGTTAAAACTATTGACCAAGTTATTACTCTCGAACCTAGTGAAGGACTTTTAGCTTGCGACAGAGTTGGTGATGGGAAAATGGTCAATTTAGATATTATTGAAATGGCCTCTGAAAGTGCATTTATTTTCCATGCTGAAAATAAATTTCTCACTAAAGATTTAAAAGACATAAGGTTTCTCATATCGGCTGGTCCCACCGTCGAAGCTCTTGATGCCGCAAGACAATTAACTAATCGAAGCAGTGGAAAGATGGGGGTTTTGATAGCTCAAGCAGCAAAGTTAAGAGGTGCAGAGGTCGATTTAGTTCATGGCCCAGTAAGCGTTCAACAAGATTTGCTTGAGGGACTGAATACTTATCCAGTTAGAAGCTCAAATGAAATGGGAGCAAAAATTGATGATTTACAACCATCTGCTCAGGTCATCGTTATGGCTGCAGCAGTATCAGATTTCAAAAATAATAGTCCCAGTGAAAAAAAAATCTCTAAAGAATTTTTTTTAAAGTCCATTTTCGATGACTTAGAAATGACATCAGACCTAATCAAAAATCAAACGAAAAAAAAATTAGAAAATCAAATTTTCCTTGGTTTTGCTGCTGAGACAGGAAGTGATAATGAAATCATTGAAAAGGGAGAGAAGAAAAGAGTTTCAAAAGGTTGTGACCTACTCATGGCCAATCCCATTGATAGAGCTGGGCAAGGATTTGATGAAAACTTCAACAGTGGTTTTTTGTTAGGTCCAAAAAAAATGGTCAAAAACTTATCTTTTTCAACAAAACTTGCAATATCCCATCAACTTTTAGATGAAATTAGAAATTTAAAATAGAGAATTTATTGATATTTTTCGAATTTGTTTTTTTTCTAAAATCAGAGCCTAAACGCCAAAAAAGACTGCTGCAAAAGGGTTTTGAATGAAATCGATGTGGTAAATCCATCAAAGCAAAAGCTACGGGTTGTATAGAGCTGTCAGATGCTTGTGAAAAGAAGTATTTGACACCTGTAATATCCCAACTGAATTAATTGGGCGGTTTCGACCGCAGTCATCTAGCCCTCTCATGCGATTTCGTCCTCTGCTGGCTTTGATGCTGGCTTTTTGTCTCACCTTTACAACTCTCCCATCAAGCGCATCTGCAGCTTTAAAAGGGCGCGAGCAAGGTAATGCTCGTTTTGGCAATGTTGTTAATACTGGCCAAGCTGATGCTTGCACTGTTTTACCAGCGGGTTCATCGGGTTCTATTAATGCTGATGGTCAATTTAAAAGTTTATGCCTTCAGCCAACAGAAGTTTCAGTAAAACTTCCAGGTAACAAGCGAAATAAATCTGATTTTGCAATTGCAAAAATCATCAGTCCTCGCTTCAATACAAGTCTTGATGAAGTTTATGGAGATCTTTCCGGAGGAAAATTCACTGAAAAAGGTGGTATTGACTTCTCTCTAATTACTGTTCTAGCTCCAAATGGAGAGGAATTTCCTTTTGCATTCTCTGTTAAAGAGATGGTTGCAGAATCCAAAAAAGGAAAATCAATTGAGCCAGGAGCTGAATTTTCAGGTCCAACAACAACTCCAAGCTATAGATCTGCAGACTTTCTTGATCCAAAGAGTCGCGCTAAATCAACCGGTGTTGAATATGCTCAAGCTCTCATTGCTCGTGGGGGTGATGATGATGATCTTGCCAGAGAAAATGTTAAAGATGATCTTGGCGGTAAAGGTGAAATAACTCTTACTGTCGATAGTGTTGATGCAGACACTGATGAATTTGGTGGCAAATTTGTTGCTATCCAACCTTCAGATAATGACCTTGGATCAAAAGATCCTGTTGATATCAAAATCAAAGGTATCTTCTATGGTCGCAAAGCCTAAAAATAATCATCTTAATCAATAAAAAAAGGGGGTTAAAACCCTCTTTTTTTATTGGCTGAATTTAATGAAAACAATTTCTTAAATATGGGCCCCCTATCTGGGAGAATTTCCCGGTTACTTAAAGAGAAAATGACTAGCAAGCAAAGTTCTAATAAAAATCTCTCAGGTTTAATCAAACCTTATGGTGGAGAACTTATAAACCTAATGGCTAAGGATCAAGAAGCAAAAGAGTTAAAAAAAAATTCTTTTAAAACTTTAAATTGTTCTGATAGAAATGCTTGTGATATTGAACTTCTTTTGATAGGTGCTTTTTCTCCTTTAAATGGGTTCATGAGTGAGAAAAATTACAACTCAGTCGTTAAACAAAATCGACTTGAATCAGGTTTGCTTTTTGGTTTGCCCATTGTGATGGATACAGATAGAGAAGATATAAATCCAGGAGATTCAGTTGTACTAAATTACAAAGATCAAGAACTAGCAATTTTAGAAATACAAGAAAAATGGACTCCTGACAAAGTTATTGAAGCCAAATTTTGCTATGGAACAACTTCTTTGGAGCATCCTGCAGTAAGAATGATATCTATGGAGAGGAAAAAATATTATTTAGGAGGCTCAATAAAAGGTTTAGAATTACCTAAAAGAGTTTTTACTTGCCAAACTCCTGCTCAAGTAAGAGAGAACCTTCCTTCTGGAGAAGATGTAGTCGCATTCCAGTGCAGAAATCCAATTCATAGAGCCCATTATGAGCTTTTCACAAGAGCCTTAGAAGCCAATAATGTCAGTAAAAATGGTGTCGTTCTTGTTCACCCAACTTGTGGACCAACTCAAGAAGATGACATTCCTGGATCAGTAAGATTTCAAACCTATGAAAAACTTGCCTCTGAAGTTAATAATCCGAAAATTAGGTGGTCATATCTTCCTTATTCGATGCATATGGCTGGGCCAAGAGAGGCTTTGCAGCACATGATTATCAGAAGGAATTATGGATGTACTCACTTTATTATCGGAAGAGATATGGCCGGCTGTAAGTCCTCTCTAAATGGTGAAGATTTTTATGGTCCATATGATGCTCAAAATTTTGCAAACGAGTGCTGCCAAGAATTAGAAATGCAAACAGTTCCATCTCTAAATCTTGTATTTACAGAGGAGGAAGGCTATGTAACCGCCGATTATGCTAAAGAAAAAGGATTACACATAAAAAAATTGAGTGGCACTCAATTCAGAAAAATGCTCAGAAGTGGAGACGAAATTCCTGAATGGTTTGCATTTAAAAGCGTCGTTGATGTACTAAGAGCCGCATAGTTGGACCTATTCCTATTAAACTCTTTAAAGATATAAAAGAACATTGAACAAACGCTGGAGAAACATTGGTCTTTATGTCCTAATTGTTGTAGTTGTTATTTTTGTTGGAAGTGCTTTTTTCGATAAGCCAAGCCCGACAAAATCATCTAGAACACTTAGATATAGTGACTTCATAGAAGCTGTTCAAGAGAAGCAAATAAGCAGGGTTCTTATTTCTCCAGACAAAGGAACTGCTCAAATTGTTGAAAGTGATGGGAACAGGGCTTTAGTTAATTTGGCTCCTGACCAACAATTACTCCAATTACTCACTGATAATGACGTCGATATTGCCGTACAACCAACTACTCAAGCCAATCCTTTACAGCAAGCTGCTACTAGCTTAATTTTTCCAATTCTTTTATTAGGAGGTCTATTTTTTCTATTCAGAAGAGCAGGCTCTGGTGGTGGTGGAAACCCAGCAATGAATTTTGGAAAGAGTAAAGCAAGACTTCAAATGGAGCCTGAAACAAAAGTTACTTTTGGAGATGTTGCTGGAATTGAAGGTGCAAAGCTTGAACTTACTGAAGTAGTTGATTTCTTAAAAAATCCTGATCGCTTCACAGCTGTAGGAGCGAAAATTCCTAAAGGTGTTTTATTAGTTGGACCTCCTGGAACGGGTAAAACTTTGCTTGCAAAGGCAGTTGCAGGTGAAGCTTCAGTTCCATTCTTTTCCATTTCTGGATCTGAGTTTGTAGAGATGTTTGTTGGCGTTGGTGCGAGTAGAGTCAGAGACCTTTTTGAACAAGCTAAAAAGAATGCTCCTTGTATAGTTTTTATTGATGAAATAGATGCTGTTGGTCGTCAGCGTGGAGCAGGACTTGGAGGAGGTAATGATGAAAGAGAGCAAACGCTAAACCAACTGCTAACTGAAATGGATGGATTTGAGGGAAACTCAGGAATAATTATTGTTGCAGCTACAAATAGACCTGATGTGCTCGACTCAGCACTCATGAGACCAGGAAGATTTGACAGGCAAGTAACTGTCGACAGACCTGATTACTCAGGGAGATTGCAAATACTGAATGTTCATGCAAAAAGTAAAACACTTTCAAAGGCAGTTGACCTTGATCAAGTAGCTAGAAGGACCCCTGGTTTTACTGGGGCAGATTTAGCAAATCTATTAAATGAAGCTGCCATATTGGCTGCCAGAAGAGAATTAACAGAAGTGAGTAACGATGAGGTTAGTGATGCAATCGAGAGAATAATGGTAGGTCCTGAGAAGAAAGACTCAGTGATTAGTGAAAAGCGTAAAAAGTTAGTTGCTTATCATGAAGCTGGCCATGCAGTCGTTGGTGCTGTGATGCCTGATTATGACCCTGTGCAAAAGATCTCAATCATTCCAAGAGGTGGAGCTGGAGGATTAACTTTTTTCACACCAAGTGAAGAAAGAATGGAATCTGGACTTTATTCAAGGTCTTACCTACAAAATCAAATGGCTGTTGCTCTTGGAGGAAGAGTTGCAGAGGAAATCATTTATGGAGAAGACGAAGTAACCACAGGAGCATCAAATGATCTAAAGCAAGTAGCTTCAGTCGCACGGCAAATGATTACCAAATTTGGTATGAGTGACAAGTTAGGGCCTGTAGCTTTAGGACGTTCACAGGGTGGGATGTTCCTTGGTAGAGACATCTCTGCAGAAAGAGATTTTTCTGAAGATACAGCAGCAACAATTGATTCAGAAGTTTCAGTTCTTGTTGAGATAGCATACGAAAGAGCTAAAAAGGCTTTAAACGACAATCGCCAAGTACTTGAGGAGTTAACAGCAATGCTTATGGAAACTGAGACGGTTGATTCTCTAGAATTCCAGGATTTGTTAATTCGCCATGAAGTAAAAGTTGCTGAATATGCTTAGTAGAAAAATATAATTCTTGGAAGCTAAGCAGAATAATTTAATAAAATCTCTTAGGATACAGCCGCTTATAGTTGTAATTAGACTTGAACATAATTTTTTTAATCTCTCAAAAAAAAAGGAAGTTTTACTTTCTAAAATTGAGAATTTGTCTAATTTCGGTATAAAAAATATTGAAATAGGGTGGGATTCACATCGAGAATGGGTAAATTTAATATTAGAAATAAAAAAAAGATTTAAATCAATTAATATTGGTGTTGCATCAATTTCTTCAAGGCAATCTTTAGAATCAATTCTCTCATTAGATGTTAATTATTCGATGAGTCAATTCTTTAATAAAGAAATTCATATACAAGCCATTGAATACAATCAATTAGTTATTCCAGGGATATCAAATATTGAAAATTTCAAAGAGGCAGTCGATCTAGGATATAAAATTGTAAAAATCTTTCCAGCATCAAAATTAGGAATTAACTTTATAAATGAATTAAAAGACTTTAAAAAAAAGGATATTTTTTTTATTGGTGCCGGTGGAATTAAAAGTCATAATTTAAAAAAATTCCTCAAAAGTGGATACGATGCTTTGGTCATCGGAAGAGAATTGCGAAATCAAACACCTGATAAAAATCTAGAGATATGGCTAAATAATTATTAATAATTTATTCTAAAAACCTAAAATCAATTTTGTGATTAGCAATGTATCGTAAATAATTATTATTTGATCATTAGTCAGTACATTGACCTTTTTGCCTAAGTAAATGATCAGCTAAAACTAGCGCAACCATTGCTTCGACCATTGGAACGGCCCTTGGCAACACACAAGGATCATGTCTTCCTGTCGCCTTGAGAGTTGTTGCATTACCATCCTCATCAATTGTCTTTTGACTTTTCCTAATAGTAGCTGTTGGTTTAAAACCAACTCTCAGAACTATATCCTCACCATTACTTATACCTCCTTGAATTCCGCCTGAATTGTTAGTGGCAGTTTTCAATTGATCGGAATCTGATGGCAAAAAAGGATCATTATGTTCGCTGCCTTTCAAATAAGTACCTCCGAAACCTGATCCAACCTCAAAACCTTTAGTGGCAGGCAAAGACATTAATGCCTTTGCTAAATCAGCTTCTAACTTATCAAAAACAGGCATACCAAGACCAACTGGCGGATTTCGAACAACACATTCTATTACTCCACCACAGGAGTCACCTTCTTTACCAAAATCCTCCACTCTCTGAATCATTAAATCTGCAGCTGATTGATTTGGACATCGAACAATATTTTTCTCAATCTCATCAAAAGTAACATCACCCGGATGAATCTCAGCCTCAATATCATGAATTCTCTTTACCCAAGCGAGTATTTCCGTGTTAGTAGACTTAGTAAGAAGTTGCTTTGCAACAGAACCGGCGGCAACTCTACCTATCGTTTCTCTTGCGGATGCTCGACCGCCGCCACTGGAAGCCTGAATTCCATATTTTTTCTGATATGTAGCATCAGCGTGAGATGGCCTAAAAGTTTTTTTAATTTCAGAATAATCCTTAGGCCGATGATCTTTATTTCTTACAACCATGGCAATTGGTGTTCCTAAGGTTTTATTACCTAAAAGACCACTAATGATTTCAACTTCATCACTTTCGTTTCTTGGAGTAGTTATTTTGCTTTGTCCTGGCCTCCTTCGATTGAGATCATTTTGTATTTCATTAATATCAAGCTCCAACCTTGGAGGACATCCATCAATAATTACACCAACACCTCCTCCGTGAGATTCGCCAAAGGTGCTAATAGTAAAAAGTTTTCCGAAACTACTTCCCATAAATAAACCTATCTACAAAATATT
>QCHK01000003.1 GCA_003279635.1 Prochlorococcus sp. AG-402-B05 | reverse complement strand
TTCCATTTTTATCTAAAATCAGCGAAAGTAAATTATTTTTATCTTCGTTTTTATCAGGTTGAGGTGCTCTTATATTTGTGACTTTTCTCATTTCTTAAAAACTAAAAACAATTAATGCAGGATTCATAAATAATTGGCATTATTAAGGATGAGTTTTATAACATTGACAATTGTCTTTAACCGAAGCAAATACATTTAAGGAAGTAGCAGTAGTAATGGGTAGTGATTCAGATCTTAAAACTCTTCAGCCTGCAGTTTCAATTCTAGATCAATTTGGCATAGCTAATGAAGTAAGGATTTTATCTGCTCATAGAACTCCAAAAGAAATGATGAATTTCGCGAAAATGGCTGAATCAAATGGTTTTGGAGTCATAATTGCGGGAGCTGGAGGAGCTGCCCATCTACCTGGAATGATTGCATCACTTACGACCCTTCCAGTAATAGGCGTTCCAGTCAAAAGCAAGACACTTTCAGGAATAGATTCTATGTATTCAATCTTGCAAATGCCATCAGGAATCCCAGTAGCAACGGTTGCCATTGAAGGAGGCATAAATGCTGGCCTTTTAGCTACTCAAATTTTGGCAATTAACAATACTGAATTAGCAAATAAATTAAAAACCTACAGATCTGAGCTTCACGACCTTGTCGTAAAAAAAGATCAAAGACTTAAAGAGATTGGAGCAAAAAAGTATCTAGAAAAAATGTAATGAACGTGAAATTAATTACCAATTCGCTAAGAAATTTTTGAAATTATCTTTTTATTAACAAGCAAATTAGTAACTATATCTACACATTGATCAATCTCTAGATTTCCAGTATCAATTTTCAATTCTGGAGACTGAGGGTCTTCGTAAGGACTTGAGATTCCAGTAAAATCTTTGATATCTCCATTTCTTGCCTTGGCATAAAGCCCTTTTGTATCTCTTGTTTCACAAACCCCTAAATCAGCTGAACAATATATTTCTATAAAATCATTCTCTCCAACTAAAGATCTTGCATTATCGCGATCGACTCTAAATGGAGATACGAATGCGGTTAAAACAATTATTCCAGCGTCAAGAAATAGTTTAGAGACTTCGCCAATTCTTCTAATATTTTCTTCCCTATCAACATCTGAAAATCCTAAATCTTTGCATAAACCATGTCTGATGTTGTCACCATCTAAAACATAAGTTGAATAACCATTTTTGTGTAGAGCTACATTTACTGCATTGGCTAGTGTGCTTTTCCCAGAACCAGATAGACCTGTAAACCAAAGTATTGCGCTGCGATGTCCTCTTTGCTGAGATCTAGCTTCTCTATCAACTGAAGATTGGTGCCAAACTATATTGGTGGCTTTTGATAGAGGACTGTGAGAGTTTTGTTCCATGAATGCAGATTAATTGTTTACTATTCTCCATGTTGATCGACACACTTTATTGTTAACCTCCGCTTTGTTTTGGCCTAAAACCCTCCTTTAAAAGAAAATCTTGAGCTTTTGATATTTGATCTCCTTGTAACTCTAAAAAATCACCTTTAATAGCCCCACCTGTTCCGCAAGCTATTTTTAAATTCTTAAGAATTTTTTTTGCCTCCACTTGATTTAATTCAAGTCCTTTAATAACAGTAACAAGTTTTCCTTTTTTTCCAGATCGATTTCTTTCTAAACGAACTTGTCGCTTTCCTTTAGGAGTAACACTATTTTGAGTGTTACTCTCTATTGTCTTAAGAGGGTCATTAAACTCACTCCAGCCACCTTTGGACATTTTTTGTTTTTTGGCTGGTAATTATTTTCTTAATCTAAGGTGACAGGTACACTCCCAATACAATTTAAAGATTCGGATTTATCTCCTTTAACAAGGCCAAATGCTTTTGGTCGATTTGGTAAGTATGGAGGGCAATATGTTCCTGAAACTTTAATACCTGCCCTTATTGAATTAGAGCAAGCTGCTAAAGAAGCATGGAAAGATTCTTCATTCAATTCAGAACTGAATCATTTACTAAAAACTTACGTAGGTAGATCAACTCCTCTTTATGAAGCCACAAGACTAACTGAACATTACAGAAAAAATACATTAAAAGGTCCAAGGATTTGGCTTAAAAGAGAAGATTTAAATCACACAGGTGCACACAAAATAAATAATGCACTTGGGCAAGCTCTTCTTGCGATTCGGATGGGGAAAAAAAGAATTATTGCTGAAACTGGAGCTGGTCAGCATGGAGTTGCAACTGCAACAGTCTGCGCTCGTTTTGGATTGGAGTGCATTATCTATATGGGCAAAGAAGATATGCGAAGACAAGCCTTAAATGTATTCCGAATGCAATTGCTTGGAGCCTCAGTTAGGCCAGTAACAAGTGGAACAGCAACACTCAAAGATGCTACCAGCGAAGCCATTCGAGATTGGGTTACTAATGTTGAAACGACTCATTATATTCTCGGTTCAGTTGCAGGCCCACATCCATATCCAATGTTGGTAAGAGATTTTCACGCAGTTATTGGAGAAGAAACAAAGCAACAATGTAAACAAGCTTTTGGTAGGTCTCCCGATGTTCTGCTGGCTTGTGTTGGTGGGGGATCGAATGCGATGGGTCTTTTCCATTCTTTTGTGGAAGACAAAAGTGTTCGAATGATTGGAGTTGAAGCTGCTGGAGATGGAGTCGAAACAGGTCGCCATGCAGCGACAATTACTGAAGGAAGAATAGGAGTTCTCCATGGAGCAATGAGTCTCTTACTACAAGACAAAGATGGGCAAGTCGAGGAGGCGCATTCCATTAGTGCAGGTCTTGATTATCCAGGAGTTGGACCGGAGCATAGTTACTTAAAAGAAATTGGACGTGCTGAATATGCAGCTATTACTGACACTGAAGCCATAGAAGCGCTGCAATTAGTTAGTAAATTGGAAGGTATTATTCCTGCTCTAGAGACTGCTCATGCATTTGCCTATCTAGAAAAACTTTGCCCAACTCTCAATCATAATTCTGAAATTGTCATTAACTGCTCTGGTAGAGGAGATAAAGACGTGAATACAGTTGCTGAAAAACTAGGATCAAAAATATAAAAAATAGAAGCCTATTAGTACCTTGGAACAGATTGATCAACATCAGTACTCCAAGCATCTATTCCCCCGACAAGATTTAAAACACTTTTAGCTATTCCTAGTTCTAAAAGCCAAATACCAAAGTTCAGACTTCTCACACCCGCATGGCAGACAACAACAATTGGCTGATCCTTCGGTAACAGCTCACCTATTTTGGCTGACCAGTTTGCAGCTTTACTCAAAGGTAGATGTAATACTGAGAATGAAAATGAAGCAATAGCGATTTCATTATCCTCCCTCACATCTACAATAAATGGTTTTTCAGAAGAATCATCTTCTAAAATTTTATTTAACTCTTTTGGAGATATATTTAAAGGAATATTCTGGTTCATATTTATAATTCTAAGTAAAGATTAAACTTTCGATTATCAAAAGTTCAAAAAGGATACAAACGCTCAAATAGTAACAAATGAAATCACGTCAAACTTATTTTTTAATATCTGCAATAATAATTTTTTCACTTTTGACTGGGATATTTATCTGGCGCAATAATCATCTTACGCAAATCCCTAAGTTCAATGAACAATCATTCAATGCTCCGACTTCCTCAAAATACATACCAACGAATTCTGATCTCGTTTTCCACTGGAAACTGAATCCAAACATACTTCCAAAGTACATCGAAAATTATCAAGATAAAGTTAATAAAAATGCAATAAACAAAAAAATAAGTTTTATTAGAGATACTTCATTTGAATTAATTGGCTTTGATTTTGCAAAAGACATCTCAAAATGGGTAGGAGATTATGGGAGCTTTGCTGTATTGGATTCAAACGAACAAACTCTTAGTGATTGGATGACAGTCTTGGCAATAAAAGAAGATGTAAATATTGAAAAAGAATTAGAATCTTTTTTAGGATCAAAAATTGTTGTTGAGAGTAACAATTCAAGCAATAAAATAAGCACCTCAAAAACAGAAATAATTTCAAAACAAATTAATTCAAACAACTCAATCTACTTTGCTAATGATAAAGATAATCTTTTAATATCATCTAATCCTAAAATCATACAATCTTCAATAGAGAAAGTAGATAGCAATATATTAAATACAAAGAAAAAGTATAAAAATATTCAATTAAAAGATAATCTTAAAGACGGGTTATTATTATTAGAAATATCTCCAAAAAAAATTTTAAACCTTATAGGTCAAGAAGAAAAATTATTTGAGATAAATAAGGTAGATAATTTACTATCTTCTGTAAATATAGATAAAAATAAATTAAACTTAGAAGGAATATTAGCTTACAATATTAAAACTAAAATGCCAGTTAAAGATATTAATTATAATTTAATTGATATAAAAAAAGAATCTAAATTGCCTGGGGATTACATATTAGTTGACAATCCCAAGCAATATTTCCAGAAAGATTCTGTCCATCCATATCAAAAGCTAATAGCCTCTATTATCAAAGAATCAACAACCTCAGATTATTCTGAGCTCTTAAAAATAATTCTTGAAAACTCTCAAGGAAATTTGATTTGGATAAATGATAAAGACTGGTTGATTTTAACTAGGAAATCTGATACGAGAAAGACAGAGATAAATGATATTCTAAAAAAAGAGAATTTTTTGAATTCAAATCTAGATTTCAAAAGCAGAAAGCTAGAGATTTGGTCAAAAATAAGTACAAATGAAAATAATACATATGAGTTAAAAGATAAAATCGAGGCAATTGTCGAAGAAGATGAAGAGACTTACATTTGGAGTCAAAACTTATCTTCTATATCAAATTTTGATAATACAAACTACCTAAAAAATTATTCAGATAATGAACAGAATATAGATAAATTTAATGATTTTGATGATGTCCTGAGAATTCATTTAGGGAAAGAAAAAACTAAAGCAATTTTAAATAGTTTCTATCCATATATCTTATTGAAAACCATGTCAGGAAACACACTAAATCCTCCTCAGGATATTGATATAGCTATTGCAGTCCCTACAATTAATTATCCAGACTTCATTAAAGTTAAAATCAACTTAAAAACAAGTTAATAAAAATTTTAAAGTGCTATATTAAAAATATAGTTAAATTCTATAAAATAAAGTTCGAGTTGGAATTTTTTCAATTGAACAGAAAACTGATTTTGCAGGAGCTAAAGCCATAGATAACGAAAAAAAGACAACTAATTTGGTTCTAAAGCCAGGCTTGGAAGGGGTTCCAGTAACCAACTCAGGGATATGCGAAATAAATGGAACAGAAGGAAGGCTTAGCTACAGAGGTTATCCAATATCTGAGCTAGCCCAAAAAAGTAGTTTTTTAGAAACTGCATTTCTCTTGATCTGGGGAGAACTTCCCACTGATCATGAGCTTGAGAAATTTGAAAAGGACGTTCAAATGCATAGACGAGTGAGCTTTAGAATTAGAGATATGCTCAAGTGTTTTCCAGAGTCTGGGCATCCTATGGATGCTCTTCAAGCAAGTGCTGCATCTTTGGGCCTCTTTTATTCTCGAAGAGCAATTGATGATCCAAAATATATCTACGACGCAGTAGTGAGGTTGATTGCAAAAATTCCAACTATGGTTGCTGCTTTCGAGCAAATAAGAAAAGGAGACGATCCAATTCAACCGCAAGATGATTTACCTTACTCTTCCAATTTCCTTTATATGCTCACCGAGAGGGAGCCAAATCCTCTTGCAGCAAGAGTTTTCGACAGATGTTTAATTCTTCATGCCGAGCACAGTCTCAATGCAAGTACGTTTAGCGCAAGAGTAACTGCAAGCACATTGACTGATCCTTATGCCGTCGTCGCTTCTGCCGTTGGGACATTAGCCGGTCCTCTTCATGGAGGGGCCAATGAAGATGTGATAGCAATGCTAGAAGAAATTGGAAGACCTGATGAAGCCTCTTCATTTCTCAATGATGCAATTGCAAAAAAAAGGAAAATCATGGGCTTTGGACACAGGGAATATCGTGTCAAAGACCCTAGAGCAACAATTTTACAAGCCTTCGCAGAGGAACTTTTCTCGGAATTTGGTAAAGATGAAATGTATGAAGTAGCCAAAGCACTTGAAGAAGAAGCTATTTCCAAGCTGGGGCCCAAAGGTATATTCCCAAATGTTGACTTTTATTCCGGACTTGTTTATCGAAAGCTAGGTATTCCTCGAGATTTATTTACACCAGTTTTTGCTATTTCCAGAGTTGCTGGTTGGTTGGCTCACTGGAGAGAACAACTTGGAGCAAATAGAATTTTCAGACCATCACAAATTTATGAAGGAGCAAAAATGAGAAATTGGAAGCCTGTTGAAAGCAGATAATTTGAAATTTATTTTTTTCGAATTTAAAATTAATTCAAAATTACACTAACCTTGTTAATAGAACATATGTAAGAAGTGAATTCAGGTATAGACCTTGAAATGAGTTTTACCCAAGGTGTTCAAAACCTTGGTTTATCTCATGAATTAGCACACCTTTTATGGATCCCTCTTCCAATGCTTTTAGTATTGGTATCAGCTGTCATTGGTGTATTAGTAACAGTTTGGCTTGAACGAAAAATTTCTGCAGCAGCTCAACAAAGAATTGGGCCTGAATATGCAGGTGCACTTGGTATTCTTCAGCCAATGGCAGACGGTTTGAAACTTTTAGTAAAAGAAGACATTATTCCAGCAAGGGCTGACAGTGTTCTTTTTACAGTTGGTCCAATATTAGTTTTAGTGCCAGTTATTCTATCTTGGCTAATTGTTCCCTTTGGTCAAAATCTGTTAATTAGTAATGTAGGTATAGGAATCTTTTTGTGGATTGCCCTAAGTAGCATTCAACCAATTGGTTTACTGATGAGTGGCTACTCTTCCAATAATAAATATTCTTTACTAGGTGGACTGAGAGCTGCCGCTCAATCAATTAGTTATGAAATTCCATTAGCGCTAGCAGTTTTGGCCATAGTTATGATGAGCAATTCATTGAGCACTGTTGACATAGTTGAGCAACAAAATACTGCCGGCTTACTTAGCTGGAATATATGGCGACAACCTGTAGGTTTTATTATTTTTTGGATCTGTGCATTAGCTGAATGCGAGAGACTACCTTTTGATTTACCAGAGGCAGAAGAAGAGCTTGTAGCTGGTTATCAAACTGAGTATTCAGGTATGAAATTTGCTCTGTTTTACTTAGCTGGATATATCAATCTTGTTTTATCTGCTTTACTTGTTTCTGTTCTGTACTTGGGAGGATGGGGTTTTCCAATCTCAATTGATTGGTTTTCATCATTGATAGGTCTTTCAATTGATAATCCAATAGTTCAAATTATTGCTGCGTCTCTTGGAATTGTAATGACAATCCTTAAGGCTTATTTACTGGTTTTTCTAGCAATCTTATTGAGATGGACTACTCCAAGAGTTCGGATTGATCAACTACTTGATTTAGGCTGGAAGTTTCTTTTACCTATTTCTTTGGTCAATTTACTTGTAACTGCTTCACTTAAATTGGCATTTCCGATGACATTTGGCGGATAATAGAAAAGCAACACACTAGCTAGTTTTTTAAGTAAAAGTACCTACATTTAATTGAAAAAAACTGTATAATGATTACTGTAGACATAGACCGCCGGCATCAAATTTAATATGCTTGGTTTCCTTGAAAAAGTTGCCGACTACACTAAAGAAGCAGTTAGTGCAGCAAAATATTTAGTTAATGGACTAGGAGTTACGTTCGACCACATGCGTCGAAGGCCTGTAACGGTTCAATACCCTTACGAAAAACTAATACCCTCTGAGCGTTATAGAGGGAGGATTCATTATGAATTTGATAAGTGCATTGCATGCGAGGTTTGCGTAAGGGTATGCCCAATCAATCTGCCAGTCGTTGATTGGGTAATGAATAAAGAAACTAAGAAAAAAGAATTGAGAAATTATTCTATTGACTTTGGTGCATGTATTTTTTGTGGAAATTGCGTTGAATATTGCCCTACAAATTGCTTATCAATGACAGAAGAATATGAACTGTCTGCATTTGATAGACATAGCCTTAACTACGATAATGTTGCTCTTGGAAGACTACCAACAAGCGTAACTTCAGATCCATCAGTTCGTCCTCTCAGAGAATTACCCTATTTGCCAAAGGGCATAATGGACCCTCATGAATTACCCGCGAACCAACAAAGAGCAGGTAAGCTTCCAAGTCAGATTATAAAAGAACTGCAAGCAGAGAAATCAGAAGAAAAAGGTAATAATAATTCGTCGGATATTGTTCCAAATAAATTAAATTCTACTAACACATGAATATCGCTTATTCAACAGAATTAATTTGCTTTTTAATTCTTAGTGCCGTCATAGTTTCTGGAAGTTTGGCAGTTGTTTTATTAGAAAATATTGTTTACTCAGCATTTTTATTAGGCGGAGTATTTATGGCTGTAGCAGGTTTATATCTTTTGCTAAATGCTAGTTTTGTCGCTGCAGCTCAAATTCTTGTATATGTAGGAGCTGTAAATGTTTTGATATTATTTGCAATTATGTTAGTTAATAATAAAGAAAAGTTAAAACCAATTAAAGGTCTTAGAACTAGAAAATTTATATCTGGTGGGGTTTGTGGTGGATTATTAATCCTATTATTGCGGGTTAGCATTACCACCAAATGGAACTTACCAGGACCAACCTCTATTGGTGAAGAAGCAACTGAGAGAATAGGTGAACATCTATTCACAGATTATTTATTACCTTTTGAACTTGCTTCGATTCTATTATTAATGGCTATGATTGGAGCAATCGTATTAGCAAGAAGAGATGTATCAATTCCAGCAGCTGATATAAATGATTTAAAGAATCAAAAGTCCTTAAGTGATAAGAAAGTTCCTCTTCTTTCCGAAAATAGTATAAAATGAAATCAATTTTATACATAGCTTTTATATACTAATTATGTTAGAAAGTACAATTGGACCAGTCCCTCTTCAGGCTTATCTCATAGTTGCTGCATTCCTTTTCTGCACAGGTGTGTGGGGATTAATAAATAGTCGAAATGCGGTTCGTGTTTTAATGAGCATAGAATTAATGTTAAACGCAGTAAATATAAATCTTATGAGTTTTTCATCCTATGTAGATGGATCATTAATTAGAGGGCAAGTATTTTCAATTTTTGTTATTACCGTAGCCGCAGCCGAGGCGGCAGTTGGACTAGCAATACTACTTTCCTTGTATAGAAATAGAGTTACTATTGATATGGAAAGTTTTAATCTACTCAAATGGTAGATATTTTTAATGACAACAAATCTGATCTGGATCTTATATAGATCAGATAGTGATACTGCATACAAAGAAACCTTAAATTGTAAAAAAATAATTGAAGGTTATGGGAAAAAAGTTTTATTTTCCGAAATAAGTAATGAAACCAATAACATTAATCAATTATTTTTAAAATCTGAGGTTTTACCAGAAATCACTATTGTTCTAGGAGGCGATGGAACAGTTTTAAGAGCCGCAAGATATTTATCCCCGAAAAACATACCTATTTTAAGTTTTAATGTTGGAGGGAATCTAGGCTTTTTGACCCATGATCGTCAGATCTTAAAGCAAGAAACTTTTTGGGAAAGAGTTTCAAATAATAGATTTAATATCCAAAAAAGAATGATGCTTGAAGCAACTGTTTTTAGAGAAAAGAACAATAATGAAACCACAATTAAAAAATCATTTTTTGCGTTAAATGATTTTTATTTAAGATCTTGTACAGATGAGATTGCACCTACTTGCAGCCTCGCCCTTGAAATAGATGGTGAAGCTGTAGATAGATACAAGGGAGATGGACTTATCTTCTCTACTCCAACAGGGTCAACTGCTTACTCTATGGCCGCTGGAGGACCCATTATTCATCCTTCCTTAGATGCAATTATAGTAAGCGCTATTTGCCCAATGAGCTTGGCCAGTAGACCAATAGTTGTCCCTCCTGAATCTCAATTAGTAATTAAACCTATAAGAGGTATGAAACAAAAAATAAAGTTATGGTTAGATGGATCTAGTGGATGTCTCATTGAAGCTGAAGACACATGCTTAATAAAAAAATCTAATCACTCAACCTCAATAATAATTTTAGATGAAAATCATTCTTATTATAAGACAATTACTCAAAAGCTTCATTGGGCAAGTAGCCTTAACAATCCTAATAAACAATAAGTTATGGGCATAGAAATAGAAAGAAGATTCTTAGTTGAAAATGAAAATTGGAAAAATCAGGTAATACGAAGTGAGAGTTTTAGTCAAGCCTACTTAAATTCAAGTGAAGATGAATGGGCTACTCGAGTAAGGATTATAGATAAGAATAAAGGATACATAACATTAAAGTCCTCTTTAAATGGATTAATAAACTATGAGTTTGAATATTCAATTCCTAAAGAGGATGCTATTGAATTAATACAATTATCAAAATATAAAATTACTAAAACTCGACATCAGCTAAAAATAAATAAAAAAAATTGGGTGGTTGATGTTTTTGAAGAGTCAAATTCGTGTTTAAAAATTGCTGAAATTGAATTGAATTCTGAATCAGAAGAAATTCAAATCCCATCATGGTGTGGACAAGAGATAACTGGGATCAAATCATTTTGCAATGCTTCTCTTGCAATAAAACCAATTTCTGAATTATCAGTAAAAGATAGGATAAAAACCAAAAGATTCTAAACAAAAAGGCAGCCTGTCCTTTAGATTGTCTTAACAATCGCTAGATAATTTCCAGCGATTTATGCATCCTTTGCAAGAGGTATAACTTGTTTGGTCTTTACGACAAAGAAGGTATCCTTCGATTCACTTGTTCTGACAAGGAAGCTTGCATCGCCTATGCAAAATTATTTGAGTTGTCATCAATTGAATTTTCTCTAATGCCCTTATCAGATATTACTGAGGGAGAGAATAATTAGTTCTATTAAGAATCTGTTTCATCGGGCAATGAACAACAATTGAATCCATCTCGGCAAATTTTTCCATGATCCATTGCCCAGTTCAACAAAGCCACTCTGTTTTTAGAGCCTGTTTTCGTAAACATATTGCTGACATGATTGTCTACGGTCCTTTTGCTAATTGTCAGCTTTTCAGCAATCTCCTGATTAGTCAGACCATCTGCAACTAATCCAATGATCTCCATTTCCCTAGCTGAGAGTCCCATGTGGGACGAATTAGCGATCTCTCCTGTAAACATTCCCCTCACTCACAACTCATTAATTAATAATACTTAGATTAGGGCCTTTAATCACCGATAGTAATTATCTAGTAAAAATACATGTGAAATCTAAACTTCAAAATCGTCTTGAATCTGGCTTGTCAGCTATTACTGCTGAAATCATGCCTCCTAGAGGTGGCAGTACAGCTTTAGCTCTTGCAAAAGCCATCAAATTAAAAGACCTTGTACATGCTTTTAACGTTACAGATGGCAGCAGGGCAATCATGAGAATGAGTAGCTTAGCCTTATGCAAGCTGCTTTTAGAGGCAAACCTTGAACCAGTCTTACAATTATCATGTAGGGATAGAAATCGAATCGCATTACAAGCTGAATTACTAGGAGCACATGCTCTAGGGATAACAAATATCCTCTGTTTAACTGGCGATCCTGTGCGAGTAGGAGACCAATCTCAAGCCAAATCAGTTCAAGACTTCAACTCAATAGAGCTTATCAACCAAGTCACATCACTTAACAAAGGAATAGATCCAGTGTCTGTTTTATTACCTGATGGCCCAACTAATTTATTTGCTGGAGCTGCAGCTGATCCGAATTGCAGAGGGTTTGATGGCTTAAGAAGGAGAATAGAACTCAAAAAAACCGCGGGTGCAAATTTCCTTCAAACTCAAATGGTTATGGATCCTAAAATTCTTGAACGATTTTGCAAAGAAATAACAGAGCCTATGAAAATTCCTGTTTTGGCTGGAGTTTTTCTACTCAAATCTGCCAAGAATGCACAATTCATCAATCGTGTAGTACCGGGGGCACGCATACCCGAATCAATTATTTCTAGACTTGAAAGTTCATCAAACCCTATTGATGAAGGTATATCAATTGCTGCTGACCAAGTAAAAAGTTTTCTAGGTATTGCTCAAGGAGTTCACCTTATGGCCGTTAAAGCAGAACAACAAATACCGATAATTTTAGATAGAGCAAATATTAATTAGAAGAACCAATCAGATCAGTACCTAATAATTCAGCCATTGCTTTTTGTTGAGGTGACGGTTCGCCTAAGTCCTGTCTTCTAGCATCAGTTATTAACCAATCCAAAGCAGCTTCCTGTAAATCAAAGTGATCTCCTTCTTTACCAACACAATATCTACCAAAGACTAACTTTTCAACAAGTTGAACTCCTGGCCCAATTAATGAATAATCAAAGATTATTGAATTATCAATTGTTGCACCTTCACAAATACAACAACTGGGACCAATCATAGAAGGACCAACGATAGTTACACCATCTTCAATCCTTGTCATTCCACCAACATATATAGGTCCTTTCACATTTATTTTATCCCAATTAGCTGCAACATTTAAACCAGTATAGATTCCTGGTCTTACTTGCTTTCCTGGAATTTCAACCTGTCTAACATCACCTTTAAGTACATTTCTGATTGCTCTCCAATAATCTGGTACTTTACCAATATCAACCCACTCAAAATCCATAGGTAAAGCATAGAAAGCTGCTCCTTCCTCTACTAATTTTGGGAACAAATCTGAGCCAATATCAAAGGGTTTTCCAGATGGAATATAATTAAAAATTTCTGGCTCAAATAAATAAATTCCAGTATTAATCGTATCGCCTAGCGCATTATCTATAGAAGGTTTTTCTTGAAAAGCTTTAACTCGATCCTCTTCATCAGTTACAACAACGCCATAACTACTTACTTGATCTTTAGAGACACGTTTAGTAATCAAACTAGCCAAAGCACCTTTTTCTTTATGTCGTTTTACTGCTTCAGATAAATCCAAATCAATTAGTGCATCTCCACACAGAACGACAAAAGTATCATCAAAAAACTTTTGAAAATCTTGAATTTTTTTCAGACCGCCCGCTGACCCAAGTGCATCACCAATTAATTCTCCGTCTTCAATACGGCCTTCAAAGCTGTATGCAATTTCAACTCCAAATCTTTGTCCATCTCGAAAATAATTTTCTATTTCCTCTGCTAAATGGGAAACATTGACCATAACCTCAGTAAAACCATGATCCTTAAGGAGTTCCAACAGAAACTCCATTACAGGTTTCTGAAGGATAGGAATCATTGGCTTTGGAATCACATGCGTGATCGGCTGAACTCGGGTTCCTTTCCCAGCAGCTAGGATCATCGCCTTCATAGGCGGTTTAACCCAATTTCAACAAGGCCAACATAGAATGCTGCCTCCACAAAGAGCTAAGCAGCAGCCGGCGAGACATCTGTCACGTCTAAAGAAGAGAGGGGAAGTTGCGCAACCATTCCTGGTTGCAATAGCCTCTTTATTCTTAAGGGAGAGAACAAAGAACCTTTTTGATCAATCTCCACCTTGCCCTGAGAGGATAAAAACAATAAAGCCCAAAAGACTCCTACTCTATCGGTATCCAAATCATTTGAGGCAAAATTTTCTCTCCAACTCTTAACTAATAATTCAAAATCAACCCAGTGCAAAGCTTTTTCCCACTTATTAATAAAAATCGCTAGCGCAGCAGTCGTTTCAGGTAATTTTTCTCGATGAGCAAGAGATGAAACCTGAGCAATAACCTCTCTATTACTTAATTTTTTTTGTCGTAACTTTCTACGATTATTCAAATCATCATTTTTCAAAGATTCTGCAATTGTCTCAAGCTGATTTATTAATTCTCCAAGAGTAACTGGCCTTCTAAATGGAGGAGGTGCAACGGGCCTTCTGCAAAGATGTCTCTCTGGTCGAAGAGGTAATTGAAAACTTTCATCTAGCCAACCCTGTTCACCAAAATCCAATTCTGAATCATCTTCAACTTCCATATCAACAGAGAACATTTCAGCCTCAAGCACCTCCGCCTTTAAACCAACCAAGGCAGAGGCTGCTAAAAAGGCCTCACTACTTTGAGCCAAATCAACTTCATAACTTCCACCATTTTGGCTGAAATGTTGTGAGATCTTTTTTGGAATTTCAATACGCTGTTTAAGTTGGTCCAAAAAACCATCTACAACTGGAATAACATCCACATCCCAAGGATCAATATCTCCTCTTTGAGCAGCATCTTGCAATAAGCGAATCGCAAGTCTCGCGCCAGAATCTGCAGATTGAGTTAAAAAATCAACTGGCAATGAGAACTATTAATCTTAAATCAAGTTATCTCTTAATCGGATGTAATGCCAGGTGAAGTAATTTTCAATCTAAAAGAGGAGCTTCAAGAGTCCCAATTGATAAGTTTGGATTGCTAATAATTGTTGCTCGATCACTTCTAATTCTCTCAACGGCTAACAAATCTCTTTTAACCAATCCATCAATAGATGAAATATAAGTATCAGTCATAATTTTTGGATACAAACCAATTCCAATAATGGGAACTAATAAACAAGCAATAATATAGATCTCTCTAGGTTCAGCATCTACTAACTTTGCTTTAGATATTAACTTTGCATTCTCTTTGCCGAAGAAGATTTCTCTAAGCATCGATAATAAATATATAGGTGTCAAAATGACTCCAATTGCTGCTAACGAAGCAACAACAATCCTAAATGGAAGAGTATAAACTTCATCGGTTACAAACCCAACAAAAACCATTAATTCCGATATAAACCCACTCATTCCAGGTAAAGCAAGAGAAGCGAAAGCGCATGCTGTCCATAAAGCAAACATAATCCTCATATTTTGACCAATCCCACCCATCTCATCTAATTGAAGGGTGTGAGTTCTGTCGTAAGTTGCACCAACAAGGAAAAACAAGCTTGCTCCTATTAAGCCGTGGCTAACCATTTGCAACATTGCACCACTAGTACCTAAAGAGCTGAAGCTTCCAATACCTATTAAAACAAAACCCATATGACTTATTGAACTGTAAGCAATTTTTCTTTTTAAATTTCTTTGAGCAAAAGAGGTTAAAGCTGCATAGATAATATTTACCACTCCCAATACAATTAATAATGGAGCAAATTGAGCATGCGCATCTGGCAGTAATTGTGCATTAAATCTAAGGAGAGCATATCCACCCATCTTTAACAAGATTCCTGCTAAGAGCATATGTACTGGAGCAGTAGCCTCTCCATGTGCATCGGGCAACCAAGTATGAAGAGGCACAATAGGAAGTTTGACCCCAAATGCTATTAACAAACCTGAATAACAAAGCAGTTGAAACCCCCTACCAAAATTTTGCTGAGCTAAATGGGTATAACCGAAATCTGGCACCCCTCCCCCCTGAAAGAAACCCATCGCAAGACCAGCAAGGAGAATAAATAACGAGCTTCCTGCTGTATAGATAATAAATTTGGTCGCCGCATATTGCCTCTTCTTTCCGCCCCAGATGGCAAGGAATAAATAAACGGGAAACAACTCCAATTCCCAAGCCAGAAAGAAAAGCAACATATCTTGAACTGCAAAGACAGCTATCTGGCCGCCATCCATGGCGAGAATTAAAAAGAAAAATAATTTTGGTTTGTAGCTAACTGGCCATGCCGCCAAAACGGCAAGAGAAGTTATAAAGCTTGTAAGTAATATCAATGGCATTGATAATCCATCTGCACCAACAGACCAAGTCAACCCAAGAGCAGGAAGCCAGCTAACTTTTTCATATAATTGCAAGCCCTCTTTACTTGGATCAAAACCTTTGAAGTAAGCAGCGACAGTAATTAGAAAAGTAATTAAAGAAATTATGAGTGCATACCATCGAACTTCTTTTCCTTCGCCTTTATCTGGAATAAAAGGAACAATCAATGCTCCAACAATGGGAAACAATATGGATAAACTTAACCAAGGAAAATCGGCTTGAATTGGCTCAGGAATTAGCATTGTCCCTAGGTTCAAACTTGTATTGAGAGCAAATTCCAAGACTCGAAATTAATCACACTTTTTGAGTTTAGAAATTATGAGATTATTGGCACCCTCTAGATAGGGGATGAAACACACACCTAAAAAAATTATGTAAAAATCATGCACCTACAACTCCAAAAAGTGCAACCAGAGCAATTACTCCTCCAAAAACAATCAATGCGTAAAACTGTGCTCTTCCTGTCTCAAAATATTTAAGCCCTTCTCCACTACCAAGAGTCAATAATCCAGTCAGATTAACAACTCCATCAACTACTTTTGCATCTACTTCTAGTACTTCTCTTGCGAGTTTTCTACTACCTTTTACAAAAATCTTCTCATTTATATCATCTAAGTACCATTTGTTCTGAAGAAATGAATTGATTTGAGGAAACTTCCTGGATAGAGAAACACCAAGATCAAATCTTTTTAAATAATAAGTTAAGACAGCCAATAATATCCCTGCGGATGAGATTACTACTGAGGCAGTTGCAAGTGGAAGAAATTCTCCCCAACTAAACTTTTCTGCAGCTTCAATAGCCTCAAAGGGATCTAACAAGTTTGCAAAAATGCTGTTCCAAGGAACACCTATAAAGCCAATCAAGACAGAAGGAATTGCCAAAACTGCCAAGGGAAATGTCATTGGCCAAGAAGATTCATGTATTTTGCCAATTTCATGATCTTCATGATCTTCATGATCTTCATCTTTATCTTTGCCTGCTAAAGAAAGCAAAGAAACCTGCATCTCTTTATTTTCGCCACGAAAGTCCCCCTCAAAAGTTAGGAAATACAGCCTAAACATATAGAAAGCTGTCATTCCTGCCGTTAGAAAACCAATAAACCAAAGAATTGGAAAACTGTTAAAGGCTTGACCAAGAATTTCATCTTTACTCCAAAAACCTGCGAGAGGAGGTATTCCACTAATAGCAATGCAACCAATGAAAAAAGTTATTGCTGTAATAGGCATTTTTTTACGAAGGCCTCCCATCAATCGCATGTCTTGAGCAAGAATTGGTTCATGACCAACGACCTCCTCCATAGCATGAATAACTGAACCTGAACCAAGGAATAACATTGCCTTAAAACAAGCATGAGTAACAAGGTGGAACATTCCTGCTACTGGTGCACCACATCCCATAGCAAGCATCATGTATCCAAGTTGAGAAACTGTGCTGTAAGCCAACCCTTTTTTCAAGTCCATTTGAGTCAAGGCGATCGATGCTCCTAGGAAACAAGTGACAGTTCCAATAATTGCAATAAATAATCCAACGAAAGGGAACTGGCTGAACAAAGGATCAAGCCTTGCTACTAAAAAAACTCCCGCTGCAACCATTGTTGCTGCATGGATAAGGGCAGATATGGGAGTTGGACCTTCCATTGCATCGGGCAACCAAACATGCAAAGGAAATTGTGCAGACTTAGCCATTGGCCCCATAAAAACAAGTATGCAAAGTGTCAAAGCCGCCCACATTGGTACTGTCCCAGAAGCAACTGCCACTGATAAACCATCAGCTATGCCATGAAAATCAAAACTACCTGTAGCCCAAAAAAGACCCAAAATACCAAGCAATAAGCCAAAGTCACCCACTCTATTTACAATAAAAGCCTTTTGAGCTGCATGTGCAGCACCATCTCTGTCGTACCAAAAGCCAACTAATAAATATGAACACATACCAACCAATTCCCAAAAAACATATATTTCAAGCAAATTTGGACTAACAATTAGACCAAGCATTGAGCTGCTGAATAAGGCTAGATAAGTAAAAAAACGAACATACCCAGGATCATGTGCCATATAACCATGGGAATAAATCATTACCAAGAAAGCAATTGTAGTTACAAGAGCGAGCATCACTGCCGCCAGAGGATCAATCACATATCCCATTGGCAACTCAAATGAGCCTGCACTAGCCCAAATAAACAAGTGTTCAACTGGAGGCTTACCTGAGAGTTGCTCGGCTAAAACTGCATAGCTAATAAATGCCGAAGCACCTAAGGAAGTCAACAGGGTTATTGCAACGGGTTTCCTTGAACGATTAAAAAGATCATTAAAACTAATTAATCCCAAACCAATCAAAACTGCCCCACAAAGAGGAAGAAGTGGAATTAACCAAGCAAAGTCTGCAGCAGAATGCATACAGCTAAATCATAATGAAATAAGTTTAGGCAATTCTTGCTAGTAATTCAGTTAAATCAAAAGAGAGAAATCTCTGAGCTCCAACTGAAATAAATTTATGGGACCACCAGAAAAAAAATATTGCAATGAGAATTCCCATTTGAGAGGGCCTGAGAAATTCTTTTATTTGTAATTTTTGTCGTCCATCCAACACAGCTAAGAAGGGCACGACTGATGTTTTTTTCTTGATTTCATCAAATTCTTTTCCGAATCTAAGAGTAAGTCTTTTATCACCATGCCAGATAGCAAATAAATGGTGGGCAATCAATCCAACACAAGTTACAAGCGTAAAACTTGTACCAATCCAAAGTAAATGTGCAAAGCACCAAATAATTTGACCAATTGCCTGGGGATGGCGAGTTACTCTAATAATTCCTGAAGCGTAAATTCTAACTTTTGGCTTAAAGACAGCTGGGATTTCTAGAAGGTTATATGTAGCTGGGTACAAAAAAAGAAAACTAACTGCACTCAACATCCAAATCACAGGAATTAATTCGCTAATCCCTTGAAAATTCCAAAATCTCACTCCGTCGTAACGATGAGCAATAAAGTAACCAACCAAAATGACCGCTGAAGGAATACTTGCAAAAGCAAAAATCAATCTCCATGCTCTTGCTCCAATTACACTTTCTGCTTTCACCCTTAAAGCCGCTCCTCCACTATGAATAACTGCAAAACAAAATAAAAGTAATATCATCACAAAACTGGAACTATGAGTATCTGAAAGTGTCATTAGTCGTATAAAAACATCTTAATAAATTATTAGATCCATACCGGATCAACAGTTGGAGTTGTTTTTCCCTACATTTTATTTTAATAACTGCCATGAAGGCCTGCCACCATGGCGGAGATCCCATTCACTCTTGATCAACTTAGAATCCTCAAAGCAATCGTTGATGAGGGGAGCTTTAAAAAAGCTGCAGATAGTCTCTTTGTTACTCAACCGGCTGTAAGTTTGCAAGTGCAAAATCTGGAAAAACAACTAGATATTGCCATATTTGACAGAGGTGGAAGAAAAGCCCAATTAACTGAAGCTGGAAAGCTTCTTCTAAATTATTGTGAGAAAATTTTAGGTGAATGCCAAGAGACCTGCAAAGCAGTTGAAGATTTAAATAATCTCAAAGGGGGATCCATCATTATTGGAGCTAGTCAAACTACGGGTACTTACTTGATGCCAAGGATGATTGGACTTTTCAGACAAAAGTATCCAGAAGTTTCTGTTCAACTTCAAATTCATAGCACTAGAAGAACAGGATGGAGTGTTGCTAATGGCCAGATAGATATTGCTATTATTGGAGGCCAACTTCCATTAGAATTAAACGAATCATTAGAAGTTATTCCTTTTGCAACTGATGAGTTAGCTCTTGTTTTACCTACTAATCATCCATTAGCAAAGTCAAAAGAACTCATAAAAGAAGATCTATATAGCCTTAGGTTTATCACTTTAGACAATCAATCAACCACAAGAAAAGTCGTAGATCAACTATTGTCCTCTTCAGGATTAGACGTCCAGAGGTTACATATAGAAATGGAATTAAACTCTCTTGAAGCTATAAAAAATGCTGTTCAATCTAACCTTGGCGCTGCTTTTCTTCCCGTAGTATCAATTGAAAGAGAATTATCAGGAGGCAGTATTCACAGACCCATTGTGGCAGATCTAGAAGTCAAAAGAGAACTAAAAGTAATCACCAATCCAGGTAGATATTCATCTAGAGCTGCCGAAGCATTCACACGAGACATATTACCTTTATTTGCTAGTTCATTTTCGCCACTATTTAATCCTCAAAATTAAAATTGTATGGCCTCTTTATTGATACCAACAGCATCTTCTTCAGCACCTCTAATTATAAATTTATTTTCATTAACATCTGCTTGATAAACACAACGCACAATTGGCTGGTCCCTAATTGAACCTATATAGGCAAATGTATTCATTCTCTGCTTACATTCTCTAACATCTTCATTATTTATGGCTCCTTGCTTTTGCAAAACAGTCCAATTTTCTCTTCTAATGACACAACCCGGTTGAAGAGCTGGTTGGGTCACAAAGCTTGTAGAGGGGTTTAAGGTCGTATACATTTCAACATCGATCACAAAAGCACTTGCACCGTATTGCCTGCAAAAGTCAGGATCCGGAACTGCCATATCCAATTGTTGCTGACTTGCAATATTTCCCTGGCCACCTGAAGTTGTGCTTGTGATGAGGCTTCCTATACCTACGCCAATTACCAATACTCCAGCCAAAATGGCAATAGAATTAGAGTTGATCTTTATGCCACCGCCGCCCCCTGAAGAGCCTGACGATTCAAATCGACTTCCTCTTGATTCATATTGGTCTCTAATATTTGAATCTTTTCTAGAGTTATATCTGTTCCCTTCTTGTCTTCTCGCCAAATTTGATCTTCTACGAGATGATGGTCGTCGATTATAAGGACCTTGATTCATAATAATTCTTGAGCTCGAGGTAATCCCATGGAATAGTTCATTACCCTACTATTTGGGTTATAACTAAGCTCTCCATCTTTCAGCAACTTTCTAATAAAATCCTCAAGCAAGGATCCTATTTTTCTCAAGCTGTAATCACTTAATTCATGATTGGCGTGAGAGTCCACTAATTTACGAAAATAATCTTGCACCTTTTTTATAGATTGATCGCTCCAATAAAATTCATTATCTGGATCAATATCTAATGTCAGATGCTCATTATCTAAAATTAAATCATTATTTTCTACTACTGCAGTAAATATTCTTACGTGTCTAGTTGTGCATTTAAGAATAGTATCGCTCATGAATTTAAAACAACAAACCGAAATATATACTGCAAATTTAACGACCTAAACCCTTCTTGGGTGGTCTTAATCACTAAAGTTGTTAAATACTCTTTTATTTAAGTATGCGCGTAGCAATCGCTGGAGCCGGATTGGCAGGACTCTCATGTGCAAAATACTTAGCTGATGCTGGTCATACGCCATTTGTTTATGAAGCAAGAAACGTACTTGGCGGAAAAGTTGCTGCTTGGAAAGATGAGGATGGGGACTGGTATGAGACTGGATTACATATATTTTTTGGAGCTTATCCAAATATGCTCCAGCTTTTTAAAGAACTAGATATTGAAGATCGTCTTCAATGGAAAAGTCATTCCATGATTTTCAACCAACCAGAAGAACCTGGCACATACAGCCGTTTCGACTTCCCTGATCTTCCTGCTCCAATAAACGGTGTTGCAGCCATTTTAAGCAACAATGACATGCTTAGCTGGCCAGAAAAAATTTCGTTTGGACTAGGGCTAATACCAGCGATGCTTCGCGGCCAAAATTATGTAGAAGATTGTGATAAGTACTCTTGGACAGAATGGCTGAAAAAACAAAATATCCCCGAAAGAGTAAATGATGAAGTTTTTATCGCAATGAGTAAGGCACTTAATTTTATAGGCCCTAATGAAATTTCCTCAACAGTATTGCTAACTGCATTAAATCGCTTCTTACAAGAAAAAAACGGATCAAAAATGGCATTTCTAGATGGAGCGCCACCAGAAAGACTTTGTCAACCAATAGTTGATCACATAAAAGCTTTAGGAGGCGACGTATTTTTAAATAGCCCACTAAAAAAAATCAATTTGAAAGAAGATGGATCTGTTGAAAATTTTTTAATAGGTAGTGCCAAAGAACCTCAAGGGAAAGAAATCCAAGCAGATGCATATGTCAGCGCAATGCCCGTAGACATTTTTAAAACAATTTTGCCCAATGAATGGGCCTCTCTAGATATTTTCAGAAAACTTGAGGGACTGAAAGGAGTTCCAGTTATTAATATTCATCTTTGGTTCGATCGAAAACTTACAAATATTGATCACCTGTTGTTCAGCAGATCTCCGCTTTTGAGTGTTTATGCCGACATGAGCATAACTTGCAAAGAATATGAAGATCCAGATCGTTCAATGCTGGAATTAGTTTTTGCTCCTGCAAAAGACTGGATTGGTCGTAAAGACGAGGAAATAATTGATGCAACAATGCATGAATTGAAGAAACTTTTTCCCATGCATTTCTCAGGGGGAAATCAAGCTAAATTGAGAAAATATAAAGTAATAAAAACACCAAAGTCAGTCTACAAAGCTGTTCCTGGATGCCAAGAGTTAAGGCCAGATCAAAAGACTCCAATAAGAAACTTTTTCTTAACTGGTGATTACACAATGCAAAAATATCTCGCCTCCATGGAAGGTGCGGTTTTAAGTGGGAAAATATGTGCAGAAAAAATCCAAATCTCGACTGACATAGGTTCTTCGTAGTCTTAATGTAACAACAAGAATTCATTCAAAATTGCAATTCAAGAGATTAATGCAAACTCAAAAACTTACAAACTTCTAATTTTGGCTCAGCCTTCTTTGAATCTAGAGGATGCCTACGAGGCTTGCAGAAAAGAAACTGCACAATGGGCGAAGACCTTCTACCTAGGTACCATGTTGCTGCCCCCTGCCAAACGCAGAGCAATCTGGGCTATTTATGTTTGGTGTCGAAGAACAGATGAGCTGATGGACAGCACTGAAGCTCAAAAAAAATCTCGAAATGAGTTGTCAGATAGACTGAACAGATGGGAAGACAAAACAAAAAATATTTTTGCTGGTAATACTGAAGATGATCTTGATGCTGTCTTAGCCGATACTCTTCAAAAATTTCCTCAGTCTATTCAGCCTTATATAGACATGATTGAAGGTCAAAGAATGGATTTAGATACAACCAGATATAAAACCTTTGAAGAACTTGAACTGTACTGCTATCGAGTCGCTGGAACTGTTGGGCTGATGACGCAAGGCGTAATAGGAATTGATGCTGCCTATACCCGTAATCCAAATTTGCCACCTCCTGACACTTCACGAGCAGCAATAGCTCTAGGAATCGCGAATCAATTAACCAATATTCTTAGAGATGTTGGAGAAGATAGAGGTAGAGGACGAATTTATTTGCCATTAGAAGATTTGAGAAAATTTAATTACTCCGAAGAAGATCTAATGAAAGGAACAATCAATGAAAACTGGAAAGCTTTGATGGCTTTTCAATTAGCCAGAGCTAGAGATTGGTTCCAGAAATCTGAAGAGGGCATAAAATGGCTTTCAATAGATGCAAGATGGCCTATATGGACCTCATTGAGGCTCTATAGCGGAATACTAAATTCAATTGAAAAAATTGATTATGACGTCTTCAGCCATCGCGCTTATGTAAAGGGATGGGTCAAAGCTTTAAACCTACCTATCTCCTATCTGATAACCATAAACGATGAAAAATATAAACTTAGAACATTAATTAATTGAACATTTAAGCGGGAGTTTTTTGATTTGCTAAAAGATCTTTTAATTTTGATAGTTCTCCAGCCCATCTTGGATCCGGAGCTTCTTTAATTGGCGCATCGCTATGTACAACTTTCTTAACATCTTTACGATTAGAACTTTTATTTCCATTGTTAGAATTGGCTCCTCTTCTTGAATTATTGGAATTTGAATCTTTTCGCTCAGAACGCTCAACCCTCAATTTGTTACCGTTAAATTCATAGCCATTCAATTTTTCAATAAGCTCATTTGAGACGTTCTCATCTTTGACATTAGCGAAACCAAATCCCCTACAAGCCTTGGTATCTCTATCAAAAACAGCTTTAAATTTGATTCCATCTCCAATTGATGTTAGGAGGGCTTCCAGTTCTTTAACATTGACATTCTGCGGCAAATTACCGATGTAAAGGCGAACACTCATTTAGAAAAAAGGGGATAAGGAGACGACGGCATACGGCCGAGATTAATTTGATTTGTGTGTAGTTAATCACAAAAAGGGTGAATTCTCTAGGGTCCATTTACGAGCAATCTCCAAAGCCTCTTCATCAGTGAAGAATCTTCCATATGCTTTTTCCTTAGCAAGATGACTAATGAGTTCTCCTAAGAGGGGGCCAGGGGGGAGCTTTAAAGCCTTTTGAAGCAAATGGCCATCAAGAGGCGTAGAAGGGTGAAAGAGAGGGTCGGAGGGGTCTTTCCAGCGTTTTAGCCAAAGACTTGAATGCCTTTCTTTCAAAAAAAGGATGAAAGACGGCAAATCATCTTTCAAATCAATGTGAAGTTGAAATCTTTCATCCTCGGAAAGATCATCTAACTCTAAATTATTAATTTTATGAACCCAAAACCTCAAGTTCTTGCATCTTTTGATTTCATTTTTACTAAACGTCAATCTTGACAAGCCCTCATCACTGAGTAGAAATATTAGCTTTGCTAAAAAGCTTCCACATAATGGATCTTTTGAGGCAATATCTTTTCTTTTTAGCTCCAAATGAATAAGATTATCATCATTCCACCGTTTCAATAATTGAAGTTCTGAATATGTTTGCCAAACGGAGGAATTCCATTTTGAATGAACAATTTTTAAGATCTCCATTTTTATCCTCTCAGGTGCAACATTATTTAATTTTTCTACATTATTTTTTAGAAACCTTTTAGTTGTTTTTTCTAACTCAAAATCTAATTCACACATTAATCGAAAACCTCTAAGGAGCCTCAAAGGATCATCAAGCAAGTTCTTCTCGCTTATCGCAACAATTTTGTTATTTTTTAAATCATTCATTCCTCCCATCGGATCATAAATTTCTGGCTTTTCTTTAAGCTTTAAAGCAATTGCATTTATTCGAAAATCTCTTCTCAATAAATCATCTTTAAGATTCTCTCCTACTTGTCGAGCAAAATCTAGAGTCCATCCATTTATAACTAATCGAGCAATATCTCTCTTTTCATCAAGCTTTATTAAAGTGGCATGAATCTTTTCAGATAAATTCTCGCTGAACTCAATAGCATTTATTGGAACCACAAAATCCAAATCAGGTTTTGGAGTCAATTTTTTCAACAATCCATCTCTAACAGAACCTCCGACCAAGGCACTGCCAGGAGGCAAATCAGCTATGGATATTGGCCAATCTTGTGGATTTAAATCTCCAAAAAGATCATTTGATAGTAAAGTATGTTTAATTATCAAAAAGACACCTAATAATACCTTAAATAGTTATGTGCATCTGTGTTGATTGTGCTTGGGTAGATAGATGTAAGATCTACTACACAGTCGAAGAAAATCATGGGGTTAGGCATATTTCTGAAGATCCAGATTTCCAGGGAAATAATCCAAAAATTCACATCAATATTTTTGATATGCCTGAGAGTGAAATAGGAATAGAATGGGATGTTAGAGGATGCGATAGTTTTTTACCAGATCAAGGGAAATGGAGCAGGCTGCGTCCTGGAGAAGAAATTCCAAAATAATAGTTACAGTAAATTAATTGCAAAATTTCTACAGATCTAAATCAAGTTATTTATTAGCCTTACATAGCACATCAGAGTCTTTTGGGATTGCAGTAAAGGATATAGAGAGTCAAGAAACAATAATAAAAAGCGAAGTATTCAATATTGGTCGCGCATTATCAAATAAATTGTTTAGTTGTATAGAAACAATTCTTCCAAGAAAATTTTGGAAGCAAATAATTCGAATTTCAGTAGCAAAAGGTCCAGGAAGTTATACCAGCACAAGATTAACTATTTCAATGGCTAGAACAATTGCTCAGCAAATTGATTGTTCACTCGATTCGATGAGTTCCTTTCATTTAATGGCTCCAAGACTTTACAAATATCTTGATCAAAATCAAATTTTTAATCCATTTTGGATAAAAGATGACTTGCCACGCAGAGGAATTATAGCTGGTAAATACGAACTAATTAAAATTCACCAAGAGTCAGATTTTTATGAATTTAGTGAAATAATTTCTCCACAATTAATAAGCAATGAAAAAGAAATAAATCCATCAATTAAGGCTTCAAATAATATAGAAAAAGATATTATTTCATTGATAAATTTTTCTGAATATTGTCAAAAATCAAACTTTCATTCTAATTGGAGAACAATCTTACCCATCTATCCAACTTCACCAATCGATAATCAAAAATAAAACTTCATAAGTTCAAATATTTTCTAATCTTTTAGAAATAACTTAATTTCAGCTATTCTATATTAGGCCTTTATCCAACATTAAATTTATAGATATTTGAATTGCTTTAGTTGTTGATATTAAATCTTCTCGTTTCTTTGTTTTAGGGGGTTGAATTAATTCACCAACTCTTAAATGAATAGGTACAAGTCTGGGAAGAAGAGATCCTTTTGGGAAAGCTCTATGACTATTTACTATTGCCACAGGAAGAATAGGGGCACCTGTCCTCGCAGCTAGGAGAGCAGCTCCTGGTTTAGGATCATTAACTCTTCCATTTGCTTGTCTAGTTCCATCCAAAAACACACCTGTAGCCCAACCTTCGATTAATCGATTAGAGGCATTTCTTATTGCCTCTCTATCTCCAGATCCTCTCTTGACTGGATAGGCACCACAACAAAAAATTATGAATGACAATATGGGCACCTTGAAAAGTTCAGCTTTTGCCATGAAAGCTACTGGTCTGCCTAAAGCATGGCCCAAAATCGGGGGGTCCAGATGAGAACCATGATTAGAAACAACTACAACCCCTCCTGTCTTGGGTAAATTCGAAATCCCAATTGTTTTACCTCTAAACAAAAAACGAAAAATAGGAAAAGCGAATAAATAACTGACGCAACCATAAACAAAACTTTGTCGAGGTCTATTTTTATAGATTTTTTCAACTCCAGTAGCGACTCTAGATTGTTTCAAAATCAATAGCCCAAATCACTTGAATTTGATATTTGACTTGTCAGTACACCTTTCATTGATCGTTTAGCAAGACCACTGAGCACATTTCCAGGTCCAATCTCGACCATTGTCGTTATTCCTTCATTTTGCATTTGATGCATAATCTCTCGCCACCTAACTCCAGTAGTCATTTGTCTCCTTAGGCGATCCTTCAATATGTCACCATTTACAGCTGGAGTAGGATCAACATTGCTAAGAACTGGAATTTGAGCATCTTGAAAAGTTACGTGATCAAGTTCTTCAGCAAAACTATGAGAGGCTTCAGTCATAAATTCGGAGTGAAAAGCACCTGAAACTTGTAAAGGAATTGCTCTTTTACATTTTAAATTTTCAGCCACTTTCCTCACTGCTTCTGGAGAACCAGATAAAACAACTTGAGATTCACTATTATCATTAGCTATTGCAGCCCCCTCAGTTTCTCTAATCAAATCGTCTAATTCATTTCGATCAAAACCCAAAACAGCAATCATTGCTCCTCCTCCTGCAGCTGCCATCAATTCTGATCTTTTCTTTAATAGCAATAACGCCGTCTTCGCATCTAAAACATCTGCTGAATAAAGACCAACTATCTCTCCTAGACTGTGTCCTGCAATTATTTTGGTCTCTCTTTCTTGTCTTTTTAAATCATCAACCAATAGTGACTCAACAACAAAAAGAGCAGGTTGAGTATTTCTCGTATCGTTTAAATCATATATTTCTTCGTTTGGAAGCCCTTCGCCACAACAAATTTTCCACAGATCTCTTCCAAGAATTTGAGATGCCAATTCAAATCTATCTCTCGAACCAGGCAAATCTAGTAACGAATTTGCCATTCCCAATTTTTGAGAGCCTTGTCCAGGAAAGACCCAGGCAATAGTCATAATTTTCTAGATTAATTGTTAAACAGCTTAATGGGGACCATGCCAATAAAACAAAGCAGCTCCCCAACTCAAGCCAGCACCAAATCCACTACATGCTATTAAATCTCCTGATTTAATCCTATTATCTCTAACTGCTTCATCAAGCATCAATGGAATCGTTGCTGCTGAGGTGTTCCCATAATGTTTCAAATTTGAAAGCACTTTTTCTGTTGGTATTGAAAATCTTGAGGCTACAGCATCAAGAATCCTTTGATTAGCTTGGTGCAATAAGAGCCAATCTATATTCTCAGACTTAATTTGATATTTTTCTAAGATTTCTCCAAGAATAATTGGAACTTCTTTAACTGCAAACTTGTAAACCTCCTTTCCCTCCATTTTGATTGGCAAATATTCCCCTTTTTGATGCGAAGCTCCTTGAACCAAATCTAAAAAAATATTTGATTGAGCAAGATTTAAGCAACCTCCTTTACTTCCATCAGACTTCAAATCGTATCCAATCAAGCCACTTTGATCACCAGAGCTCTCAAGAGCTACTGCTCCTGCTCCATCTCCAAACAAAACACACGTCTTTCTGTCATCCCAATCCACCCATTTTGATAATTGGTCTGCTCCAATCACAACAGCTCTTTTTATAGATCCAGAAGCTAAATATTGTGATGCAGTTACCAACGCAAATAAAAAACCACTGCAAGCAGCAGTTAAATCAAAAGCAAATGCATTGGAAGCACCCAAATTTGATTGAATTTTAGGCGCCGAGCCAAACAAATCTTCTGGAGTAGATGTTGCAAGAATTATCAAATCGATAGTTTTCACATCCCAATTAGCCATTTCAACTGCATTTAGTGCTGCATCAGTAGCTAAATCCATTAAAGACTCATGGTCTCCAATAACCCTTCTTTCGCCAATACCAGTTCTACTTTGAATCCACTCATCATTAGTATCCACTCTCTGACCAAGTTGATGATTACTAATTACCTTTTGAGGGGTAGCGCTTCCGCACCCCACAAAAGATATTCCTGAGTCCCATTGAGAATTGCTAATCAAATCTAAAAAAAGCTCTCATTTGATAAGTCAATCACATGGTAGGACAGTTCTAATCAGACCTTAAGACATCTGGGGTTTATTTAAATCCGCTAAATCATCCATTACTCCGTGGCTTGCAGCTGAATGCATAACTCTTAAAGCACTTAAAACGGATAGAGCTTTACTTCCTCCGTGACCAATTACACAAATTCCATTTATTCCTAGAAGTAAGGCCCCGCCATGTTCGGCATGATCTAAGCGTTTCTTTATTCGTTTTAAATTATTTCTTAAAAAAGCAGAACCAACTTTGCCTCTTCTTCCTCTCGGCAACTCAGCTCTCAAAACTCCCAAAAGAACGCTTCCTACTGATTCTAAAAATTTAAGCAAAACGTTTCCTGTAAATCCATCACAAACCACAACATCAAAATCGCCTGATAAAACATCTCGCCCTTCACAATTTCCAGAAAAGCAAAAACGTTCTTCCTCGTTTAAAAGTTTGTAAGTTGCTAGAGAAAGATCATTACCCTTACAAGATTCTTCACCAATATTCAATAATCCTATTCTTGGCTTATCTACCTGCAAAACATCTCGACTGTAGATATTTCCAAGGAGGGCAAATTGATGCAAGTAGGTTGGTTTGCAATCCATATTTGCTCCAACATCTAAAACCAATACAGGTTGACCAGGGTCTTTAGTTGGGAATAATGCTCCAATTGCTGGACGATCAATTCCTTGTAGACGTCCCAATTTAAAAATAGCTGAAGCCATCATTGCTCCAGAGTTCCCAGCTGAATAGACACCCATAGCTTTTCCTTCTCTAACCAATTTCATTGCAATATTTATGCTCGCATCCTTTTTTTTACGCACTGCAGTAGCTTCTTCATCCATGCCAACTGAGAGACCACTAGAAATTAATTGAAATTTTCCATCTTCAATTGCTTTGTCTAGAGATTCTTTTAAGCCAAATTCAATCGCTGCTTTTTCTACTTGCTCAATTTCACCTACAAATTTAATTTTCAATGGAAGAAGAGACAAAGATTTCAAACACCCATCAAGAATTGCTCCAGGTGCATAATCTCCTCCCATTCCATCGACAGCGACCCAAATTCTTTCGGAATCTTGAATGGCATTTTTATCATCCGTATTTCCTCCACCTTGGAGCCTTCTAAGGGGATCAAACACAAACGGTTCTAATGTACTTCTAGCAATTGATCCAGCACTGGTAACAACGGAACCAGCATTAGAAACAACTGTTCCTGCGACATTAGTTGCTGCTGTGGCTGAGCTTGCCGCAGTATCAACAAGACTTGTTACAGCTGAGCTTCGGCGATACCAAATCACCAGTCGTCTAATTGCTTTAGAACGATTTGTTTTATTATTTTGGTGATTTTTTTCCACTTATTTTATGATCCTTCAGGAATCATAGAGTCAACAATTCTTTGAAAAAGATAACCTGTTCCTCTTGCAGTAAGTATTAGTTCTGGATTTGCAGGATCATCCTCAAGTTTTGATCTAAGTCTAGAAATATGAACATCAACTACTCTCGTATCAACATGTCTTTCAGGGGTATATCCCCAAACTTCTTTTAGAATCTCACCTCGACTAAAAGGTTCTCCTGAACGACTGACCAACAGTTCTAAAAGACTAAATTCCATACCTGTTAATCGAATTCGTTCATCGTTTCTGTAAACCTGACGCTTATTTGTATCAATCTTTAAATTCATCACAGCAATGACACCTGAATTAGGTAGTCCTGCTATTTGTTCTTTCTCTACTCTTCTCAATACACATCTGATCCTAGCTTCTAATTCTTTGGGGCTAAATGGTTTAACAACATAATCATCAGCACCTAGCTCTAGTCCAGTAATTCTATCTGCGACATCTCCCAATGCTGTAAGCATGACTATTGGAACATCTGATTCCTTTCGTAGTTCCTGGCAAACTCCATATCCATCTAACTTAGGCATCATGACATCGAGTACAACCAAATCAGGCTCACAATTCCTGAAAAGATCCAAAGCTTCATTTCCATCACAAGCAGTAACTACCTGATAGCCAATCATGGATAGGCGAGTTTCTAGGATCCTCCTAATACTTGCCTCATCATCAGCTACGAGGATGGTTTCCTTTGAGGGACTTGTGGCCGTCATTTGTTCCTTAGCTTTGGCGGCTGCGACAAGATCTTAAGCGAAGGTTCACCAACATTTAAAGATCACTATCTTTATTCAACTACAGCCAACTTCCTTTTTACAAATAAGTGTCTCGTTCTGTCTCTATTTATATCTGTCAAAGTTGCGGTGCTCAAACCAGACAATTCTTTGGTCGCTGCAATAATTGTGGAGAATGGAACTCAATAATAGAAGAAAAAATTAATCAAAAATCAGATAAATCTATTTACACAAAGATTAATTCTCCTAAGGAAAAATCTCCCTATCGTTCAGAACTAATAAGCCAAACAAAAAAACAAATTGTTGAACGCATTTCAAGTGGATATGAGGAATTAGACAGGGTACTTGGAGGTGGCTTAGTGCCTGGATCACTTGTATTAATTGGTGGAGACCCAGGTATTGGGAAAAGCACTCTTATTTTGCAAAGTGCGACTGAAATGGCTCATCAACGATCAGTCCTTTATGTGGCGGCTGAAGAATCTGCACAACAAGTAAAACTTAGATGGAATCGAATTGAGGATGCTGAGTCCAATCTTCATTTACTCGCAGAAACAGATCTAGAGCTAGTTATTAAAGAGCTTGATCATTTAAAACCTGACGTTGCAGTGATTGATAGTATTCAAGCTTTGCATGATCAAAATTTATCAAGTTCCCCAGGCTCAGTAGCCCAAGTTAGAGAATGTTCAGCAGCTTTACAGCAAATTGCTAAGCGACAAAACATATCTCTTTTGATCATCGGGCACGTAACGAAGGATGGAATGTTAGCCGGACCAAAAGTTCTCGAGCATCTTGTGGATGCAGTGCTTACGTTTGAGGGCGATCGATTCGCCTCTCACAGGCTTCTAAGAGGGGTGAAAAATCGCTTTGGTGCCACTTCTGAGCTTGGAGTCTTTGAAATGCAAGCAGATGGATTATCCGAGGTATCTAATCCAAGTGAATTATTTTTAAGCAAAACCTCTGCACCTGGGATTTCAACAATTATTACTTGTGAGGGAACAAGACCATTAGCCATAGATATACAAGCACTTTTAAATCCCACGAGTTACGCAAGTCCAAGAAGAACCACAACTGGTATTGAGATAAACAGGCTTCATCAAATCTTGGCAGTTTTAGAAAAAAACATGAATCTTTCACTCTCAAGATATGACTGTTATCTAGCTGTGGCTGGGGGGTTAGAAGTAGAAGAACCTGGGGCTGATTTAGGAATAGCTGCTGCAATAGTTTCTAGCTATAAAGATATTGAACTTGAAGAAGGTGTAATTTTTATAGGAGAAATAGGTTTAGCTGGTCAATTAAGATTAGTCAGACAAATGCAACAAAGAATTCATGAGGTTATAAGACTGGGATATCAGAAATTAATTATCCCATATGGAATAGATACAAGTGAGTTTGAAACGAATCAAAAACTAAAAATATTAAAAGCTTCTAATATTAATCAAGCTTTAATCTATGCTTTAAATAATATTTAATCCAAGTTTTACTTACTTATAAATAAACATCAACATTTCCTCTACCTGTAGTTTTCAGCCAGTTTTCTATATCTAAATATCCTCCTGGGTATAAACGAACAGCTTTACTCCAAACTTCAGCCGCCTGATCGAACCAAATATCACACTCATCTTGATTACCATTTCTTTGAGCCATTCTTCCTCTTTTTTCATAAATTAATCCCATATTTTTCAAGCAAGATGGCTGTTTAGGATTTTGTCCCAAAGCTTTTTTATATGTATTTATTGCTCTCTCTTCGTCTCCATTACTCATATAAATTATTGCCATATTTTTTAATGTCTCTCCTCTATCAACTTGGTTGTCCTCAAGTTTTAAGCTCTCTTCGTAATACTCCAGAGCCTCTGAATAATCTCCATCATTTTGAGCTGCCAAACCTTTTCTGTAGTAAAGATAGGCTTCTTTTTCCTTGGAGTCGATTGGCATTACTTTTACTATTCCTTCAGCCATCTTCGTGAAGGCCTTATCAAGAAAATTGTCCTTGTTTTGACTTCTAGGCACGATTGAACAAATATCAATACATATCATTCTATCCTGTCTGAAAATAAAAAAATGTATAGAAACAATGAAACTAACTTTTATGTATTAATAAATCATTAAATAAATGCAACATGCTTTTAATTTATTAAATTTAGAATAAGTATCCAAAATTTATATTCCCTTGAGCAATAAAAAGATTGCCCAAAGCAAAAATTCAATTCTGCTGGATGTGGATGGAATGAAGTGCGGAAGTTGTGTACAAGCAGTTGAAAAAATACTTAAAAGCCACCCAAACATAAATAATGCAAGCGTTAATTTAGTAACAAAAACGGCTTTTGTAGAAATTAAAGAGCCTAAAAATTCTTTTGCCGATGTAATACAAACTCTTACAGCCAAGGGCTTTCCATCAAAGGAAAGAGCTAATCAAACAATTTCAAAAAATACCGAGTTTGAGAGAAATGAAAATCAGAATTTATGGAATAAATGGCGACAACTAATAATCGCTACTTCATTATTAATCCTTTCAGGTTTGGGACATTTAGTAGAGGGTCAACAAATATCTTTTCCACTTATTGGTTCATTACCTTTTCATGCTGCACTCGCAACATATGCTTTACTCGGCCCAGGTAAATCAATCCTAGATGCAGGGCTAAAGTCAGCAATTATTTTTACACCGACTATGGACACCTTAGTCAGTCTTGGTGTGATGAGTGCTTACATAGCAAGCATAATTGCTTTAATTTGGCCGACCGTTGGCTGGCCATGTTTTTTCAATGAACCGGTCATGCTGCTTGGCTTTGTTTTATTAGGACGTTTTTTAGAAGAAAGAGCACGAGTCAACACTGGCACAGCATTAAAAGAACTAGCAAAATTACAACCCGAAACAGCAAATCTAATTTTAGAAAACAACGAAATTCGTGAAATTAGAATAGGTGCTCTAAGGCCTGGAGAAAAAATTCAATTATTAGCGGGGGATAGAGTACCAGTAGATGGCTTAGTTATAAAAGGAAATTCGGCAATAGATATTTCTAGCTTAACTGGCGAATCTTTACCTCTAGAAGCAACACCAGGCGTCGAGCTTCCCTCTGGCAGCCTAAATTTAGAGTCAACAATTACTTTAGAAGTTCAAAAAATTGGATCTGAGACAGCAATAGCTAAGATAATAAGCTTAGTTGAAGAAGCCCAAGCTAGAAAAGCACCAATTCAGGGATTAGCAGACAAGGTGGCAGGTATGTTTTGCTATGGGGTAACAACTCTTGCTTTAGTAACTTTTCTTTTTTGGTGGAAAATAGGGACGAGGATATGGCCAGAAGTTTTAGAGGCATCTAATACAGGTTTCATGCATAGCCATAACTTGCATGATCATTTAATGAATACAGCTCAAACACCAATTGGGCTTTCATTTCAATTATCAATAGCTGTTTTAGTTGTCGCCTGTCCATGTGCACTAGGACTTGCGACGCCAACGGTAATAACAGTTGCTTCTGGGGAAGCTGCTAAACGAGGTTGGCTGTTCAAGGGTGGAGATGTCATAGAAATGGCATCAAAAATAAGCCAAATTATTTTTGATAAAACAGGTACACTCACGATTGGAAGGCCTTTAGTTGTTGGGTGCTGGAATTACGATGAGTTAGAAAGAAATTTCATGCTCAAATTGGCGGCAAGCATTGAACAAGAAAGTCGACATCCGCTGGCCCAAGCAATTATTCAAGAAGCAAATAAAAAAGAAATCAAACTAGAAAAAGTGTCAAAGTCAACTACATATCCAGGTAAAGGCTTAACTGGCAAAATTAATAATTTAGAAGGACTTATAAGAGTCGGAACTCCCGAATGGATAAAAAGTGAAGGAATTGAATGGAATGAAATGATTGAAAATAATTTCAAGCTTTCTAAAAGAAAAGCTCAATCAATAGTTGCAGTTGCTTTGGAGAACAAATTATTAGGGTTTTTCTTGATTGATGACCAAATAAGAAAAGACGCTTTATTTTCAATTAATAAATTACGCTCAAGAGGTTTTTCATTAAGTTTGTTTAGTGGCGATAGAGATTCAGCAGTTTTATCCATAGGGGAAAAGTTGGGGTTTAGTGCAAAACAAATCACATGGCAAATGTTGCCCTCGGACAAGCTTAATAAGTTGAACTTATTAAAAAATGATGGTTTAGTCGCGATGATAGGAGATGGAATTAATGATGCCCCAGCTCTTGCCGCTGCAGACTTGGGCGTAGCGATAGGAACTGGAACTCAAATCGCTCAAGATTCTGCTGATCTTGTTCTGCTGGGAGAAAACTTGGAAGCCCTTCCAAATGCTTTAAATCTATCAAAGCAAGCAATGGTCAAAATAAAACAAAATCTTGCTTGGGCCTTTGGATACAACTTAGTTGCTTTACCAGTAGCTGCAGGATTACTTTTACCATCTTCTGGCTTATTACTATCTCCTCCCTTAGCGGCTTTACTTATGGCTTTGAGCTCTATAAGTGTTGTACTTAATGCTTTATCTTTGAAGTCAAGATGAAAGGAAAGTTTATTGTTTTTGAGGGTATTGATGGCTCGGGTAAAACCACTCAAATCAATGAATTATCCAAATGGCTTATTGGTACCGACCTCATACCTGAAAACAATAAATTAGTCATCACTAGAGAGCCAGGAGGGACTAAGTTAGGAAAATCAATAAGATCGCTTCTACTAGATACTTCCAGAGAAACACCCCCAGATTCTATTACTGAGCTTTTGCTTTATGCCGCAGATAGATCACAACATGTAAATGAAATTATTCGCCCAACTTTAGAAAAAGGGGATTGGGTAATAAGCGATAGATTTTGTGGATCAACACTTGCTTATCAAGGTTATGGAAGGAATTTAGATATCAATTTAATTAAAGATCTCGAAGCAATAGCCACACAGGGCATTGCTCCAGATATTACATTTTTATTAGACATACCTATTGAAGAAAGTATTAGAAGAAGAATTAATAGAAAAGATGATCGAATAGAAAAAGAAGGTAGAGAGTTTTTATCAAATGTTTCTCTAGGCTTTCAAGCATTGTCCGAGGACAGTAACTGGAAAAAAATATCTGCTATTAAGGCTAAAGAAAAAATCATATCCGAGATTAAATCTGAGATAAAGAAATTACTAAAAAACAAATAAAATGGACAATTTTAAAAATATATATGGGCAAGATTTAGCACTTAAAATTTTAAAGTCTGCTATTTCAAAAGAACATATTTCTCATGCTTATTTATTTTCTGGTCCAGAGGGAGTTGGAAGAAAAAAAACTGCTAAAATTTTTATTAAAGCTATTCTTGACAAAAATCAGGACAAAGAAAGTACAAACAGAAAAATAAATAGCAATAATCATCCTGACTTATTATGGGTAGAGCCATCTTATATAGTTCAAGGTCAAAGTATTTCTCAGACAAAAGCAAAGTTAGATGGTATCAATATGAAATCTCCTCCGCAAATAAGGCTAAATCAAATCAAAGAAATAATAGAATTTCTAGGGAAAAAGCCATTTGAATCAGAAAGAAGCATAGTAATAATTGAAGATATTGAAAGAATAAATGAATCTGCATCAAATGCATTATTAAAAACTCTTGAAGAAACATATACAGGATTATTTATTCTTATCACTCAAAGACCAGAAAAATTATTATCAACTATTCGATCAAGATGTCAGATAGTCCCATTTATTCGCCTGAATGATAATCAAGTAAACAAAATTATTGAAAAGACAGAAGTTTTTCAAAAAATAGATGATGTTCCTCGTGAAAAAATTAGAGAATTAATCGATTTTTCATATGGATCTCCTGGTCGCTATATCGTAAATCTTCAATTTTGGTTATCAATTTCAACTTCATTAAGACAAAAGTTAGAAATCCAATTAAATAATCCAATTGAGTTATTAAAATTAGCGAAAGAAATCTCTGATGAACTCAACATAGAGCAACAACTATGGCTTATTAATTTTCTACAAAATAGGGCTTGGATAAAAGAGAAAAATTCTAATATTGTTATACAACTTGAAGAGCTTAGAAAACAATTATTGAAATTTGTGCAGCCTAGACTTGCTTGGGAGGTAACTTTATTAGAAATAAACTTGCTTGATTAAGCAATCACTCTTTCATCGGTATTATTTTTTAAAGAGTTAGTTTCTCTCGCTTGAGTTATTAATGATTGAATCTCACTTATTTTGTCACCTGTTGGTAACTCCAAGCAATATCCTGCACCATAAACAGTTTTGATGAATCTTGGTTTTCTTGGGTCAGGTTCGAGCTTAGTTCTTAAATGTCTTACATGTACCCTAATAGTCTCAATATCATCATCAGGCTCGTAACCCCAAACTTCTTTAAGAATTAAAGAGGGTGCAACTGTCTGTCCATGCCTTTGCATCAAGCAATGGAGCAATTCAAATTCTAAATGAGTCAAACGAACTGGAGATTCGAACCATATCGCCTCAAATCTTTCAGGAACGAGTGTAAGAGGGCCGTAATTGAGTATTTCTTGCTGATTATTACTTCCAAGTGGTGCACGATTAGTTCTTCTCAGCAACGCCTTGATCCTTACTTGTAATTCCTCAAGATCAAATGGTTTTGTGATGTAATCATCTGCACCAGAATTAAAACCCGTAACTTTATCTTTGATTCCACCTAATGCAGTAATCATGAGAATAGGGATTGCTGATGTTCTCTCATCTCTTCTTAAGCGCTGACAAAGAGTTAAACCATCAACTTTAGGAAGCATTAAATCAAGAAGGATTAAATCAGGCGCATATTGCAGAGCTAAAGCTTGGCCCTTGATGCCATCCTCTGCTTTTTGGACATCAAAACCGGTGTGCTCAAGATGCCCTGCAACCAGATCTCTCATGTCTTGGTCATCTTCAATGAGTAAGATACAAGGCTTCATTAATAATTTCCAAATTAAAAGTACCCGCAACAGAGCAGCTACTAAAGATTCATATGATTATCTCAAAATTTTGTTTTTATTGCAGAATTCGAAGAATTTGGTTTTCCATGACCTAATCGATAAGACCAACTAGTACCACTACTTTTTCAGCTCTGAAAAGGCGAAAAATCGATACACTGTCTTTAGAAAGTCTTCCGATTCCAAGGCTTTACTGTTAAGGAATTCTAAAACTTATATAAAAAAACTAACAAAAATTTTATAAGATTTATTTTAATCTTCTAAACGAAGAAATAGTTTTTTGAAACTCAAAAGTCAACAGATAATCTATTCTGATGGATCAACAAATTTACATTTGCCTTTAAAACTCCCCGTGCAGGAGTCGAATCGTTTCTTCCTGACTTGTAGTGACTGCTTATGGGGGGCGATATTCGGGGAAAAGTCAGTTCATTGTTCAGTAATAGAAGGAAAAAGGAAAAAGAAGCATCATTGATGCACCGCTGAATGCTCAACTCTGCTCCCTTCAACCCAATTAGCAAGCAGAATTTTGACAGGAGGATTAAAGGAAGGATTTTCCAAATCAAACCAAAGGAGAACTCTTATTTACTAGTTCAGTTATGAATTATCAATCTGCAAGATTTTTTGATTGAACTCTTAAATATCTTAGAAAAATAAGCACTAATCTTTATGAACAAGCATCCTTGTAGAAGTTTTGAATCTTTTTTTCATCTGATGAACCTGAGGGAACTAAAGACAATGCTTCTCTCATATCAGAGAAAGCACTATCTTTCCTCCCTAACTCCCATTTCATTAGTGATCGGTAAAATAATCCTGTGGAATGAAAGTGATGAAGTTGATCATTCTCTATAATTTTCCGGCATAAAGTATTCCCTCCTCAAACTTACCCTTTGTACCAGCATTAAGAATTAGATCGAGATAATAAAGATAAGTTGTTCCATTACTTATTTTAGTTCTATGAGTTCCCATTACTTTTCTGATTGTTTGTCCTGAACATTTTTTACTGAAGAGTTCTGTTGGACATTTATATAAAATTAAATCATTGCCTTCAATATCCCATTCACTAAGATAATTAGAAGTGGAAGCATATTCTCTTTCCCAAGTTCGATTATTAACTGTATAACTCTCAGATTCGCCTATTTTTCCTTTTAATAAACTAGATTGTCCCTCAGCGGGATAATCCAAGCAAATCCCTGCAGCACAAGAGGTTCCAGTTACGATACTTATAATCTTATTATCAGAGGTAATACAAATTCTTTCTTCAGTATTAGAAGGGTTTTTCTTAATTATCTGAAATTGAGCAGTTTTCCAATTGCACTCACTATTTTTTTCATATTCATCTTTTAATCCTGCTTCAATTTTTCCAATTGTCGTAAAACTTCCGATTAAAAACGATATCAATAAGAAAATCTTTTTTCGATCCATAATTTATATATCAGTTAAATCATTGATTTAAAGTTAAACCTACAAAATTATCTTTTAATAGTACATCTAGAAAACATAGATATCTAGAGTTATTCAGTATTTTTAAAATAATGATTCAGCAATTGTTCAGGATTGAATAATTGCTTATGAAGATTACTGAAACCCTCTGAAGCATCAGAAACACCCAAAAACCAATCATACCAATAAAAAAAGAGCGTTCAAGGACTCTCTTGATTGATTCTGATTGAACTAATAAACTCCCCGGGCGGGATTCGAACCTGCGACCAATCGGTTAACAGCCGATCGCTCTACCGCTGAGCTACCGAGGATTACAACATTAAGAACTTACCCTTGCCAGCTACCTAAGGGCAAGTGAATTTAATTCTTGGAACACTTTTGAACCAGAATTCCAATTGCTAATAGCTCCATTTTTGACAATTGCCGCTCCATCACAAAAGTATAATTCTTCCAATCGATGAGTAACCCATATTGCTGTAATTGGATCAACAGAGGAACTTGTCAATTTTTGCATAACTTTCAAAACTGAATTTTGGCTTTGAGGGTCCAATAGAGCTGTGGGCTCATCAAGTAAAAGTAAATTTGAATTGCTAACAATTGCTCCAGCAAGAGCTAAACGCTGCTTTTGGCCACCACTTAAAGTATGAATAGGCCTGTCCAACATTTCACCCAAGTCCACTTTCTCAAGAGCGGAATGAATTAAGTCCAATAGATTGTTTTTGGGAATGGTTTTAGGAACGCTAAGCATTAACTCACTTTTACATGTTGGCATAAGCAATTGATGGTCTGGATTTTGATAAACCATGGATGGTCTAAGAGAGCAGAAAATTTTCCCGCTTTTAGGACGTATTCCTCCATTGATCAAGCGAAACAAGGTACTTTTACCACTTCCGTTTTTACCAACCAGCATCCACAAACCGGGTTTAACAATTGAAAACGAGCATTTATCAATGACGTTGACTCCATTCGGCCAAGAAAAAGAGACTTGATCAAATTCCAAATAGCCAGTCCAAGAGGTTGGTTCCAAAATTGAATGACTCCTATTTTTTCTCAATTCTGGAGTGAAAATCCAGGCCGTTTACTAGTGCTGCTGCCGGTCTTTTCATAAATCTGTACAGCTGTAATTTCGCTAACAAGAACAGTAATTCTTTTATCTTCAACTTTTTCACAAGACAATTCTAGTAGACTTTGATTACCGTTTTTTATAGTATCTATTATTTCAGAGTAAAGCCTCTTAGCATCTTCATGCTCTTTTCTCTGTACTACCAAAGGCATAGGACTCAATTTAATCGTAAGCTCAATACAATACACTTTAAAAAATCTAAGAACATATTAATTGTTGCAAATAAAATGAAATTTAGTGAATAATATGTTAAAAATAATACTTAAAAATTTATTTCAAACTAAAGATTATTTACTTTTCTATTAATTATACAAATAAAATACGAACTAATTAACTTTAAAAATTATTTCGTATTTTATATTTTTAACATTATTAAATTCTCAAAATACTTCGAAAGAATTTTACTTTCCAAAACTTTTATTGATTTAGTTATTTAAAATGATTCAATATAGAGTTATTATAAGAAATATACTAAAGACAAATGAAAAAAAGCAGTCTTGTTTTTTTATCTTCATCAATCATAGCTCCTTTATTCATATACTTATCACTTTTAGGTTTATCCAATTCATTTGGAATTAAATCAATATTAGTTATCCGTGACCTGGCTCAAACATGTGGATATCCAATTTGGGTAGGATTAATTTCCAATTTAGGAATTTTAATGTGGTCAGTATCTGCATCAATTGCTTTATTTAGTTCGCTTTCTGGTCTTATTCAAAAACGAGAAAAATCTGATTTCTTATTCCTAGGTGGAATACTCTCTTTTCTACTATGTATTGATGACTTTTTCTTGCTTCACGATAAATACATAGGACCTGATTTTTTGTATGTAACATATTCCATCTTAGGAATATATATATTAATTAAATTTAGAAAAGTAATTCTAGATATTGACTTTTTACCCTTCATAGTTTCAGTTGTTTTTCTTGCCTTATCTGTTGCATTTGATAAAATAATTCAAGGAATATTTCCAGAAAACTATATCAATCTTCAACTATTTGAAGAAGGTTTTAAATTCATAGGTATAGTATGCTGGATGAATTTTTGGTGGACAGCTTCTATGAAAAGTCTCAGATCAAAAAATTAATTGCATTTTGATTTAAAAGCTCATAATAATATAAAAAAGCTAATGATTCATCAAATAAATTTTTTATTAGAGGAATATAGAAATTAAAATGTATAAAAAATCCTATGGATTAAAAGGATGGCTTCTAATTAGCATAATTTGGCTATTAAGTATTTCTTTTGACCATATATGGCTGACGCTAGACAAAGGTCTACCCTCTTGGGATCAAGCTGAATATTTAACTAATGCAATTGATCATGGACGAGCACTTGGATTCTTAGAAAGTGGGAAATGGGAAGGATGGCATTCATTGCTAGAACTTTCGCCAAAAATGCCTCCATTATCTCCAATTATTAGTGGGACATTCATGTCTTTTTCTGGAGAAGATTCTGACTCAGCTTTGAGAGTTATGAGCTTATGGCATGGTCTTCTCTTGATAACTATTGCTTACTGGGGGAAAGATCTAGGAGGCAGACTTCTTGGCCTTATCTCAGCATCAATTATAAGTATTGCACCTGCAATTATTTCTCTTCGTCTAAATTTCACTTTAGATCTTCCTCTTGCTGCTACTACTATTCTTTCACTATGGCTTCTTGGTCATTGGAGACTCAAGAGAGTAGATGGTGGTGGAAAGTTCCATCAAGCTATTTTCACTGCACTTGCAATAAGTTCATCTTTATTAATCAAACAAAGTGCTTTACTTTTTCTTGCACCACCAACAATTTGGGTGTTTTTAATCGGATTTCGAGAGAAAGCCAGACGTGTTCAGATTATTACATCATTACTTGTAATTCTTGCAATTATTTTCCCTTGGTTTCATCAAAATTGGATTTCTATTATTAGTGGAACAAATCGTGCAGTAATTATTTCTGGTGCAAAAGAAGGAGACCCAGGACCTTTAGATCCTGAAAGTTTTATTTGGTATCCACGATTATTATTAGATCAATTCAGCAACATTCCATTTATTGGAGGTATTGCTGGTTTGTTACTCATTGGATGGAAGAAGCGTAATCAGATTATTTGTTTTCATGATTTAAATAGGAAAACTAATAATCCTAGCAACTCTTGGCTTTGGTTAATTTGGTGCTTAATAAGCGGATGGTTTTTTATTTCACTTAGCCCAAACAAAGATGGTCGCTATATAGCTCCTATTTTACCTTTAATATCTATAATTTTAGCCCAAGGCTGGATTAAAATAGCCGAATCAATTAATAAAAAAAACTGGAATTTCTTGCAATCTACTGTTTTCTTTATAGGCTTCATAATGAGTGAGATTAGTATTAAAAAAGAACTTTTTTCAACAATTAAAATTGCTCCATCTTCCCCTGCTCAAGAAGTTATTTTTTCTCTAAAAGAGATAGTTGGTAATGATCCAACCACACTCTTTTTAACTGCTAGTACTCCTGAATTAAATGAAAATACTCTTACCTATCTTGGTCGTTTGAATGGTGGAAATATATCTTCGAGGCGTCTTGGGAGAAAATCAGGTAATGAAGAATTAGCTCTTCAAAGTACACAATATTGGTTGCTAGCAACAGGCGATCAAGGAACAACTAGGGACTCAGCAAAAGCTTTAAGCCGTCTTGTTCGTCAAGATAAACGTTTTATGATGATTAGAAATTGGTCTTGGAGCAAAAATAGAAAAATTGAATTATGGGAACGAAAAGACTCTGCTAATAAAACTATTTCTTTTGATGAATCATTTATTAATCTCGCAAAATCATTAGAAACAGGTCCCAAAGGGATAATTAATACATTTGATTTAATAGAAAAATGGCACTTATTAGATCCTTTATTTAGCTATCAGTCAAGAGTTATTAATCGATCAAAAAATATACTTGAGATTAATAAATATGATAAGAAATCATTATGGAGTCTAGCGTTAATTTCCATACTACAAAATAAACCTCATGAAGCAAATATCTGGTTCAAAAAATTAGAAGAATTATATGGCAAAGGTAGTTGGGCTTCCGTTTATAGAAGCTTTGTATTATTTGCAGATTGGAATACTTGTAAAACTGCAAGAGTAGCAGATGTTCCTGATTTAAATAAAATAGATAAAATCGAATTAACTTTATTGGAAGCTTTTCGTGATTTGGGAAGAAGTTTATGTTTTGATATTAGAGGCCCAGTAGGTGTAAGAAAAAGCCTTCCAAAGGCTATAAAGAAAATTAATGATTATCTTTAAAATATACATATTTACTGTCCTTTTTAGAAAAAACTTTTAAAGCATAAAAGCTGCAATGACGAAATAATCCTATAGCCATTAAGACTTCAATTGCTTCTTGATCATTACGTATCCTTTCTCCAAGTGTTATCCAAGAAAGATCAAAATAAGTATAGAAAAGAGAAACAAATAAAAAATATAAGCTAAGATTTCTTCCTGGGAAAGCTTCTATTTTTGGCCAATTTTTCCATCCAATCCAACCAAAAAAAAGGCCTGAGAGAATAAATGAGAAATGTAAGTAATTTTGAAAAATTGGTATATTATGAAGATTAGTTTCACCCTGTGCATTAATTTGACGAACAGATTCAATTCCTATTTTTGTAATTCTTTCTGCCCAGCTAATCTCTTCACCCGCAATATAAAAGCAAAAAATTGTAAGTAATAACCAAAAAAAGCATTGTTTATACAACTTACGGCGATGCCAAGTTACAATGCAAGAACAAACAAATGCAGAAAAATAACCAATAAATTGTATCCATTCCACTGGTCCATCCTCTCCTGTACTCCACTGATCAAAGATATTTAGAGGTAGAAAATAAATTAATCCATAGAGAATTAATATGTAGACAACTGGGAATAATTCAACTTGTGGGATTATTATTCCCCAAGGAGTCTTAATCTGTTTTGACACCTTCTTAGAATCTACGTAATCCAAACTCATTACAAATAAAAAACTCTTTTTTATATTCTGTTGAGCTTTTTAGTAGATATCAATAACTAATTATTAACTTTAAACATCTATTTTAATCTAATACTGATTTATCGATTTATAAACTCTTGTCAAAGTGCATAATTCAAATGTCTTATAGACCACTCTCTAATATATAGAAATGCAATCACACAAGCTATAATCCAAAAAAGAAAAAACTATAAAATTGAAGCGCTAGATTAATTAAATGATCTCAGTCAATATGCAAGATTATTAAATCTGTTGAAATCTCTAACAGGTCAAAAAGGTTTTTTGGAGACAGAATCTTCAAGCATTATTAAGGAAGAATTGAATTCTTAAATAATTTTTGCCTAGAAGTGATTTTAGTTTTTAAAATAAGACCATGCCAATAGCTAATGACATAACTTATTTAGTTGGCCAAACACCTTTGGTCAAACTGAATCGATTACCTAATGAATTTAATTGTAGAGCAGAAATTATAGCCAAATTAGAAAGTTTCAACCCCACAGCATCCGTAAAAGACCGCATAGCTGGCGCAATGGTGAAATCAGCAGAAAAAGAGGGCACCATCAAACCTGGACATACTGTTCTAGTTGAACCAACTAGCGGAAACACAGGAATTGCATTAGCGATGGTTGCGGCAGCAAAAGGTTATCGGCTCATACTTACAATGCCTGACACAATGAGTACTGAGCGACGCTCAATGTTAAGAGCATTTGGAGCAGAGCTTCAACTAACTCCTGGCAAAGAGGGAATCCAAGGCGCTATTCAGCTAGCAACGGAATTGGTAGCTTCTGTACCTAATGCATATTTGCTTCAGCAATTCGATAATTTATCCAATCCTGAAATTCATGAAAAAACAACCGCTGAAGAAATTTGGGAAGATTGCGAAGGCAAACTTGATGCATTAATTGCTGGAGTAGGAACAGGAGGCACAATCACAGGTTGTGCCAGATTCTTAAAACAAAAAAATCCAAAAATCAAGGTTTTTGCAGTAGAACCTTCATCAAGCCCTGTTCTGTCAGGGGGGAGTCCTGGATCTCATGCAATACAAGGCATTGGTGCTGGTTTCATTCCTAATGTATTAGATATGAATCAAATTGATGAAGTCATAAGAATCAATGATAATGAAGCAATGGAGATTGGCAGAAGACTTGCCAAAGAAGAGGGATTGCTCAGTGGTGTAAGCAGTGGTGCTGCAGTAGCCGCTGCTTTAAAAGTAGGAAATCAACCTGAGTTTGCGAATAAACGCTTAGTTGTTATTCTGCCTAGTTTCGGTGAAAGATATCTATCAACAACTATGTTTACTTCCATCCCCGCAAAGCCAGTAAAAGGGAATGAGTATCTCTAAAAAGAAATAATCTTTCAACAATGAGCAAAGACCCATATCAAATATTGAAAGTTCATCCCAGCGCAAAACTAGAAGATATTAAAAAAGCATACAGAAAACTTGTAAAAATACATCACCCAGACAAAGGAGGAGATTCAGCCGTAATGCTCGAAGTAAACTCAGCATGGGAAATATTAAAGAAAAAACATAAAGATCTCAATTTAAATAGAGTTAATAATTCAAAACTTTATAATAAGGATGAATACAAAAGAGAAACTAATAGTCATTCTAAACCTGAAGATTTAAAAAAATGGTTCCAGAGTATATACCTCCCTATTGATAAATTATTAGGACAAATAATTAATCCTTTAAATTCAAAAATAAGAGATTTATCAGCTGATCCTTATGATGAAATCTTAATGGATTCTTTCTGCCTATATCTAGAGCAAAGTAAAAATAAAATAACTAAGATTAAAAAAATTTATACATCCTTTGCATGTCCCTCAATCATAAGAGATTTCAGCTTGGATCTATATCATTGCTTATCACATGTTGAGGATGGTATTAATGAATTAGACCTTTATACAATGGGTTACGTTGACAATTATCTGTATGATGGAAAGGCAATGATTGCTCTTGCTAAGAAAAAAAGAAAATTTTTACAGAGCAATAAAAAAGAATGGCTTATCTTATAATTTCAATTTTTATTATATATTAATATGAGACTATATGGTCAGAATTAATCCAAACATCAGGGACTGGCCTTCTCCATCTAACTTGACAGTAATCACCTTTAATCAATAATACTTCTCCAGGCCCTTGAAAAATATATTCAGGTAGATTACTGTCGCTTGCCTTGGATTCTAAGCTATTAGAATATTTTTCACGATCAACTTTTACAAGATCTCCTTTTCTGAGTTTCTTTTGTACCTTTGGAGGTGATTGGGAATCATCTAATTTTCCGGTTTGTTCAGACATTTTCAATAATTAAAAAAAAAGACTAATGACTTAATTCAAATATTTAAATGAAGAATAGCAGTTAAAACAAAATGGTAGAAATCGTGTCATTAATTAATTGCGAATTTCATAACGCAAGTATTCTTGATGGATCAACACCATAAGTTAATCAAAATCCCTCTAAGCTGATCAAACCTGATTAGAGAAATCATGAAATTACTACTTACTGGATGTACTGGTTTTATCGGAAGAGAATTAATTCCTTTGCTCATCAAGGAAGGACATAGCCTCACAGTCATATCGAGACAATCAAAAGAAAAACTTAAAACCATAGTTAATTACCAAAACATCAATTTCATTCAAATGAATCCATCTGAGTCCTCGTCTTGGGATAAAGAAGAAATTCAAAACTCTCTTAAAAGCTGCGAAGGGGTTATCAATCTCGCTGGCGAACCTATTGCTGAAAAAAGATGGACTACCGATCACTGTAAAGAAATTAGAAATAGTCGAATAGAGACAACAAAGAATCTGATTAATAACCTTCGGAATCTAAGAAAACCCCCAAAAGTTCTTATTAATGCCTCAGCTATTGGTTTTTATGGTTCAAATCCTCAAACTGAATTCACTGAAGAGAATATTCAAGGTGATGATTTTCTAGCAAATCTCTGTAAAGAGTGGGAATCTAGAGCAAAAAATAAACCAAGACCAACTCGCCTTTTAATTGTAAGAATTGGCATCGTATTAGCTAAAGATGGCGGAGCACTTGGGAAAATGCTTCCCATTTTCAGAGCTGGTCTTGGAGGTCCTATAGGAGATGGAAAACAATGGATGAGCTGGATACACAGAACAGATCTTTGTAACCTGATTAACGAAAGTGTAAAAAATTCAGCTTGGTCGGGTGTCGTCAATGGGGTTGCACCAAATCCTGTACGAATGAGTGAGTTCTCTAATTCACTTGGTCAAGTACTCGGTAGACCAAGTCTTCTCGCAGTTCCTGGAACGATATTGAAGTTAATTTTAGGAGATGGAGCTCGTGTAGTTTTAGAGGGACAAAATGTACAACCTCAAAGATTGAATAAACTCAAATTTAAATTCAATTTCCCCATGATTAATGAGGCTTTCAAATCAATATTAGATTAAAATTTTTATTGAAATCTAACTGGAAATCAAAGGTCTAACCAATTTTTTATTTTAAGTAACGTTTTCCAATTAGGTTTTCGTGAAAGACCATCTTCAAATGATTCTTTTAATTCTTTTTCTAATTCAGGAAGAACGAGCATAGCTCTTTTTACATAATCAATATGATCTCTAACTCCCTTAGAATTAGTCTCTAACAAGGCAAGACTCAAATTTATCCTTGACTGCGGATCTTGACCGTTAAGTTTCACTGCATACCGTGCAGAGCGCAAGGCTTCCTGAGGGGAGTCACATAACAATTGCAACCAAGACAAGCATGTCCATGCAGCAGCATTATTTGGAGTAGTAGACGCTATTTTCTGAAAATCTTCAATCAATTCATCTGCTGGTAAACCAGCCTTATATCGATTTAGGGCTGCTTCAAAAAGGCTTTCCTCTGATTTATACATTGTTATTTAAAAATTCTTTTAGTTAAATTTAAACTATAAGGTTTAATTCTATAGCTGTATTTTTAAGATAATATAGAGGTTAGATCTAAACAAGTTAGAATAAACTTTGTTTAGAATCTGAAGACATTCTAACAGATCGCTCAAGACGGGAGAGCATAGTTCTCAACTGTGGCGGCTTATTGAGAGGCATATTTGTAACAACGCAAAAGAGGTCGCGATTGATACACTTGTGTTGCACAATAAATATGCTAGCTAGCAAGGATTGAGAAGGGGGTGGGTAGAGCCATGACTCCTTCTCTTTCCTTAAGTCAAAAATTCTTTAAATTGAAATGATTATCATTTTTCAAATATAAAACATATAAAAACTAGATTTTATTCCCAAAAACATGCATAACTGCTCTATGAACAGTTATGAAAGTCACTAAAAAGCCAGTGGCAGAATATGTGCTTAAATTAGGATTGAATAATGGAGATCTTAAAAACAACAATTTGGACAGAAAACTGGACACAAATAAGCAAATCTCAAAATAGAAAGAGGAGAATGAAAAGGGGTATGGAGGGGTATTTTAATCCTTATTGTATACGTTATACGCCTTCTGAAATTTTTTTCAAAATCTAAAGGCTCAGGATTATGGCAGTATCAGCACCCAATTAACGGACTTAAAAATCATCGTGTACTATTGGAGGGTTATAAGATTCAGGTTATTGAATATTAAGTTCCCAGAAATGGAGGACCTTATCTCTGATTCAATGTCAGTAGTTATGGAAAGATCTGAAGGACTAAGCATTAAAGACCAAAAAGCAATAGGACAAGAGTTAAGAGAATGGTTGAATGAGGGAGTTTGCGTTGACGAGTTATTAACAATGCCTCTCCTGAGATAAGGAACAAAAAGATACCCATAAAAAGATCTAACATACTAATACATTTGTATTCCTATGGACGAGCTCGGAAACAGTTGGTAACTTGACTCTATTCGACTTAATGTATTGACCACATCAACCATAGAGCCAGCAAGTATTGGAGATTACTCAATAGACGAGCTTGAAGCAGTTGATCTGAATGATGAGTCCGTAAAGGGCTTGGCTGCTTCTCAGGTCCGGTACGTAAAGAGCAAGGTCATTGACTGCAACGAAGCCCTAGGGACGGCAGGAAACGCTATTTACGCAGCAGCCAGAGCATTGGTAGATATCAAGAAGGACGTTAAGAATAAGAATTGGAAAGCACTCACTGACTCAGGTGTTCTTTCTATGAGTGGCAGAAATGCAAGAGATCTGGCTACTGCTTATGAGACATGGCTGTCAAATACGGACATACCTCAAGACGCTTTGTCTCAGGTATCAGCTAGGACACTGGCAAAGATTGGAAGCGCAGACTCAGGGCAAAGGGTAAAGGCTATTAGCGCCATTCAAGAAGGCAAGGGATTCTCTGAAGGAGATTTAAATAAGCTACTCAGAAAGAAAGCGGCAAAGAAATCAACCAATGATCTGCTAGCTCAAGCCGAGGTGGTTGCAAGCAAAAAGACTGACGAAGAAAAACTATCATCCTTCACTTCTTTAGTTATGGAGAACATAAAGCTCAAAAAAGAGAACGCGGATCTTAAAGACAAACTATCTAAAGCTAAGGAGTTCGTTAAGTAATGAAAACACCAACCACTTCATCGGACCTTCTTCAGGTAATCAACAATGAACTTGAATCATTCCGTTCATTTGACTTTGACATTACTAACAGGTTGATGGAGAAGTATGAACCAGCACCTAGACCAGATAGCTCAGAAGCTAGATTGTATATATACAAGTACAGGTAATAATGAGATACTTTATTCTTCCGCTCCTTGCTGCTTTGGTAGCACCTACAAATGTTAATGCAGTTGATTGGGTTCACATGGCTAGGAGTGAAAATGGTTACAAGTCAAAAGAAGTAGGCATCTCAAAGAAAGAATGTTATACAATTAAAAAACTAGAAAAGCTAAAAGCTAAAAGAGATAAATATAAGCTAGCTTACAATCATTGCTTTGGTGCAAAATAAAACGACCATACTAGGATTCGAACCTTGTCAGATTACGTGCCACCCACACATTCTGGCTCCTGCTTGGTCTTATGTATCTTCCAATAATAAAAATCAGTTAGTATCCTTCTAGTTTGCCGTTGCTCTGTAGTTGGTTAGCTTAGATTATCAACAAAAGACACTAAAAAAACTAACTAATATCGTTTAACATACCTGCAGGGAGCATACTTGCTATCGTCTCAAGCAAATTAAACTATGCATTTCTAGTCTTTTATTATTGGAGGAAACAATTATAAAATTATTTCAATCTAAACTTATATAGATCTACAAAGTTTTATGACATTAGTTAATTGGTCTTAGGGTTAGCATGAAAGATTTTAATTAGAAATAATATATTTTAATATATAGATAATTATCTTAAATATTAACTAATATGGAACAAGTATACGCCTTAACTGATGATAACTTTTTTATTATCAATCATAGTAATTCTTCTTTTATACATAGCTAATAGTTTAAGTACCATAAAGAAAACCCTGAAGAATTCTCCAGTTATAAAATATAAAGAATGGGGAACACAAGAAAAAAAAGAAACAAATAAAGTAGACGAAAAATATGCCTTCAAGATGCCTAAGTTCTAGACATGATTTTAATTCTCTATTGTTGATTGTAAGTAGTGATCAGTTTGTTCCTTTCTTCTTCATTGATTGTTATTCGACTAGATACCTTGATAGGTAGTGGATAATGATTCTACCTTCTCATAGTTGTTTAGTTAGTTATCGTTTGTTGTTAATTAATTTTTAATTGATAATATCAAGATATTTATTTAGATAACGATGAGAGGTTTTGTCTGGGGTAATTTAACTCTCCTAGTCTTGATATTGGTTAGTCTGAATTTCCCTGTTGTTCGAGTAGAGGTTGCAAAAGTATTAGCTAATACTTCTGAGTTTCTATATGATTCAGTAGATCAAGATAAGTTCGATGTTGACTACTGGTTTAATAAATTAAATAATTTGTAAGTCAGATAATTACTTAGATAGGTATTCAATCGGTCTGTAGTTTGAATGTTTGTTGTCTAATACTCTGTCTTACATCATTACTGCTACTTCATTCGCAAGGTATTTACATTTGACTAAGACTGCTTCTCTGAAGAATGAGGAAACATCTGGATAACCTGCAAATTCATGAGGGATATCATGGATGTATAAGCACTGTTGTCTAGACGTGCGTTGACTGTGTAGCTTATGTGCTTAGATACTTGTGATGTAGTGACCATTTAGTTGTTTGATGTGGAAGTGTTGTTGTAATGGGTTAATTGTTTTAGAGAGCTTTCTGTGCATATATCTACAAGTTATGATTTTTTTAGCTGTTAGTTGGTTTATCTCGTCAAGAACCGACAACAAAAGCATTTAACACACTCATCAAATCAAATGTCTTACACATGCCTTGCGGTATGGGTAGTCGTCGTACTGCTTGTGCCTTTCATTATCGTTGTTCGGTTCTGTGAATCTGAACGTGAATCTATCTTTCGATTACGTCATGAAGGTAACTCTAATAGATCAATTTCAGATCGTTTGGGAGTATCTGTTTATCGAGTTAGAAAAGAATTAGTTACTGAATAAATCTATTTCATTGATCTTCTTTTTCTTACTTCCATAGCTGATCTTCGTTATTTCTTCGGCTCTTTCTTTCACATCAATCCGTTCATAATGTCTCTGCAACATATCAACTGAATGACCACAAATACGACTCAATAGGAATACATCCATACCCTTAAGTAATCCCGCTTCGACAAAAGTTGATCTCATAGAATAGATCGTGTAGGGTCTATCACTAAACTTATGACCCTTGAGTTGTCCACTTAGTTCTTGCATACACTTATGCCAAGAAGATGTGAAGTTTGGATATGTATATTTTGAATAGTATTTATGTGGATTACCAAAGATTAAAGTAGTAGGAGTGATTTCTATATCTAATTTATTTTCTTTGATATATAATTCTTGATACTCTTTAAATCGCTTGAAAGCTTTACCTAAATTAGTTGGAACCTCTCTTGTTTTACCTGTCTTGGAAGACTTAATGAAGATATGTGCAATTAGTCTTTCCTCTCTACCAAATGCTTCTGGATTAACAGCCCAAGCATTAGCATCAAAATCTTCATCCTCTCCAAGCACATCAATGCCTTCTGCTTCTAACTCTTCAATCTCTTGTTCCTTCTTAGATTGACTAATCCTAACTACATATTCAATCTGAATATCTTTCCAACGTAGGTTTAATAATTCATTTGGCCTAGCTCCACTGTTCTTCATGATCAATGTGAAGTGCCAGAAAAGATATCTCCAATAATGAACGCTTGATCTGAGATTACTATCTGTATTTTTAACGTAGACATTTCTAATCCAACTGTTGATCTTTGTCCAATCCTCTTCATTGATCGCAGGGTTAGCATCAAGATCTTCTTGCTTAACTTTTGATAGTGGGATGAGCTTCTTACTTGTTGCTACATCCACATCAATTAGTTTCTTAGGTGATAAGTAATTATCAACAAATCCCTTAATCTGTCTGGCTTCTTTGTTTTTTGTCAGCTTCGAGCAACCCTTACGATAGAGAAGATAGTTGTGAAAGCTTTCAAGGTTAATATCTGCTGTTGATTTAATACCCTCAAGGAAACAATAGGGCTTTAAATGTACAATATAAGTTTGCATTAAGTCTCTAAAAGTTAACTCGCCAAGCTCATTCGCTTCGACTCTATCTCTCAATTTCTCAATATAATCATCAATAGCCTGATCAATGGGAACACCTCTACGTTTTCGATTAATAAACTTACCTGATCGCTCTGGTTTGCTTCGATCAGTTAATAAATAAGCACCACCTCTACCACTCCCATGATCTGCAGCATTCGCACTAAGACGAGGAGAAGGAACAGGTAAGGATTGATTAGCCGTATCTTTTATCTTTTCAGTTCTTTTTATTCTCTTTTCTTTGGGTTTAACATGTTGAGAACTTAGCTCTGCATAGATCAGTATGGCAGCATCTTCAGCTTCTTCTTTATTGCTTACATTAGATATTTTTCTTGTACGATATGCCTTCTCATCTGGTATTTTCTCTCGATAATACCAACTATTAGGAAGGTTCTCGTATCTTAATACCTCAGCTCTACCACCTAATACTTTGAACTTTTCCAGTAGCTTTGGCATGGGAAAGTTAGAACAAGAGTTAGAATTAAATCCATTCTAACTTATGAAAACCACTGCTGCAACTGAATACTTACTAATTAAATTTAAACTGCAAAGGAACTTCCACAGCCACAAGTTTGTGATGCATTGGGATTAGTAAAGTTAAAACCTCCACCAATTAAATCTGTACTGAAATCTAACTGCATACCATATATATACAAAAGACTCTTTGGATCACAAATCACTTTAAAAGAACTTGTGCCTACTAAATATTCATAGACTTCATCATCTTTTTGAATATCATCATCAGATACAAAGTCCATTGTGTAACTCATACCACTGCATCCTCCCGAACGTACACCTACTCTCAATAATTTCCCTGATCCTTGATCTTTGCAAAGTCTAGACAACTGATCCAAGGCAGGAGTGGTAATAAGAACTCCTTTGCCACCTTGAGCTTTATGTGTTGTGGGCGGTGCGTTTGATTCACTCATTGTTTTTTTCTGAACTTTAATAACACTCTATTAATTATATTCGATTTTAAAAGTGCCAAAAAAGAGTTTTTATTCATAGAGTTAGTATATCCATCTAATTAAACGAGTGAAAATAGCGATAATAGGTGCAGGTTTAGCAGGATTGACTGCTGCAGTTGACCTTGTTGATGAAGGACATGAAGTCGACCTATACGAAGCAAAACCTTTTATGGGAGGCAAAGTTGGAAGCTGGGAAGATGCCGATGGCAATCACATAGAGATGGGTTTGCATGTCTTCTTTTTCAACTATGCAAATCTATTTGAATTAATGAGAAAAGTTGGCGCATTTGAAAATCTTTTACCAAAAGACCACACTCACCTTTTTGTAAATAAGGGCGGTGACATTAAATCACTTGATTTTAGATTTTTTGCTGGAGCTCCTTTTAACGGCTTAAAAGCCTTCTTCACTACACCTCAATTAAATTGGATTGACAAACTAAGGAATGCTCTTGCCCTTGGAACAAGTCCGATAGTAAGAGGGCTGATTGACTACGAGGGTGCGATGAAAACAATACGAGCACTAGATTCTATAAGCTTTCAACAATGGTTTATGAACCATGGAGGAAGCATAAATAGTATCAAAAGAATGTGGAATCCAATTGCATATGCGCTGGGATTCATTGATTGTGAAGCCATTTCTGCAAGATGCATGCTTACCATCTTTATGATGTTCGCTTCTAAGACAGAGGCATCTAAGCTCAACTTATTGAAGGGATCACCTCACAAATGGCTAACCAAGCCAATACTCGATTACATTGAACAAAGAGGAGGAAGACTTCACTTAGAAAATATTGTTAAAGAAATTCATTCAGAGGATTCTGATCATCCATCTGTTACCGGAATAACTCTTCAAACTCCCGAGGGTGAAAAAAAAATTCAAGCAGACAAATATCTAGCTGCTTGCGATGTGTCTGGTATAAAAAGAATAATTCCTAGATCATGGAGATGTTTTAAAGAGTTCGACTTACTTTTCAAGCTTGATGCTGTACCAGTCGCGACTGTACAACTTAGATACGATGGCTGGGTAACGGAGATCAAGAATAAACAAGCTCAAAAAAACCTGAAAAGTCCATCTGGTTTAGACAACTTGTTATACACAGCCGATGCTGATTTTAGTTGTTTTGCAGATTTAGCTTTATCAAGCCCAGAAGACTATAAAAAAGAAGGTCAGGGCTCTTTACTGCAATGCGTTTTAACCCCTGGAGATCCATGGATCACCAAGTCCTCTGATGAAATTGTAAAACATACTGATTTACAGGTCCGGACCCTTTTCCCTTCTTCAAGAGGTTTAAAGCTTTTGTGGAGCAATGTTGTCAAGGTTTCTCATTCTCTCTACAGGGAGGCTCCTGGAATGGAGCCATATAGACCAGCTCAAAAAACTTCTTTTAGTAATTTCTTCTTAGCAGGCAGTTACACAAAACAGGACTACATTGACTCTATGGAAGGAGCAACAATGAGCGGACATCTTGCTGCTTCAGCAATGCTCTCAAAGTCTGTTTCACTAGCAAAAAATTCTTCGGTTGCTTAAGAAATGGGAAAGTGGCTTGATCACACAGTGATAAGTGAAATTCATGCTCCAGTTGAACTTGTTTGGAAGTTTTGGAGTGATTTAGATTCAATGCCTTTGTGGATGACTTGGATTGAGTCGGTTAAGGCAGTCGATCAAAAAACCTCGACACTTCCTGATTTAACAGAGTGGACACTGGCAGCTAATGGCTTTCGTTTCAAATGGAAAGCTCAAATCACAGAAAGAGTAGAAGCAGAGAAATTGGAATGGAAATCAGTTGGTGGTTTACCTACTAAAGGTTCAGTACGGTTCTATAATGAAGAGAGCTCTAAAACTGTGGTTAAATTAAAAATATCTTATGAATTGCCTAAAGTTTTAGCGAATCTAATGAAAGCAAATATTCTTGGAGGGATGGTCACAAAAGAATTACAAAAAAATCTTGACGGGTTTAAAGAACTCGTCGAAAAATCAGCCTAAATTCAATTAAAATTGAGTTCTAAACAAGCTTTTAATAATCCTTCCAAATCATGCAAGGCTGCCTCTTTATCAGGTTTTCTAATATGGTTTTTACAGCTAATAGTTGTTTGAGGTCCAATCGAAACAAGTTTAATCTTTTCAATCAATTTAAACCAATTTTTACCTAAATATTTATTAAATAAGCTGACAGTATTTATTACTGTTTTACTACTAGTAAAAGCAATAATATCTATTTGTCCACTATTTAAAGCATCTTTAGTCTTTTGAGGAATATCTTTAGGACAAGAAGATTCATAAGCAGCTACTTCCGTAACCTCTGCTCCTTTTAATTTGAAAGAGTCAGATAATATTGATCTGCCGCCGGTTTGTACTCTGGGAATAAATAATTTTAAACCTTTTTGATTCTGAGGAAAATATTCAACCAAGCTATCTGCAACAAAACTAGGAGGAACAAAACTAACCTTTACATCCATATCTTCTAACAAAGAGGCTGTTTTTCTTCCTACAGCTGCAATTTGAATATTCTCAGAAATTTTCGACAAAGATAAGCCAATTTCTTTCATTCTGTCATCAACATTTCTAACACCATTTGCACTAGAAAAGATGATCCAGTCAAAGGTAGTAATTTCCTTTAAGGCACCATCAAGAGGCTCCCAGTCATCTGGGGGACCAATCACTAATGAAGGAAGATCGAATACCTCAGCTCCATTTTTTAGAAAGATCTCACGAGCCTCTGAAGTCTGTTCTAGGGCACGAGTAATAATTATCTTCTTGTCGGTTAAAGTCATTTCTGTATGCTTCTTTCTAAGAAGTCTAAAGAATAATATGCAGTTATTTAAATAACAATAAGGTTTTTCTTGAATACCAAATTCTCAATTAAACAATTTTCAATCAGTAAATTCTTTACTTAATTTTTTATCAATTTCCTTTTGAACTATTTTTGATTGCAAAATACGACTTAAAATTTGATTTTGTGCTTCCTCTATTTGACTAGGGCTATAAGCTAAAGGAATAGACTCATGAATAGTTTGCTTTATTTTTTCATATAAATATGGACATCCATATATAATGATTCCTGATAATCTTTCCTCAAATTCTAAACTTTTTAGTGCTTCTATCCAATGATAATTATCATAATCTAATCCGATAAATGGTTTACCTCTTACAAAAAGCTGAATAAGAATTTTACTATTACCAAATCGTCCCAAATCTAAAGATTTTTTATTATCTTTTTGCCATGGACTGATGCCAAGAGGATGTATGATTAAATTTTCAAAACCTACTGCCTTAGGTAAATCTAATGCAGGAAAAAATTTATTAGATACCTGATCAAAATCATAAATTTGTATAAGATTGATATCATTAAATTCAGATTTTACACTACTTTCTTTCCTGACAAAGATAGAATTTTTTATTACAAATTTACTAAATCTATAGGCATCTAATGACAACTTATTCTTAATAGTTTCATTTCTCAATTCTTCTTTTTTTAAATCATTTTCATTGCTAATTAAATCAAGTTGTTTTTTTCTTCTTTCTCTAGATATCTGTAACCTTTTTAAAGAAATTTTTTCAGAATAAAAAGCATCAGTAAGAGAATTAATTGCCTCATCAATATCTTTTGGCATCATAATCAAATCAATTCCTGCATCAAATGCTTTGACTGCAGACTCACCACTGCCATATTTATTAGATATTGCATTCATAACTAATGCATCGCTGACAACTAAACCATCGTAATTTAATTTGATACGTAACAAATCAGTAACCAGTCTTTTTGAAAGTGTTGCAGGATAAATAGGATCAATCTTTGAAAAAAGTAAATGTCCAATCATTACACTATTTACTCCTTGATTGATTAAAGAAATAAATGGAATCAACTCAAATTTCTCTAACTCAGATAAGTCGTTACGTATCTCAGGCAAATCCAAGTGAGAGTCAACTTCGGAATTTCCATGTCCAGGAAAATGTTTCGCACAAGTCAGCATTTTTGATCTAGAAACACCCCGCTGAAAAGCACAAGTTAAACTTTTTACTGTTTCAGGTTCTTCTCCCCAAGCTCTTAGATTTATAACTGGGTTATTTGAATTGTTATTGATATCACAGACTGGGGCTAATAGCCAATTTAAACCAATATTTTTTGCTTCTTTACCAGTAAAATACCCTATCTTCTCAGCAATAGAAATAGCTAAATTATAATCTTTTTTATAAATCTGAGCGATACCCATTGGAGGAATAAACTTTGTTCCTCCATAAAATCTTTGACCAACACCTTCCTCAATATCAGCACATAAGAGAAGAGGTTTACCAGACCATTTTTTTAATACATTGCAACGAATTTCTAATTCTTTTAATGTTCCTCCTAACAAAATAACTCCACCAACACCTTGCTCTAAAAGTCTCTTTAGATTTGAATTAGATTCTTCTAAGTTAGGATATAAACGTTGCGAATCAAGATTAAATCCACTTGCTCTAACTATAAATAATTCAGCAACTTGTCTTCTAAGATCAGATTTATTCATCAAAAATTTTGATTAATCTATAAGTCTTTACTTTTACGTTCAAGTTCTAATGCATTTAGAAGATCTAAAACTTCAGGACCTTTTGTCATGCCTTTATCAATTTTAAATACAAGCTCAGGAGATCGTCTCATTTGAAGCCTTCGAGCAAGCTCAGCACGAATAAATCCCTTTGCTTCCTCTAAACCAACTAATACTTGATCCTTTTTTTTCTCTTCACCAAAAAGACTGATAAAAATTCTTGCATGCTGTAAATCACCTGAGACTTCAACAGATGTAATGGTAATCATAGCTTGATGAATTCTTTCATCTCTAATCCCATTAACCAAAAGCTCACTAATTTCTCTTTTTAGTAAAGCTGCTAATTTTTCAACCCTTCTTGAATTAGCCATAACTAAGTAATTGGTATAGGGAAAGCCATAGCCTTTAATAAGAAAACTATTGTCAGAAGTCCACTTAACAACGCCCCAACGAGAGCAATCGCTGTGATCGGATTACTACCTCGTTTAATTAATGGAGAAATTGCAGCAGTGAAAACCCCCAAGACTATCGTGATGAGATATTTTGGATATCTAGAAACATTAGAAAAAAACTCACCCATTTTTCACCACCAAAAGACTGAATTAATAGCTACTCTGCTAACCATTTGAAGGAACCTAAAATGTTGGAACTTCATCAATTTAGGCACTCACCTTATTGCTTGAAAGTAAGAATGGCTTTGGCTGCAAAAAAGCTTGAATATCGAGTCGTTGAGATAACTCCAGCCATTGGGCAAATAGATATCTTTCAAAAAACAGGACAAAAAAAATTACCCGTGCTTTTTGATAACGAAACAACAATCCATGATTCAAGTTCAATAATACGACACTTAGAGAAAATTGAAATAGAACCAAAATTAATTCCAGAGGGTCTAAAGGAAGCTTCTCAGGTCCAAATAATTGAGAATTGGGCAGATACAACTTTCGCAAAATCTATAAAAATTGTCTTTTTGGAAGAGCTGATGAAGAATCCGAAATTGATTTCCTCTTTATTCTCCAACAAAATTTCGGATTCTATGCAAAAACCTCTTTTTAATATTCCTACAAAGATTGCAAGTCAAATTTCTGGATTAATAAACCAGAAAGAAAAAGAATCTCTAAAATTAAATCTTGAAAACCTATCAAATTTAATTAATCAAGAAAACTTTCTTATTGGAGAAAAGCTTTCTATTGCTGATATTTCTGTAGCATCACACTTATCACTACTCAAATTTCCAAATTCATCTGGAGAAAATCTAACAGGCCAAGGTTGTTCTATATATGTAAACGATCCAAGTCTTCAAAATCTTTTCAAATGGAGAGACTTCATTGAAGATCAATTAGCCATAACTAATCATTAGTCTTTCTAAGTATTAATTTGGATTTCTCTGTTTTAATTGGCAAAGAAATTAGATTTTGCCCAGGTTGATTGTAAATCGCCTCAAATTGCTCTCCACAAATATTAAAATCACTCATATTTATTTTATTAATTTGAGTAGATCCACATTTTTTAAATTCAGTTAATGTTTCGACCTGGCTAACCCTGCTAAATTCTGGTGTATGAAGAATTTGTAAAATTAATTCATCAGTAATAAAGATATTATTGTCTATTTTTTCTTGAAGTCTTCCTATAATCTTTGTCTCTAAATACCTATCTTCGGTTAATTTAGCAAACTGACGATTAGGAGATTTAGGATCATTCTTTACTGATAAAAAACCACCAGTCTTTGTGCTCAAAGCATAAGACTTAGTGTTGTATTCACGGTCAGCTATTAAATCACCAGAAGTATTAAGAATAAATTTAGCGGAATGAATAATAGGTTCTTGATTATGATCACTTTCTATCTCGCTAGTAACATCCCATACACCTTCAAACCAATCAGGGTAAATTAAATCATCTTTCAATCCTGGGCGCTTAATGGAAGATGGAAGGCGCCAATCAGGCCAGATTGATTTGCGTTCGTAAAGCTTAGATGGTTGAAAATTATTTATTTCAAGGCTACTTTCAGCAAGTGCAGGAACTGTGTAAGTAAAAACAATTAAAATAGAAATTAAAAAAAAGAAAAATTTCTGTCTCATGTCTGATCCTTTAATTAGAGAAATGGATAATTATGTTGTTTTGGTTCCTGGCGAAAGTGAACAATTCCTGGATAAAGAACAAACTCTTTTATGGCTTCAATCTTGGTTAAATAAATTCGATTCATTACCATTGGATCTTGACTGTAAGTCTTCAATAGCAGCAGCGGCTCAACATTTACTTGATACAGCTTGCGACCTAGAAATCAAAACAGGTTTTACAATTCAGTGGTATGCCGTTCGGCTTGAGTCTCCGGGTCAATAAGGATGCTTGGCAAATGTTCAGCAACCATAGTAGCGACCTCATATGGTGATTGATCCTCAACTTCTATTCTCAAATCTGACTCTAAATATATTGGTTTTCTACTTTCATAAATCTGACTAAAATTCTCAGCTAAATTATCCCCAAGTAGTAAAGGGCGTCTCTTTTGATCACTTTCTAATCGTTTAATTGAACGTTTCAAATCAAGATCTAACCAAATAACTATTCCTTGATGAAGAATGCCCCAGTTTTCAGGCAAGGTAACTAAACCACCTCCGGTAGCAATTACAAGAGAATGATGTTGACTAATTTCTTTTAAAACTTTTTTTTCAACATCCCTAAAGACTTTTTCTCCATCTTTTTCAAAAATAGATGAAATAGATTGTTTAGACGCTTTTTCTATAACATCATCAGTATCAACAAAAGCATAATTGATCATTTTTGCTAGAACTGGACCCGTTTGACTTTTGCCAGAACCCATCATTCCTATCAAAAATATATTTCGACCACCTAACTTTTCTTTAAGAGTTTTAGGGGTTGATTGGACAGCCATAAAGACAGAAGTAACTAAAAGTTATTAAGATGTATGTTGATGTGAAAAATTTATGCAAGCAATCACATCGAAATTCCCTCACGGAGAGGGAAGAACCTGTGCAATCACAAGGCGAGCCTGCTTTAGCGCAAGCCACCTCTATAGGCTTCCTGAATTATCTGATGATGATAATTCAGCTTTGTTTGGCCCATGCTCAATACCTCCTGGCCACGGACATAATTACGAGTTAATCGTAACCATGGAAGGTGATCTTAATAAATATGGCATGGTCTTAAACCTTTCAGAGGTAAAACATGCCATAAAAAATGAAGTAACAAGTCAGCTTGACTTTCGTTTTTTAAATGACACATGGCCTGAGTTTGACCTTTCTAAACCCGAAGGTTGCTTGCCCACAACTGAAAGTTTAGTTCGTATTATATGGGAGCGCCTTAAATCTCACTTACCCCTCAAATCTCTTCGTCTTTACGAAAACCCAAAACTCTGGGCTGACTATCAAGGAAATGCTATGGATGCTTATTTAACAGTTCAAACACACTTTTCAGCTGCTCATCGCTTAGCAAGAGAAGACCTACCTCAAACCGAAAACGAAAAAATATTCGGAAAATGTGCTCGCCCTAATGGACATGGTCACAATTACTTAGTAGATATAACTGTTAAAGGGAAGATTAATCCTAGAACTGGAATGATATGCGATTTATCTGCATTAAATAGTTTAATAAATGATTTAGTTGTAGAACCTTTTGATCATACCTTTTTAAATAAAGACATTCCTTATTTTGCAAATTGTGTACCTACAGCTGAAAATATTGCATTACACATTTCAGATAAATTAACTAATCCAATTAATGCGATTGGGGCTAATTTATATAAGATAAAACTACAGGAAAGTCCTAATAATGCTGCAGAAGTTTATGCAAACGTAGCTGAATCAACAATCGATACCAAAGACTCTAAGAATCAGGTTGGTTTGCTGAGATAATTGAAAAAAAAATGGGTTAAATTAGTTTTAGCTTCTAGTATTGATGGACGTATCGCGTATCCAGAAGGAGGGGAAACCCAATTAGGTCAATCTGGTGATCGTTTGGTTTTAGAAGAATCACTTGCTTGGTCAGATGGGATTTTAATGGGAGGGCAAACACTGAGAGATCATCAATCAATTTGTGTAATTAAAAATAAAAGCTTACTAAAAAAAAGAACTTCAAAAGGCAAGAACGAACAGCCAATTGCTCTTATAGCAAGCAATCAAATAGATTTTCCAGAAAATTGGCTTTTTTTTCAACAACCTCTTCAAAGATGGTTGCTCCAAATGCAAGATAAGAAAAATGAGATTATGCTTCCTGATGGATTCGATAAAAGAATAAATTTAAGAATCACGTGGCGTGATTCTCTTGATGATTTGTATCAGAAAGGAATTGCGAAAATTGTATTACTTGGAGGTGCAAATCTTATTTCAGCTTTTCTTTTAGAGAATCTAATAGATGAATTACAAATCACGATTACACCTCATCTTATAGGAGGAGATTACTGCTGGGTTTCATCTGAATTAAGGAACTTAAATACAATCATGAATAAAAAGAATAACTGGATTCTAAAAGAAAGTAAAAAGCTAGGTAATAACGAATTACTTATTAGATATTTTAGAAATCATTTATCCTGAATATAGATTTAGTATAAAATAAATGAACAATATAAAAATCAAATGGCATGCCACAATCCAAGAAATTCCAAAAATTATTTGGAATAATTTCTTAAAAGGAAATTCAACTCCTTTTTATAAATGGGATTGGTTGAATGCATTAGAAAGATCAAAAAGTGTTAGTACAAAATATGGATGGCAACCATTATTTCTCTCTGCGTGGAGTGAAAATAATTTAATTGCATGTGCACCTCTCTATCTTAAATCTCATAGTTATGGAGAATTTATTTTTGATAATGCCTTTGTTCAACTAGCTCAAGATATGGGACTTCAATATTATCCCAAGCTAATAGGAATGAGTCCATTAAGTCCAATAGAGGGTTATCGCTTTCTTTTTGCAGAAGGAGTTAATGATAGAGACCTCACACAAATATTAATCTCTGAAATTGATAGTTTTGCCAAACAAAATGGAATTCTTAGTTGTAATTTTTTGTATGTAGATCCTAAATGGATGAAAGTAGCTGAATCTCTAAATTGCGCTAAGTGGGTCAACCAACAAAGTCTGTTGACATTGAATCAAGAAAAAAGTTTTTCTGATTTTTTACAAAAATTCAATTCCAATCAACGTAGAAATATTAAGAGAGAAAGAGAAAGCATAAAAAAATGTGGAGTAAAAGTTGAAGCTCTTAGTGGGTCTCAAATAAATGTAATGAATTTAAAAAAAATGCATTATTTTTATCAGCTTCATTGTTCAAGATGGGGAGTATGGGGAAGTAAATACCTCACGGAATCATTTTTCACTGAACTTAGATCAACAGAACTCAAAGAAAATATTGTTTTATTTAACGCAAAAGAAGAAGGAATTGATAAAACAATTGGAATGTCCTTATGCGTGAAAAACGAAAATATGCTTTGGGGACGATATTGGGGTGCAGAAAAAAATATAGATAATTTACATTTTGAAGCTTGTTATTACTCCCCGATTGAGTGGGCAATAGCAAATAAAATAAAATATTTTGACCCTGGAGCAGGAGGAAGTCACAAAAAACGAAGAGGTTTTATTGCTAAACCCAATGCAAGTCTTCATAGATGGTACAACTTACCTATGGATTCATTAATTAGAGAATGGCTACCAAGAGCAAATAAGTTAATGCTTGATCAAATAAACGCTACAAATAATGAAGTACCTTTTAAGTTTAAAGAGCCAAAACTATCAAATACATAGTAACTTCAGACAAATAAAAGACTGAATCTCAATGACAGATAACAATTTACTAGATTCTCCTGAGACAAATAAATCACTTTCCACCAAGAAAGATACAGTCGATTCTAATGAAGAAAAACCTTTCTTTGCTCAAGGGATTTTTAGTTATAAAGATAAAGGGACTCAAGGTGTTATTACTCTTTTTGGCTATGAACTAACAGCACCAGCAGGCCTAAAAAATCCAGGTATTGTTTATTTATCTTTTATTTTTATTAACCTTCTTATATTTTTAATCTTAAAAAGTTTTATTTCAGGATAATTTTTTGCAAGAAATCTTAAAATTTAATGACTACAAAATAAGTGACTTGTGTATCTTCTTTTTAATTTGTAAATTAAAGAAATGAACAATCTAGATCTTCAAGAAGACTTAATTAACTCAATAAAGCTTTTAGACGCTAAATTATCCAAGCGGCAAATAAAGCTTGACCCAAAAGGTTATTTCTTAATAAAAATTGAACCCAAAACGAATGAGTTAATACTTGAACATTATTTAAATGATATCGATCAAAAAGGTCGCGCTATTGATCCAAAGTCTGGAGAACCAATTGGGTGTAAAACAAAAAGTAGAAATCAACCAAACAATATTTATAGAGGGAAGAGTGCCAAGCAATTAGGTATTCAAATCTCCGAGGGTCATGGTCCATTCCCCGTCAGTCATTTAGATCATGCGATTTACATTGGTCGTGAACTACAGCGAGCAGAGCAATGCCTGATCACTGGTAAACAATATATCCAAGATTAAAATTAATAAATTCAAACGATAAAGCACTGATGTTCTATTATTAGTGGAGAAATTTAAATCAAATGGGAATTCTTTTTTACTTAGTTTTTGTTGGAGCAGGCATTTCTGCAGCATTCTTGATTCAAAAAGCCCTTAAAGCTATCAAATTAATCTGAATAAATAAATCACTATTACTAGTATTGAATTAGTTAAAGAGGTTTATATTTAATACTCAGTCAGATATGTATGGTTCTTAAAATATACAGAACATTAGAATTGATTTAAATTATTCAGACTTAAAAGGAATTCTTCATTAGAATAAAAAAATATTCAATTATTTAAAATTCACCTGCATGGGACCTTCAAGACTAAAGAGTCGTCGACGCCAAGATCTAGGTTCCAAATGGACGAGAGTTGCTATAGCTATATTATCAACAGTTGGTGTTATAGATACAGGATCCATAACACTAAATAAATGGGGGATCATAGGAAATTTAAACTGTCCAGGTGGATTAGGAGGCTGCGATAAAGTTTTAAATAGCCCTTGGGGGAGTTTCTTTCAAACAAATCATTTCTCTATTCCATTATCATTAATAGGTTTGATTAGTTATTTATTAATATTATTAATGGCAATATTCCCATTAACACCTATTCTCAAAAACCAAAAAAATAATACCTCAAAAGTTGCATGGTGGGGATCTTTTTATATATCTACATCTACTTTTATTTTCAGCTTAATTTTAATATCAGTGATGATATTTAAAATTAAAGCTTTCTGTTTTTTCTGTCTTCTTTCTTTTCTTATATCACTTTCAGTCCTATTATTAAATATAATTGGAGGCAGTTGGGAAGATTATGGTAAATTATTTTTTAGAGGTTTTCTTATGTCAGTAGCAGTTCTTTTAGCAGGGCTAATATGGTCATCATCAGTCGATCCTGCTAGTAAGGAAGTTTCAAATAATATGCCAGGCATGCCACCTGCGGTAATAGCTATAAGTTCTCCTGACAAAATAAAACTCGCTGAACATTTAACAAAAGAAGGAGCAGTCATGTATAACGCTTATTGGTGTCCACATTGTCATGATCAAAAAGAAATGTTCGGGAAAGAAGCTGCAGAAAAATTAAATTTAGTTGAGTGTGCAAAAGATGGTTTTAACAACAAAAGAGAACTTTGTGAAACTAAAGGGATAACTGGTTTCCCTTCTTGGGAAATTAATGGCTCAATTGATTCAGGAGTGAAAAGCCTAAAAGAATTAGCTGACCTTACCAATTACAAAGACTCTAAAGATTTTTAGGGAAGCCAGCTTTATCGAGAATGGGTCTTGTATGAATGTTCTTTCCCTTCATTTGTCTAGTATGACATTGCCAAAAAGGAACTGAGCTAGGGAAATCATCTCTGAAGTGGCCTCCTCTACTTTCTTCGCGAAACAAACAAGCTTCCAACATAAGCAAACTTGACATTTGTCGATTACTCAAATCAAGTAGCAAATTAAGGTCTCTCCTAGCAAGTTCCTCGAATTCATGAATTTCATATTTTGACTGAGAAAAAACCAAATTTAATAAGGGCTCGTTTAAAAGATTTTGATAATCTTGTTTAACTTTTACAAGAGCAGAATTCATTCCTTTTCGTGATCGATCAACTCCAGCTTCACGCCAGCATAATTGTCTAAGTTTTTCAATTTCTTTAGATAAATAACTAGTTCCTTGCTCCTTAGAAAAGCGAAGATCTGATTTGTTAAAACTTAAATTATTTCCTGAAATATCGGAAGTTATAAAATCAGTTAATTCAATATTTCTCATTTGATTTGCAAAGACCAAACATTCCATTAATGAATTACTTGCAAGTCTATTGGCACCATGCAGGCCAGTACATGCCACCTCACCAATCGCGAAAAGTCCTTTGACATTTGTTTGTGCTTTCAAGTTTGTAGCGACACCACCCATCCAATAATGGGCAGAGGGAGCCACGGGGATTGCTTCTTTTAAAGGTTCTAAGCCAAACTCTCTGCACCTTTGAAAAATTGACGGAAAGCGCGCTTCTACATCCTCAACAGAAATAGATTTAACATCAAGACCAATGTGATCAACTTTTTGCTTTTGCATCGCTTGAAACAATGCCCTGCTGACTTGATCTCTTGATGCAAGATCTTTCCCTTCAAGATGAGCTACGGGACTCTCGCCGAATGAATCCACTAAAACTGCACCCTCTCCTCTTACCGCTTCAGAAATCAAAAACGAAGGCGCATTATCCAATTTCAGAGCAGTTGGGTGAAACTGAAAAAATTCAAGATCTTCTATGCAAGCCCCAGCTTTCCACGCTAAAGCAATTCCCTCACCTGCTGCTTGAGTTGGATTTGTAGTATTGGCAAATAAATGGCCTCCGCCGCCAGTAGCTAAAACAACTGCCTTTGCTTTGATCCAACGCAAAGCTGGTCCATCTAGAACTTGTACCCCAACACATTTTCCTCTTTCAACCCAAATCTGAGTAACTCTTATTCCTCTTTGATGCAGAACATTACCTCTTTGATCAACTTGCTCATTAAGGACATCAACCAATGCCTTACCAGTTCTATCTTTTACGTGCAGTACTCTTCTATGAGTGTGAGCAGCTTCAAGAGTTGTAGATAATTTTCCAGAGGTTCTATCAAATTCCATTCCTAGTTTCAAAAGTCTATCTACCAATCTCGGAGCATTATGAACAAACATCTGAACTGCTTCAGAATCACAAAGGCCTGCCCCAGCTTTGATTGTGTCGTTAGCATGAAAATCCTCACTATCTTCAATTCGAGTAACAGCAGCCATTCCTCCTTGTGCCCATCTACTGGAAGAACGCTTACTGGTATTGCGGTTTAAAAGTAAAATTTTCAGATTTGATGGCAACTCAAGAGATGACATCAAACCTGCAGCTCCTGCTCCAATAACAATTACATCCCAATTAGTTGAGTAAATATCATTTTTATTAAACCCAGTATTTAAATCCATAAAAGATTAGTTTTCAGATCAATCCACTTAATTGAGGCTGAATCAATGTGGTCGCAAAAAATAAGCCATCAACCCACAAGGTTGTTGTCAAAGCTGAACTTGATACAAGCCAAGCATCAGAAGATAAAGGCTCACTTTTTGATTTTTGATGCATCCAATTTGCTATCAAAATTATTAAAAGTGCCGCTATTAAAATGGCAAATAATGAAAAAGGTTCCAATAATTGTTCGGCAGTGAAACTCAACATTTTGGAAGCTTCTGAAAAAGGCGCATCTACAACTTCAGGCCAAGCCTTCATGACACCAGTTAAAACAATCATTACGTCAGTAAAAGCAGTTCCTAATAGAGATGCCAAATAAAAACTGGCCCCGATTTTCCATCGAGTCTGTAAGAGGCTTACTGCTATTGGTAAAGCTATTGACTCAACAGGCAAATGCCACACAGGATGAGCTCTTAACCATCCCCAAAAAAGACATCCTCCTAACCAGCTCCAACTCACACCAACCAATAGCGAACCAATAGTAGACCATCTATCACTACAAAATTTAAGTAAATAAAATCCAAGAAAAAAAATTATGAAACTAAATAAAAAAGCTGAGAAAGGGAACACATGAACCCATGGAGCCTGAACAAAAACGGGCAGGACAACCATTGTGCTAGCCCAAAATTGCAATGTCCTTGGCTTTGACAGGTAGGACGTTTCTTGATTTATGGGATTGGTGGGATTGGTGGGATTGTTTGAGTAAATCAGAATTAATAAAACTGAGTTGGTTTTCAGCTCAACCTTCTATGAATTTACATTCAAGTAGATACCCATACCAAACAGTCTTCGGAATACAAATAATAAAGTTTTTTTTTTAAATCTTAAAAACTTCTTAATTACAATGATTCCAATGCTTTTCAAGGCCATGTTTTAAAAATCCTCATAAAAAGAGATGATTAAAAAAATCTTCTTAAGTACTTTTTGTTGAAAATTTACTTATATTGAAAAATAAATGAGTCTTCAAGATCAATTTACTTTTTTCAAACCACCCGAGAAGTATAAAAAATCTTTTTCTTGTTTAGGAGCCTAAATGAGCGCATTAAAGATAACTAAAAACAAAATAAAACCTGCTGTCGTTGCCTCCATCCAAGAAGGTTCTATAGGAGAGGAGCTTGGATTTGAAGTTGGAGATCGATTAATTAGTATTAATGGTCTAAAACCAAGAGATCTTATTGATTACAAATTTCTTATTGCTGAAGAAAATATTCAACTAATAATATTAGATAAAAAAGATAAACAACATACAATTGACATTGAAAAAGATTATGACGATGAGTTAGGACTTGCTTTTACTGAAGCTTTATTTGATGGATTAAAACAATGCAATAATCAATGTCCATTTTGTTTTATTGACCAACAGCCCCCAGGGAAAAGAAAAAGCTTATATTTAAAAGATGACGACTTCAGGCTAAGTTTTTTATATGGTTCTTACTTAACACTTACAAATCTTTCCGAACAAGACTGGGAGAGAATTGATCAACAAAGACTCACTCCTTTATTTGTATCAGTGCATGCAACAGAACCTTCTTTAAGGTCGAAATTGCTGAGGAATCCTAAAGCTATTGACCTTTTAAATCAGTTAGCTTGGTTCTCAAAAAAAAGAATACAAATTCATGCTCAAATTGTTGTTTGCCCTGAATTAAATGATGGGAAAGCTTTAGAACGAACCATTAATGATCTATATAGTTATGCTCAAGGAGAGTTCCCTGTAGTCCTCTCGGCAGCTGTAGTTCCGGTTGGGTTAACAAGATTTCGACCCAGTAATGATGGGCTAATACCCGTGGATCCTGATTGTGCGGCAAAAGTAATCAATCAAGTTGAGCCAATGCAAAGAATATTTTATAAATCAACGGGGTCCCGTTTTGCTTGGTTATCTGACGAATGGTATTTAATAGCTAAGAAGGCTTTACCCTCTCTTAATTCTTACGAAGATTTGCCTCAAAAAGAGAATGGAGTAGGAAGTATTCGCAGTTTTCTTAGAGCGATGGATGAAGCCACAAGAGATCTGCCTACCAAAATTGATCACAAGAAAACCTGCAGCTGGGTTGTTGGCAAACTTGTTGAAAATGAATTAAAGAAGCCTTGCAAACAACTAAATAAAATAAATAATTTCGCACTCCATCTTTATGGGCTTCCAAGTCCTTATTGGGGGCAAGAACAAATAGTTACAGGCCTACTCACAGGCCAAGACCTCATAAAAGGACTGCGAGGAAAAGAATTGGGTGATGAATTACTTCTACCATCGGTCATGTTAAGGCAAGGTGAAAAAATCTTTCTTGATGACATGACACTTCAAGAGCTCTCTTTGTCACTTAATGTATCTGTAAGAATTGTTCATGATGCCCAAGACATCGTGAACAAAGCACTTAGTACAGCATAATTGCTTTACTAAATCCATTTCAGTTTTTCTTATAACTATGAGGAGAGTGAAGAGAAAATTTCTAATTGTTGCAGGTTTATTTATATCTGGTCTAAATCCTTTGTGGGCTACAAGTTCGCAAAAAATAACTTCCAATATAAAGTTAAAAAAAACCCCAAGTAATAACCTAAGTGAAAGTCAAAAACAACAACGAGTCTTATATGAATTAAATTCTCCTGAAGATCTTTTTTTACCCTCTAGATCGAGTGAAGTATTAGTAAAAACTAATCAAAAAGTTAACCTTGATCAGTTAGAAAATATACTTATAAATAATAACCGAACAATTAAAATCTACTTAGAAAGAGTTGAGCAAGCCAAATCAATATTAAAAAGTTCACTATCCTCATGGTACCCAACATTAAACCTAACAGCTAATGGCATTCCCCAATATTTTGAATCTAATAATTATTATGAATCAGATGTAATACAAGACACTTCTAGTAAACAATGGAGTTCCTCGATCTCCGCTCAAGTAAAATGGGATTTAATTAATCCTGCAAGAGTACCAGAGATAGCATCAGCTAGAGATAGTTTTGAAAAGGCAAAATATTCTTACGACATAATTTTAAGAGATTTAAAATTAGAGGCAAAAAAACGTTATTTCAATTTGCAAAAAGCCAATGAGGAAATAGAAGTAGCAAAGAAATCAATTGAATCCTCGACTCTTGGGTTAAGAGACGCAGAAATTAGATTTGAATCAGGTATTGGTACAAAATTAGAAGTTCTAGAAGCTAAAACACAATTAGCTAGAGATCAACAGTTATTTAATATCAAATCAGGAGATCAGAAAATTGGTCAAAGATCTCTTGCTGAAATACTTAATTTTCCAGAAGATTTCACACCACTAATTGGGTCAAAAACTCATGTTACAGGTATATGGGATTTATCATTAGAAGATAGTATTATTGCTGCTTATGACTCAAGAGAAGAACTCGAAAGTATTCTCTTAGATATATCAATTAATAATAGTAATGCCAATGCTGCACTTGCTGCTAGCCAACCAAAATTAAGCATCGTAAATACAGCGACCTCTTCATTTGCGAAAGGTGAATTAAATCAAATATCTCCAAATACCAGTAACAGATCCTCCAATTTCTCTAACACCATTGGGCTCAATGCAACATGGTTTATTTTTGATGGAGGCAATTCAAGATCTTTGTATAATTACAATAAAAGTAAAGCAAAAGAAGCTAAGCTAACTTTTGCCGCAAGAAGAGCTCAAATCAGAAAAGAAGTTGAACAAGTATTCTTCAAACTAGAGTCGGCCAAACTAAATATTTCTGCTTCATATACAGAAGTTTTATCTGCAAGAGAGTCTTTAAGACTTGCCAAACTTAGATACAAATCAGGTATTACTACACAACGAGAAGTTGTAAACAACCAAAGAGATTTAACTGATTCCGAGGTTCGTTATATTATTTCGGTCACTAGCTATAACACTTTATTAGCTGACTTAAGTAGACAAACGGGTTTAGACAACATCAAACCATGTGATATCAAAGTCAATCAACAAAATCAAAGCGACATAGACAGCAATTCCAATCTCTATGAATCCAATTTAATTCCTCTATGTCAGCTAGAGCTTCCAAGTAAATAAAAATGAATCAAGATCCAATATCTAAACCTCTGAGCAAAGCCCAACTAATTTCAATTCATCATTTAGTTGATGAAGTTGGAAGACGTCAACTTCAAGATTTTGGTCAAATCAACTCTGACATAAAGCCTGATGGAACACTTATTACAGAATGTGATAGGTGGAGTGATAAAACAATAGTTCAAGGATTATCAAAAATTGCTCCAGGAGAAGGCGTCCTGAGTGAAGAAGGGAAGAAGTCAATTCCTAGCTCCAGTGAATATTGGGTGGTTGACCCACTCGATGGCACAACTAATTTTGCAGCAGGCATTCCATACTGGGCAATATCAATAGCACGTTTCACTAATGGGGAACCTGAGACAGCCTTCCTTGACATACCAGCACTTAGAAAAAGAATTTTTGCTATCAAAGGAAAAGGAGTTTGGCTAAACGACAAGCCACTTAAGCCTGAATCACGTTTCAAAAAAAATAGTGACTGCATTTCTCTTTGTAGCCGCTCAATTAAAGTTTTACAAATGAAACCAGAGCAGTCTTTTCCCGGGAAAATAAGACTGCTTGGGGTATCTAGTTTAAATATGACTAGTGTTGCCATCGGTCAAACGATTGCTGCTTTAGAGGCGACACCAAAAATTTGGGATATTGCAGCTGCATGGTTAATACTTGAGGAACTTAATTGTCTTATCAATTGGTTGGAGACTAATCCAAAAGATATTCTCTCTGGAACAGATCTTACTTCTGTGAATTTTCCATTACTAACAGCATCCTCTAAGGATCAATTGAACAAAATGCTGCCATGGGCGTCAGCATTAATTCAGGATAGTTAATGCACTTTGTGCTTTTTGTTTCTAATTAGATTACCTACATTAAAAAAATTTATGATTTTAAATCTACTGATTCAACCAAGAAAAATCTTCTCCTTAGGAGTTAAAATATTAAATACTCCATAACCAAAGTGGGCTTGAACTGGACTAAAAAAGCAAGATGGTTTTTTAGCAGTCTCTGGAGAGCTTATGAAAGATGGTCTAAGTGTGATTGCGTCGATTTAAGCGCAGCATTTGCTTACTACACTCTTCAGTCCTTTTTTCCAATATTGCTAATCTCTCTATCAGTTGCCTCATGGTTTTTAGGAAAACAGCAAGGAATAGAGCAAAGAATAATTGAATTAACTGCTGAAGTTTTACCGTCTGAAGTAATAGCTTTGGTCGCGTCAACTTTAGAACAATTAATTAATCAGGGGTTTGGAGCAGGAATTCTTGGGGCAATGTTTTTAATGATCACTGCTGGTAATGCCTATCTAACATTACAAAGAGGAGCAGATCGATTATGGGAAGACGTACTACCAGTGAAATCAAAGCCAGATCCATTAAGACTTCAAGCGTTTCGATTTATCAGAAATCGTATTGAAGCTTTCTTTGTAGTTCTTCTAGTTGGGATTTTGATGGTTATCGATCAAATCAGTGCAAATATTCGTTTGATTCCCGAAGCAGTTTTGGAAGACTTAGCAAACACAACCCCTTGGGTTGAAAATGCAATTACAAAAATACCTGTACTTCAAGTAGGTCAATTTATTCTTCCTCTAATAGGTTTTTCAACTATGGCACTGCTTTTACAAGGTTTACTCCCAAGTAGAAGAGTTCCTTTGAAACCTCTAATACCTGGAGCTTTGATGATTGGAACTTTGCTAACTATTCTGAATTTGGCAGTTAGTAGAAGTATCCTTTCGTTGGGATCAAGATTTCAAGCTTATGGATTCATTGGTGGAGTCCTTGTATTGACTCTTTGGGTCTGGATGGTAGGAGTAATTATTTATTTTGGTCAATGTTGGAGCGTTGTAATTGCAAGCATGCGTCGAAATCGATACGTTTAAACATTATTGAAACAAGCACCTAAATTTAAATTATAATATTTAAATAAATCTCTTAAGTAGTCATGAATAAGCCATCTAAATTGATTTGGATGGTATTTATCTTACTTATTATTTTACCTACACCCGCTGGGAAATTTATTATTGATTTAGCAGGTGGAATATTCCTTATCATTACAATAATACCATTAATCTTAGGAGGGATTGGATGGTTTGCTTGGAAAAGAATCCAATCAAAAGTACAAACCTGTGAAGCTTGTGGCTCAACCTTTCTAAACAGTCAGATGATTTGTCCAATATGTGGAACAACTATAATAAAAAACGCAAACATCCTAGAAAACATTCCAGCAAGTGCTGCAACAATTGACATAAAATCCGAAGATATAGATTTATAAATTAATCTATATCTAATAATTCTGGATTAATTTCATTAATCTCTTGTTCACAAAACTGCAAGAGTTCCTCGCAATGTTTAAGAAGTATATGACCTTTAATATAATTAATCTGAATTTCATCCAGTGAAATATTTTCATCTTGTACATTATTTAAGATAGCTTCCAAGGCAGATATTGATTCTTCATAACTTAATCTATTAATATCTTGTTTAAAGATGTCTATATTTTTTTTGTTAGTAACTTTGTTAGACATTGATCAATGAGTTGGGATGACTTAATCTGCAAGTGAAATAGAATATCAAATTTTTATTCAATAAATTTATATTTTATCATAATTAAGACTATCAACCTCTGCGGTTATTTTTCCATCACAAAATTGAACTATTAACTTATCATTTTCCTTAACATTTTTTACGCTATAAATCGAATTACCTGACTCATCAGTAATTAGAGCAAAACCTCTTTTTAACAATTTTTGTGGAGAGAGTGCATTCAAAATCTCATACATATAATTTATTCTTGTTCTTTTATTTTTTATTAATAGTCGGGGTGAATAAGATTGAAAAATAGATTTTTTTGTAATTAATGATTTCTTTGTATTCTGAAAAAACAATTTCAAATAATCTTTAAGTAATTTTTTATTTTGCAAAAACTTATTTTTTTCAATTTCTCTTGAAGGCAATAGATCAACAATCGCAGCAGTTGGAGTAGCAGATCGATGATCTGAAACAAGATCAGAAACAGTTAGATCATCTTCGTGACCTATTCCTGTAATTACTGGTATTGGTAAAGTTGCGATTTCTCTGGCTATGATTTCACTATCGAATAACATTAAATCTTCTCTGCTGCCTCCTCCTCTAGCTATAATTAAAGCCTCTAATTTTAACTTGTTTATTTTTAATTTACTTAAGATAGACTTCAATTTATTTTCATGATTACCTTGAACAGGAATAGGTATTATTTGGAGCTTAGTTAATGGCCATCTCTCCTTAGATGTTCTAAGCATGTCAGCCAAAGCAGAGCTTGGAACACTTGTAAGGATACCAATTGAATTAGGGTATTTTGGCAATTTTTTTCGTAACGAATCATTTATCAAACCTTCTTTAAAAAGTTTTGATTTGACTATTTCGAACTTCTTAAGAACAGTAGAAATACTTGGTCGAATATCAAAAACTTGTACCGATACTCTTGCTTGAGATTCCCAGAAATTTAATTTACCAATAATAACAACGCCATCATCTTGCTTTGGTAAAAATTTTAAAGACTTTATTGTTGATGACCATGCAACACCATCTACACTTGCTTTCCCGTCAGTTAAAGTTAACCATAAATGACCTTTTTTTATTTGCGATTTAGAAACAGTGGCTTTAAGTATAAATTTTGGGGCAAAACCTCTTGATAGTAATAAACCAATAGATTCGTTCAATTCTTTAACACTATATGTAGTTAGAGATTGTTTAGCGTTTTTAAGATCAGTCAAACTTAAAAAAACCTAAAAATTAGTTTTTCAACCGATTCCCATCTGAGTTAAAATTCCCTGCCCAGTCAAAAGTTCTGTTGTTAAACCTATTAAAATACCCATCATTGCTAAACGGCCATTCCATATTTCAGCAAAATTGACAAATCCATAACGGGGTTCTAAGTTATCTTTCATTTGTTAATCGAAATATTTTTAATAATACTAAAGAAATGCTCAGGATGAGAAAACATATATGTTGACTCTTGAAATTAACTTATTTTTAAAGTTTTCAATATTTATCTAACATGCTTTGCACCATCAACGGGATGATAGTCCTCTCCAGTAAGTTCCTCGTAAATAATTGCTGGTAATCCAGTTTCGAACATGGTTTGAAGAGCTTCTTTTAGATAAGGATTCCATCCACCAGTACTAACTTCACCATGTCGTACGGTCCAATCCCATGTCCCTTGTAAATCTCTGGGCATTCTTCCTTCTCTGTCTCTTCTAGCAACCAAATCAAGGGACTCTACTAACCCAACTTGAATAGGATCTTTTCCATAAGCTGGAGTAAGGCTTAATTCAAGCCTTACTGGATCTTCCTTTAATAATCTGAGACGAAACCTTGGAGGTAACTTCATGTTTTTCAAAACTGCAGCGACTATGCGTGTTCTTTGTTCCAAAATTAAAACCTCTTAGATAACTATGTAATGTCAAACCCAAAAAATCTAATGAACATTATTCAGAAGGCTTTTCAGTTGATTGTGGATGATCAGTGTCCTTAGAAAAACGAACTGTGAGCAAATCTTCATCAGTAATAGAACCATCTTTGTCTAGAAGCTCAGGATGAACAGTAACCAAGCCTGTTCGATCATCACCTTTTTTCTTTGAAAATGAATTTTGAGTCTTAAATGATGCTTGACCTGATAAAAATCCATTTAGCATTATTCTGGCAGCCAAAAACAACAAAACAAAAACTGAAAGGCCATAAACAAAAGGTAAAAAATTGCTCAACATTTGCAAAAATGATAAATCAAAAACTGAATGCATTAATTCAGATTAAGTTTTGAAGTCGTTCTAGTTTCATCTTCATCACAGAATAAATCAGAACATTATTCTAGAGGAAAGAAAGTTCAAAGAATAGTTATTTAGTAAAAATCTACGGTAATTAAATTGGTGGGCATTTCAATTTTTAAATTAGCTATGATTAGTTTCAATAATAAGAACTAATCCCTTTCTGAAAATCATGCATGGATTAGATGACAACAGACTATTAATAGGATCCTTAAAATTACGTCAAAAAAAATATTTTAAAATTTTTGTTTTAGTTGTTCTTATTTTTTTTAACTTCCGATATGAAACTCCTCTTCATTCAAGTGAAGCTGCACTGTTATCCCAACAAAATCACAATAAGCAATCTTTCGTATCAAAAGCATTAAATATTAGTGGGGATGCCGTGGTCACAATTGAAACACAGCGTCAGGTTTTATCTTCAAGTGAAGATGTATTTCCTCCTGGAATCTTAAATGATCGATATTTTGAACGATTCTTTGGTCTAAGAGGTCTGCAAGTGCCACGATCCCGAATGGAAAAAGGGCAAGGAAGTGGAGTGATTTTTTCTAAAGAAGGTCTAGTCTTGACTAATGCTCATGTAATAGAAAAAACTGATCAACTAATAGTGGGTTTATCAGATGGAAGAAGAGTGCTTGGAAATGTTGTTGGAGAAGATTCTTTAACAGATCTTGCAGTTATTAAACTCAAAGCAAAAGGTCCTTGGCCCACGGCCCAATTAGGAAACTCCGATAATTTAAAAGTAGGTGATTGGGCAATTGCAGTTGGAAATCCTTTTGGACTTGAAAATACGGTTACTCTTGGAATAATTAGTAATCTCAATAGAGATGTTGCTCAATTAGGTATATCCGACAAAAGAATAGATCTCATTCAAACTGATGCAGCTATTAATCCAGGTAATTCTGGAGGACCATTATTAAATTCTGTTGGAGAAGTGATTGGTATTAATACTCTTGTTCGCTCAGGGCCCGGAGCAGGATTAGGGTTCGCAATACCCATAAATAGAGCTAGAAAAATCGCCAAAGATTTAATCACCAGCGGGAGAGCTCAACATCCCATGATCGGAGTAAGGCTTTCAAGCAATATCAAACAAAAAAGTAATTTTCTTTCCCAAACAGAAGATGGCGCGATAATTAAATATTTGATGCCAAATGGTCCTGCCGAAAAAGGTGGATTAAAAGTAAATGATCTAATAATTTCAATCAATAATGAAAAAATTTCAACTCCAGCCGATGTAGTAAAAAAAATTAATAAAAATAATTTACAATCAACATTAAGAATTAAAATACTTAGAGAGAATATAGAGTCTATAAAAATCATAAAACCAGTTGATATTTATGATCTTCAAGTATAAGTTAAAAAAATTCTATAATAATTCTTTTATTTAGTTTTTTTCTTCTTCTTACGCTGTTTTTCTCGATTAGCTAACCTTTTTCTTTCACGTTCAGCTAATTGAAATTCTTTTTCTTTTTCTTGTGCTTCTTCGATTTTTTTCTCTTTATAGTATTTGTAATCACCTTGATACTTAATTAATTGACCATCTCTTATTTCTACAATTTTGTTTGCAACTTTTGAAATAAAATATCGATCATGAGAAACTATTAATGCAGTTCCCTTATAATTGGATAATGCCTGCTCTAGCATTTGCTTTGAAGGTATGTCTAAATGATTTGTCGGTTCATCAAGAATAAGCAAATTTGATGGCTTAATAATCATTAAGGCTAAAGCAAGCCTTGCTTTCTCTCCTCCACTGATCTTACTAACCTCCTTAAAAACCGAATCATTAGTTAAACCAAAGCTTCCTAGCAAAGAACGAATTTCTGTTTGTGTCCAATCAGGTACAGATTGAGAAATTGTCTCAATTACTGTTTTTCCTAATTCTAAGGCCTCTGCTTGATTTTGTTCAAAATAACTAGGTATAATATTATATTTTCCTATCGTAATAGATCCTTCATCAGGTTTTTCTAACCCCATAATGAGTCGCAGTAAAGTAGATTTCCCAGAACCATTTGGACCTAAAAATGCTATTCTTTCGCCTGGGTCAAGCTCTAAAAAAGCTCCTAAAAACAAAATATTATCTTCATAGCTATGGGTTAAATCCTTAATATTTAATATATCCCTGCCAGCACGGGGTGCTTCCAAAAATTTAAAATTAGGTCCTTTTAAGTTATTCTCAGGAGCTTCTATTTTTTCAACTTTATCTAATAACTTTTCTCTACTTTTAGCTTGTGTACTTCTTGTAGCACTTGCTCGGAATCTTTCTATATATGCCTTTTGAACTTGTATATCCTTCTGTTGTTTCTCGTAAGCAACTTTTGTTGATTCCAATTCAAAATCTCTCTGTTGAAGAAATGACGTATAATTTCCAAGATAGCTTTTAGATTTACCTCGCTCGGTATTAACAATTCTGGTACAAACTTTATCTAAGAAAGATCTATCATGGCTAACAATTACCATAGCAATTTTCTGATTAAGTAAATAATTCTCTAGCCATTCAATCGTTTCTAAATCTAAATGGTTAGTTGGTTCATCAAGTAACAATAAATCAGGACTTTGTAATAGGATTTTTCCTAAAGCTATTCTCATCTGCCAGCCACCCGAGAAGTCTCCAACTAGTCTGTCTGCTTGATTTTGGTTGAAACCAATAGTGGGTAATAACTTTTCAACTTTAGATTCTAAATCGTAACCATTTATTGATTCAAATTTGCTTTGAATCACGCTTAATTCTTTGATTAATAAATCTAGATAATCTAAATCTTTAGAAGCTAATTCAGATTCCATATTTTCTTGAACTAATTTTTGACTGTGAAGTAAATCAGATGCTTCTTTAAATGCCTCAAATAACTCTTCTCTAACAGTTCTTGAAAAATCAACATCAAATTCCTGTTTTAAATATGCAATAGATGGATCTCCTTCTCTAATCAAAGATCCATCCGTTGCTTCTTCTAATCCAGCAATAATTTTTAATTGTGTTGATTTTCCTGCTCCGTTGACTCCAACCAAACCAATTCTCTCTCCATTTCTAATTTCCCAACTGACATCTTTCAAGACTTCGCCAGTGGGATAAATTTTACTAATCTTCTCTAGTCGCAACACTACAATAAGACCTCAAGAGAATTACCTTGAATCATTTAGCTTTAAAAGATGTTGACTGATTTAAATTACATTACTTAAGTAAGCCATGTTAAGACTCGAACAAATTGCTGCTTTAGTACTCGCCGCAGCTCTCGCGATTCCCAGTTATTGGTTTTTTTGGACGATGGCAGGTGGAGGCGGCTACGAAAGAAGAGAAATTAGAGACAATAATCAAGATATATCAGATATAGACTCTGCATTCAAAAATTAATTACAACCCACCTCTAGCCTTTATAAGCCATTGTTTGGTATCTAAATCATCAACTTTAGTCAAATATTCTTTTACCTCTTCTGAGGTAACAGGCAGATTCATTTCAATCCCAAATGCACATATAGATTGCATGGCACCTTTTGGATTTTGAAGAGCTTGACGAAAAAGATCTTGTTTTTTATTTGGATCTGCATTTATAAGCTTATAAAGCTTTGCAGCATTGCCGCTCATAAAAAAAACCTGACTAATTAAAGAATATTCAATTATGCAGCTTTTGTCTCGAAACCAGCAGATTCATTGCATATATCTAAATCACTTTCCTTTAAACCTAAAGCAGACGCGTCTTTCATGCTTCTAGCATCCATGCAAAGGACTTTACGGAGTTGAGCAAAGTTTGCTGCATGAGAAGATCTTCCTTCTTTACTAGCCCCATATTCAGCTCTTTGCAAAACATGGTGTAAATGAGTCAATAAATAAGAACTCACAACAGCGGAAATTAGAACATCTCCATTTTTACCATTACTACGACTCTTCCTTCTTTGTCGTTTTACAGTTCTTTTACCGGCAACAACATTCGCAGAAAGAGCTTTAGATGCTTGCGGAAGAGATGGCTTAGACATGAAATACTCCTTTAAAATCAAAAAAATTAAGTAAAAGATTGATAAGGCAAAACTGGCCAGATTGGTAAGCATCATACACAAGGATACTACCCTTGCATACAAGTGTACACTATTTACTACTTGGTAGTTCTTTGTACGCATGGCTACTCGTCAAAACTCATCGAACGGGAAACAAAAATCGCCCCGCATACAAGTTGTTCTGCCAGAAGATTTATGTGAAAGATTGTCAGCATTAGCCGATAGAGAATCTAGAACTGTGAGCAATATGGCCAAAGTTTTAATTCAAGAAGGAGTCAAGTATCACGAATTAAAAGAAAGTTCAGAATCTAAAGAATTAGAAACAAAAGAAATTAAAACACAAAATTTTATAAACGCATTAGAAAAACAAAAGACACAAAGATTAAAAGGAATTCCGAAAAGATTAAAATTCAAAAGAAATTAACTATTAAATCAGTTAGTTCAAGGATCGACTCGTAATCCATATAAAAAAGGTTTATTTGCTCCTTTGATGTACTTCGGATTAACTTTTTTTTCTAAAAAGTTCCACCAAGATAAAGTTGCAAAAACTACAGCCTCTCTAGATTGCAATGGAATAACAATTTCATTTATTGGACGAAAATGAACACCTCAATATGGTTTCTGTAGTTGCCTCATTAAAATAGATTTCTACTTCCACCTCCAGCAACCAAAAGCTCAATTAAACGTATCTTTTTAAGCTTAAAAAGATTATCTAAATCTTGAGAGATAATTGATGCAGTAAATGTAGTTAATGTTGAGATTAAATCTTCTTTTTATATATCACCCAGTTCCTTTTTTCTTTTTTGTAAATATTGAAAACCGAATTGTTCTCTACCTGTAGATCTTGGAGGTTCTAGATAAAAAAAGGATCCCCCAACCACTTTTCGATGATTTCTAATTTAGGAATTCCAAGCGATGCCAATGATCCATTCTTATCAAAAGTTAAAGATGAATTTGTACTTTCTTTAATAGCTAAATCAACTAAAGAGTTAGCTGGTCCGCAATCCCAACCTAATCATTCAGAAGTTTTATCAATTCCAGTTTTAGGTGGAATAATTGTAAGATTAGCAATGCCACCAAGGTTGAGGACTCCTCGCCATCCATACAACCTTCCAACTAAGGCTTCATCGACTAACGCTACTAAAGTAGCACCATGACTACCTGAAACAATATCCTTAGATCTAAAATCATAAATAACAATTTGATCTAAAAGATTTGCAAGTAAAGGTCCTAAAAGAATTTGAAGACTTCCTCCTCTTTTAGATTTTTTTACACTTCTGTGAAATAAAGTTTAGCTTTGACATCCAACAACCTCTGCGGTTGAATCAGCGTCACAAGTCCTTGCAACAAAAGGATTTAGTTCAGTAATTTCCTCAGCCAACTCGAGCCAATCTTTGCTACTAATTTTTAATCCTTGACCTACTTGTATTATTTTTTTCTCTAGTTGATGAAGGATATTCATAAGAATATGTGTTTACAATTTTCTCTTTTGGCTTTGAAGGATCACCTATAAAATCAACTAAAACTGCATCTATTCCATCCGCACTCGTACCACTCATCAAACCCAATACACGCATAGATTAAGTTTGAGGCAGCTTTTGAAGATCATCCATTGAACCCATAACTACAAGGACATGATCTTTTTCCAGAATATATTTCGCAGGAGGATTAACAGTTAATAGTTGAGCAGGACCAGCGGCTAAGACATTAACAAAATAATTTTTTCTCAGATTCAAATCTCGTAAAGATCGTCCTACAAATACCTCAGGCACTTTAATCTCATCAATACCGGTTTTATCATCGAGTTCTAATCTTTCAATCAAATTAGGTCTAACCAATTCCAAGCCCAATCTTTCTCCTTGCATTCTTGAAGGGAATACCACCCGATCAGCACCAACCCTTTTCAGCATTTTCTCATGCAGATCACTGGTTGCTCTAGCAATAACCTGTTTAACTAGACTCCCCTCTGTATCTTTAGCAATAAGAGTTGTCGTAATGCTTGCCTCAATTGGCTCACTAATGCCTACTACTACTGTCCCCATTTCAAGAACACCTGCCTCTTTCATAGACTCTTCATCCGTTGAGTCAACTACCCTCGCTTCAATTGTTGGCTCGAGTTGACGTAATTCCTCTATTGCCTTCTCTGAGAAATCAACAGCTAAAACATCTGCACCATTTCTCAATAGCTCTCTACAAACTGCGCTTCCAAAACGACCAATTCCAACTACAGCAAACCCAAGTTTCTGGTTTGCTTTTATGGGAGACCATTGCCACCAATCACTCATGATTTGTCCTCCTTAAACATAGAGATCCTCCTTCGGATAGCCAATTCGATTGCGATGTTGAAGCTTACTTTTATTAAAAGCTTGCCATACAGCGCTCAAGAATAAAAGGATTCCCAGTCTGCCAACAAACATTCCAATAATCAGAATTAATTGACCTACATGTCCTAGCTTAGAGGTCACACCCAGATCAAAACCTACAGTTGCAAAAGCAGAAATACAAGTGAAAAGCATTTCTAAAAATGAAAAATTCTCTCCACTATTGAATCCACTACTCAAACTTAATAATAGAGCCATAATTAATACAAATAAAAACGAACCAACCGTTATACCAACAGCTTTAAGAATTACTTTGTCAGATATCTGACGATTCCGAATAATGATTTCATTTTGACCACGTAGAGTTGCTCTTGTGGCTGCCATTAATGCAGCAATAGTTGTCGTCTTAATTCCACCTCCAGTGCCGCCTGGACTTGCCCCAATAAACATAAGAAACATTATCAATAGAAGACCAGAGTCAGAGACACTCTCAATTGATATAGGTAAATTCGTAAAGCCTGCTGTTCGCGAACTAACAGAAGTAAATAGAGCAGTGAAAATACGATCATCGAAATTAATTAACGAAAAGAAACTACCCCTAGCTAGCGATTCAGTAAAAATCAATCCGAAGAATCCCAAAGAAATCAATATGAAAGATGATCTAATAACTAAACGTGTATGAAGACTTAAATTTCTTAATTTTAAAGATCTACGATTTATCCAAATATCATTAGTTACTCTCCATCCAAAACCACCTAATATAATTAAAGTAATTAAAACAAAATTCACCACACAATTACTTCTATAATCTTGCAAACTTCCTGACCATAAACTAAACCCAGCATTATTATAAGCAGATATACTATGAAAAATTGATGCCCAAATCCTTTCACTTGAGCTAGTTATATTATTGAAACCAAAAAAATATAAAGTAATAGCACCAAGCAAAATAAGAATAGATGCAGTAATTGCGATCCCTTTAAACGTCGTTCCCACACCACCAACTCCAAATTCATCAAGAGTTTTCCCTTTATCAAGACGTGTTTTTAATTCTGTTCCACTAACAATAAAGCCCTGTAGAAATGTAGTAATAGCCATTAAACCTAGGCCCCCAGTTAATAACATAACCGCTAAAATCACTTGTCCAAAAAATGTCAAATCTATGCCTATATCAATAATAGATAATCCCGTAACTGTGACAGCAGAAGTTGCCGTAAATAAAGCCTCCCATAGACCTACATTTGCATTAGAACAAAGAGGTGTAGATAATAATAATGTTCCAAAAGTAATCACAAGTAAACCTGTTACCACTGTAAACTGCGGAACCGTAAGCCTTCTATAGGTTTCTTGCCTAATACTCACTTTTTTTTAAATAGATGGAAACTAGTTCTGAAAAGATTAAATAATCAAAATCAAATGTAAGCCTTGAATTTTTTCCTAAATTAATAATCATATCCAACATATTTAGGAAATACTATAGTTTAATAAAATCAACCAAGGAACTAGAAAGGTCATTAAGATTGTCAAACCAGCTCCATATCTAGTTACATCTAAAAACTGATAGCGCCCAGGAGCAAATACCATCAGATTTGTCTGGTACCCCATTGGAGTAAGAAAAGATTGACTAGCACCAAAAAGGACTGTTATTAATAAAGCCAAAGGAGGTAGGCCCATGCTTGGAGCCAATTGAACAGCTATTGGTGCCAAAAGAGCTACCGAGGCAGCGTTACTAACAAATTGAGTGAATATAGTAGTCGAAAGGAAAATAACCAGTAATGAAGTGTAAGTGGGTAAGTCTTGCAATATAAAAATTAAAATATTAGCAAAAGCATCTGCAAGACCAGTGGCTTGCATTGCGACACTAAAACTAGAAAGAGATCCAAGTAAAAGAATGACGTCTAGTCGGATTGATCTTTGTACCTCTTCGGGTCTTAAACATCCACCCCACACCATAGCAATTACTGCCATTAGAACAGAAGCTACTAGAGGCAAGTCAGTAATTGAAGGAATGATCAACATGGCGATAGCGATGCCAATTGCTATCGGTTTTCTTGTAACAGTGGGTAGATCATTCTCAAATTGATCTAAAACAAGAAGGTCATTACTGTCTTGTAATCCACGAATTGAATCTCTAGGAGCTTGTAAGAGTAATACGTCTCCTTCTCTCAAAATTGCTTGCCCCAATCTCTCTTGAACAGTTTGTTGACCTCGTCTTAAAGCTAAAACAGTAGCATTGTGTCTTTGTCTAAATCGCAGTTCACGCAAGCTTGCCCCAGCCAAGGTTGAACCAGCGGGTAAAAGAACTTCTACCGTTTGTTGGCTTTCATCAATGTTGGACAGAAAAAAATTCTTTTCAATATTTAAGTTTTTATTTAACTGAACAGTATGTTCTTGTTTTAAACGCAAAAGATCGGAACGCGTAATTCTTATCAACAACCGATCACCAGACTGAATTATCCGATCGGCCAAGGGTGGCAAAAGTATTTCATTTTCTCGCTGTATTTCAAGAACATCAACATCAAATCTTCTTTGTAAGCGGCTATTTCTCAATGAATGTCCAACAAGTTCAGAATCAGACGGAATTGTAACTTCCGTAAAATAACTAGTCTGATCCGAACTTCCTCCGTACTCTGAACTAATTCTCCCTCTATCAGGCAATAGAGATTGTGGAGCCAGCAACATATATGCTGTGCCAAATAACCATATAGGTACTCCTATTGCAGTAAAAGTAAATAAATCAAAGGGACCGTAGCCAAGTTGATCACTAATATCGCTGACCAACAAATTCACTGAACTACCTAAAAGAGTTAAAGTCCCACCCAATACCGTCGCGAAAGATAATGGTAACAAAACACGTGATGGAGATAGTTTTCGTTTGACGCACCAAGCTTCGATTACTGGTAAAAGTGAAGCAACTACAGGAGTATTGGGAACAACACCTGAGACAGGAGCAACAACTAATCCGAGCAAAGCTATCAATCTGCGCGGAGTTCGAATACTTTCAGAGGCAATTAACTCCCTTAAACGATCAAGAGCACCACTTTTAAAAAGTGCAGCAGAAACAGCAAATAAACCCATCAATGTAATTAATGCAGGGCTTCCAAAACCAGCCAATGCTTTTTGAGGGGAAAGAACTCCTGTAGCCATTAATAATGCAACGCTCAAAAGTCCAGTTAGTTCAGGAGCGAGAGCACTACTTACGAACAAAAAAACTGCCGCAATCAAAACCACCAAAGTTATGACAGCTTTGGGATTCTCTAAGACAGTGGATATCTCATTCATATTATTTAATAAATAACCTTTTCAACAGACTCTGTCCAAGTATTTATTTTAAGAATACTGTGAAAAGGAACTTAGGATATTGAGAAAATAAACGATTAATTATTTTTTACCAAATAACCGTGATCCTGCAGATTTCAAAGATAAAGAAAAACCCGGCATCCGCATTAAATATGCAAAATGCCTTACTTGGAAAGCAAGAGATCCTGCCAAAGTAACTCCATATCCAGTTATTGATGCATTGCCAATACCTAGACTCAACATTTCTCCAAGATCTTCAAATTGAAATGATTTAAGTTTGTTTCCCTCTCTAAGAGAAATAATATTTTGAGCTGTTAAGAAACCCTGCTGCATTGCTACTTGAGCTGAAGAAGGAAAAGGATCGTCCTCACAAAATACGATATCTCCAACAAAAAAAATATTCTGATATTCGTTTATTTGCAAGAATTTGTTTACTTTAATCTTCTTATTTTCATCTATTAGATTATCCACTAGTTGTAACCCACAAGGGCTTAATCCAGCGGTCCACAGCAAGGCAGAATAATTAATTTTTAGAGAATTATTTCTTTCTTTCTCAACAGTAGAAAATTCTATAGTATTTTCATTTATTGATGCAATATAATGTTCCAGATAAATTTTGATATTTCTCTTAGCTATTGCATCTATTGCTTTTTCCCTGTTAAAAGATTTAGATTTAGATAAAATTTTATTACCCTTATCAACCAAGTATATTTCTACTCTGTTATTAACTAAATCAGATAATTTGCATGCGAGCTCAACGCCAGTTGGTCCTGCTCCAGCGATAACCAAAGGATTTGAGTGATTAGAAGAATTATTGATTGAGATTATTAACTCTTGAATTCTTATGAGATCATTCAAACTAGAGAAACCATACGCATATTGTTTCAAACCTCGGACCAAAGAAAAATCAGTTGTTACTCCAGTGCTTATGACAAGCTGAGAGTATGTAGCTTCAGTCCCCGATGAAGTAATTAACTTTCTCTCTAGTCCATCAACTTCAACAACACACTCTTCTAAAAAAATAAATCCTAATTCTGAAGCCAAAGCAGAATATTTAGGTGCAACCTCCCATAATTCAAGCTCACCGCTTAATAATTCATAAAGCAATGGCTTAAAAAGAAATCTTGGGCTTTGATCAATCAAAATGATTGGAGTTCGATCCGAACGAGCTAATAATGCTTGGACAGTGGAGAGTCCTCCGAAACCACCACCAACAACAACAATTGGATCAGATTTCAAATTGTTCAAGTCCATAGGGACAAGATCTAAGATGATTTCAAAGACCCTAAACAAACTTTGACTAATTCGGCATTCAAAACTCAAACATGACGAAAGAATCTAAAGACAATTACATAAATGATTTGAGAAAGGCCGCACTATTGCCTCAACCTGCTCTGATGAAATCAATTCTTGAGACAAGCAAAGATCTAGAGAAACTCTCCCCTCAGGATCAACTTCAATGGGCTGTTGAGCAATTTAAAGAGAGCTTCGTTGTTACAACCAGTTTTGGAATCCAATCTGCTGTTTTACTTCACATGACGGTGGAATTAAAATCTAATCAAAAACCGAAAGTTATTTGGATTGATACTGGCTATTTACCAAAAGAAACATACAATTACGCCGAAAAATTAACAACACTTTTCGAATTAAATTTAGTAGTTGCCCAAAGTCCCTTATCCCCAGCAAGAATGGAGGCCTTAAATGGTCGTCTTTGGGAAACAGGAGTACAAAAAGACCTTGAAAAATATCATCAGATTCGGAAAGTTGCACCTCTTGAAAAGGCTTTCTCAGACCTAAATGTTCTCTGCTGGGCAAGCGGGGTGAGAAAAGGCCAAACCAAGAACAGACAATCAATGTCTAACATTGATTGCATTAGAGAACGTTTATCTCTCCGACCACTTTTAAACTGGTCTAAAAAAGATATTTTCTATTACATGGAGAAAAATAAATTACCACAACATCCATTATTTGAAAAAGGTTATTCCACTGTAGGGGATTGGCATTCTAGCGGAGCAGAAAATACTAATATCAAAGGAAGATCAACGAGATTTGGAGGCCTAGGTGAAGAATGTGGCATCCATTTAAATACGCAATAACAAGGAATAAACTCGTGTACTCAGAAGAAAATTTCCTAATGATTGGCAATACAAGATGGCATTGGGCAAGCAAAGTTAAAAAAGATTGGAAATATTTTCATACCTCGCCAAATCCAATCGAATTTAAAGATAATGATTATTCTGAATTAACTTGGGCCTCAGTTGGTCCCATCCCTGAGAATATTAAATTATGCCCTTCAAAAGAAATAATTTTAGACAATGTTCCCCTAAACAATCTTCCATCTAATTTAGGAATTGACAGAGCTCTTTCTTCATGGAGTGCTTTTAAAAAACAATCATTTTTAAAAAGTAAAGAACAAGATTTAATTGTTATAGACGCAGGAACAATATTAAGCGTAACAAAAATATCAAACAAAGGAGAATTTATTGGGGGCCAACTAATTTCAGGTTTCAGCCTTCAATTATCTTCAATGTCAACCCGTGCCATGAATTTAGAAACTCCCATTGTCAAAAAAATCCCAGCTGAAACATTTCAACATGAGACTAATAATGCAATGATAAGAGGCTCAATGAATGCGTTAATAGGATTAATCTTAAAACTTTTTGAGGAGAATAAATTACCAATATGGATATGCGGAGGTGATGCTCCAATCATATTAAATGAACTCAAAAATACAAATATTGATATAAATCATTCTCCCAATCTAGTTCTAGAAGGAATGATTGACATATACAAAAAAATTAATTCAGTTTAAGATCATTTAAAATCTGATTAGCCATATTTTCTGATTTTACTTTTAAATATATTAATTCAATTTTTCCGTCTTTATTTACAACGAAAGTATGTCTCATCATTCCATAATACTCTCTACCCATAAATTTCTTCAAGCCATAACTTTCGTATGATGCCGCGACAGGACATGGGTCACTATCGGTTAAAAGTATGAAAGGTAATTTATGTTTATCAATGAACTTTATATGCGATTTTGATGCATCCTTACTAATTCCTAAAATTTGAATATTGTTTGATTTGAAAAGCTCCCAATTATCTCTAAAACTGCAAGCTTCCTTAGTGCATCCAGGAGTATCATCCTTTGGATAAAAATAAATTACTACTCTCGATCCTTGGAATGATGAGAGACTGATATCCACACCATCTTGATTAGGAAGAGTGAAATCTGGTGCAAAATCGCCTATACAGAGAGTCATGATTACAACTCAAATAAACAATAAAAGAGTACTAGGTCTTTGGCTTTTTTTAATGCCATCAAAACTTTTACCAATAAGTGGCGAAGAAAAAAAATGGGTTCAAAAGTTAGCACCAAGAAGAGGTTTGATTTATCACTTTTCTAGAGGCTGCCTAAGGCATGTCATGTCAAACATTACAGGATTAGATCCTCTAGATATACCTCTCAAAGCCGATCCTGGACAACCGCCTTTATTAGCGGAAGGATGGGGGCATATCAGCATGAGTCACTGTTCTGATGCTTTATTAATTGGATGGTCCTCAGGAAAAATTGGGGTTGATATAGAAAGAAAGGATAGAGAGTTTCAAGCTTATAAATTGTCAAAACGTTTTTTCACTCAATATGAGAATTACGAAATAGAAAATTTATCGCCAAGCAAAGCAAAGGAACTAGTACTTAAAAGATGGGTAATAAAAGAAGCCGCAGTTAAATGGCAGAGAGGAAAAATAGCGAATAATATCAATCAATGGATTTGGAAGAATAAATCATCATTTGCAGATCATAAAAAACTTGGTCACAAAGTAAAAGTTTACGAACAAAATTATGATCAATGGACGTATGCAATTGCATTAGATGAAGATTCAATAACATGTAAGCCAATAATTTGCGTTGCTTAATTGCTATTCTTAGCAAGAAATTTAGTATGAATAAGCTTCTGTTTTATAATCTGGCCATCCAATCTTTTAAATAATTCTTGGAGTCGAATTAATGTTTCTTCCTCACAATTTTTTAGAATAATTTTTCGATAATCACTTCCTTGATTAAGCCACCTTTTAATTATAGTATTATCAACTTTTTGATATACAAACTCAGTCCATTCTTCAAAAGAAATATTCCAGCCTAATTTTTCTAATTGTAGAATAAATTTCTTTTTATCTTCTTGCTTATTTAACCACTTCTCTTCTTTACAAATTAAATCACTCAAGAATGAAAAATCAGTATTTTTATTGTTACTATAAAACTCTAATCTTTCCTTTAAAGAAAAGGCAGGGCCAGAACATGGATTACTTATAATCAAACTTAATTCTGTATTCGCCGCACATTTTTCAGTAAGAATCGGCCACAATTCCAAGAAATTTGTTTCAGAAAAAACTTTCCAAGGAATCCTTCCTCCAATTACCTCAAACTTGAGATTATCTTCTAATTTTTTAATTGATTCAACTTTTAAATCTATTAAGACAGGTTGCTCCATAGGCGCTAAAACTTCTAATTCAGCTAATAACCTGGGATCATTATTCTCTGACACAGCTAAAACAACGCCCCCTTCAGATGCCTCTCTTAAAGGCTTTAAAGACCAGAGCAATGAACTAGGTGCTAAGACTAAAACTCTATGATTTTTTTTCCAAGTAATGCCAGACCATAATTTAGTCATCAATTTTTTTAATCGTTCCCCCTCCTGCAAAACTTGGCGAGATAACCATTTATCCCAATCATTATCAACTTTGCCAGATGTAATAGTTAAAGGATTTTGTTGCTCAACTTCAATTAATGAAGCTAACTGTTCAGATCTTCTCTCATTCAAAAGAGATCGTCTTTGTCCTTCCCATCCATGTTCAGTTGGCTCCCAAAAAATCTCGTTTAGCAAAGTGTCTGGCAAATATTGCTGTGGAACCCAGTTTTTTGAAAATGAATGTGGATACCTGTAACCCATTCCATCTCCAAAAGATTCTTGATCTCGATTTGGATCTTTAAGATGAGATGGAACATTTTGCTTTTGGGAATCTTTAACTTTCTGAACTGCCTTAAAAATAGCCTTCACACTATTACTTTTCTCAGTTGAAGCCAAGTACAAGGTTGCCTGAGCCAGTGGGTAAATGCCCTCTGGCAAACCTATTCGGTCAAAAGCCGCGGCGCATGACTCAACTATGACAATTGCATTGGGATCCGCAAGACCAATATCTTCTCCTGCAGCGATAAGCATACGTCTAAAAATGAATCGTGGACTTTCTCCAGCCTCCAACATTCGAGCAAGCCAAAACAATGCCGCATCAGGATCCGAGCCTCTTAATGACTTAATAAAAGCGCTAATAGTATCAAAATGAGCATCACCTTCTTTGTCGTATAAAACCGCTCGTTCTTGAATTGAATCCTCAGCAATCTTGAGATCAATACTGATTGAGGTATCTTGATTTTCAATAGTGCTCTCTACAGCAAGTTCAAGTGCATTCAGCAGAACGCGTGCATCGCCATTACACACATCAACAAAATGATCCTCAGCTTCACTAGCTAAATTGATTAATTTCAACCCATAGCCCCTCTCCTTATCATTCAAAGCTCGTTGGAGCAATTGATGTAATGCTTTTGAATTCAGACTATTTAAACGAAATAATCTAGATCTACTTACCAAAGCTTTATTTACTTCAAAATATGGATTTTCCGTTGTAGCCCCAATCAGGGTCAAAGTTCCATTCTCAACCCAAGGTAATAAGGCATCTTGTTGAGCAGTATTAAATCTATGTACCTCATCAATAAATAAAATTGTGCGTTTACCAAATTTATTTAATCTATCGATTGCCGACTCTATCTCAGATCTCAAATCCTTAATGCCAGCCAATGCTGCATTTACGACACTAAAGTGAGATAGTGTATTTAAAGCGATAATTCTAGCCAAAGTAGTCTTACCAACTCCAGGGGGTCCATAAAGCAATAAATTGCCTACTTTGTCAGCAACAATTGAACGTCTCAATAAACGTCCTTGAGCAAGAATGTGATCTTGACCAACAAATTCATCCAGTGTTTGAGGCCGCAAGCGATCAGCTAAAGGAGCATTATTCTGAATTAGCTGTTCACCATTAAAAGCAAACAGATCTTTGGCCAAAGCTAATAAATAAACATTTTTGATACTTTAAAAGCAAAAAAAAACTTATAAAGTTGTTTTGATGATTTCAAATTGAAGGTTTTTGATCTAAGTAATAACTGTAGGAGCGGACATCCCTGTTCGTTTTGAAATCTCAGCTAGAGAATCAATACTTTTAATTAAGGGATCCAAAGCTAACTGAGGATCTTGAGTGATATCACCATCACTTGGAACAAAGCTTTCAAAGTAAACTCTCAACGTAGCCCCTTGAGTGCCCGTACCAGACAGTCTCACTAACACTCGACTACCATCATTTAATAAAATTCTTAAACCCTGATTAAGCGTAATTGAACCATCAACTGGATCTGTATAACTAAAATCATCAGCATTTTCAACTGTCCTTCCAGCAAAAGATTCATCTATCAAAGTGGGAAGCATATTGCTCAATCTGGAATAAAGAGAGTTTGCAACTTCAGATGGAATAGATTCATAATCATGTCGAGAATAGTAATGGCGACCAAAAAATAGCCAATGATTTTTCATTATCTCAGAAACTGACTTTTTCTTTGACGCAAGTATCTGCAACCAAAAGAGAACAGCCCACAATCCATCTTTCTCCCTTACATGATCACTTCCGGTTCCAAAGCTCTCCTCTCCACACAGAGTGATCTGATTAGCGTCCAAAAGATTGCCAAAGAATTTCCATCCAGTAGGCGTTTCAAAGCAATTTATCCCTAAATGTTTTGCCACAACATCTACAGCTGAGCTCGTAGGCATGGAACGAGCCACACCCGATAAACCTTCGGCATAGCCTGGAACACAGTCGTAATTAGCAGCTAATACTGCAAGGCTATCACTAGGATTTACAAAGCAACCACGTCCTAAAATCATATTTCTATCTCCATCCCCATCACATGCTGCTCCGAAGGAAAATAAATTCCCTTTTAAAAGCAAATCAGCAAGATCTTTTGCATAAGTCAAATTTGGATCAGGATGAAGACCTCCAAAATCTTCCAAAGGTATTCCATTTCTTACTGTTTCTGCAGTAGCTCCTAAATGGTCAACAAAAAGACGCTTTGCATATGGACCTGTAACAGCATTTAATGCATCAAAAACTATCGGAAAATCATTGTTGATATAGGAACTAATCAAATCAAAATCAAATATTTTTTTCATTAAATCTAAGTAATCGGCTATTCCATCAATGATCTCAACAGTCATTGATGCTAATTTATATTTACCGAGTGAAAAAGTTTTATTTGATTGACATTTTATGATCTTATATTCTTTAAGATTCTTAGAGTAATTATAAATTTCATTAGTTAAAGATTCTGAGGCAGGTCCACCATTGGAGCCATTTAGCTTGACTCCAAAATCACCCTCCAGTCCACCTGGATTATGACTAGCAGATAAAATAATCCCACCTATTGCTTTATTGATTCGAATCAAATTCGAAGCTGCGGGGGTAGATAAAATCCCATCTACAGTTGTTATAACTTTTTGAATTCCATGTGCAGCTGCCATCCGAATAATAATGTCAATTGCTCTTTTGTTGCCATATCTACCATCACCTCCGACAACCAAAACACCTCCTTGCACCCCTGGCAGGGAACACAAGATTGATTCAATAAAGCTCTCCAGGTAATGTGTCTCTTCGAACTGCAAAGTACTTTTTCTTAATCCAGAAGTACCTGGTTTCTGGTCAGTAAAAGGTGAGTTTAACTTAACTGTAAGTTGGGTAAATTCTGAAGAAAACACTTTGAAAATAAATTAGTAAATGATATGAAAATGAATCGAAAATGAAATGGCAACACTTTGAATTCAGTGAGGCATTTCAGAAGTACGAAGCATTGCGATAAACCAAAGAGTACTTAATATCAACGCACTTAAAACACCAGGACCAAGTCCTAAACGCTCAATCGTAGTAGGAATTAATAAAGGAAAAGCAATAGCCCCTAATAATGGAGTAAAAGCAACAATTAAGCGAACCATTAATCAAGTGAGATTAGAGTTAAAACCATTCTGATTCAGCTTTAGAATTTGGGTTAGTGTTATCAACTGGAGTAACTCTTTCGAATTTCATTGTTATGTTCCTTGAATCAACACCATCTTTGTCTATAGCTTTAATTGAATAGTTCTGAATACCGTCTCTGAATGGGACTTGTAATCTAAAAGTTCCATCATTTCCTAATGGAACCTCTTCATCTTCGATAAACAATTTAGCTGAGGGATCAGTAGCTCCATACACAATTAACTCCGCATCAGCAACCAACCAAAAAGAACGAGCTTGAGGAACCCCTCCAATACCAGATTCATTCAAGCCACTAGCCCAAAGCCCACTACCAGATTCATTATTTGAATTTAGATCTCCTGGAAAACCCTCTTGGAATTCTTCTGAACCAACTCTTCTAGTTCTGAATTTTGTAGTCGCTGATTGATATAAGCGCTCATGCAAACCACTGTCTGGTTGTTCTGATGCAAGACTTTCTGGCTCAGGATCAGAATCAGAGGAAGTAACTGGGACTTCTAGGCTAAAAGGAACAAATTGATCAAGGATTTGCTCACTTGGATGAAGTGAGGGTACTTTGGCTGAAGATGAATGAGCAAGTGACATCCATTTATGACCAATTCGATAACCTAGTTCAACCTTGTAGTCTCTTCCAGCTAAAGGAATAGGTAGGTACCACTCGGTACTGTGACTATCAACAACAATTTCTTGAAGAGTTCCAGGATTTGTCTCTCCATTATTTTTATTGGTGACATCAGCTAAACGTAAACAAAGCCTAATAGCGCCTTCTTTTTGAGCATTAGAACGATCAGAATCTGATATCTCCCAAAATACATATGCCCACTCGGGATCACGAGGAAGAAAAACGACTTTGGTCTCTGAAGAACTTTGATATGTAGTTTCGCTTGATGGTTGGACTTTATTATCTACTAACTGTTTTTCTAATTCCTTTTTTTCTACGTACATTAAAACACTATTAACTAAATCAGCCTTAGATTTTCTACTATAAAGAGGAATACCTAATTCACTAGCTTTTATACGAAGCTGACGAAGTGTTAAACGTGACAGGGATTCTTGATCAAAAGTCACGCTCATAAACCTCCATTTTTTGTTTGGGATCAGTGCGGTAAGTATGTAATGAAATGTGCTCTTCTCGTTGGTGTGGTCAGCATCTACTGACTCCAAGAAAAGGTCAAAAAATGGTATCTACAGCCTCAAAGCATTGCGATAACTAAAATCTAGGAGTTCATTATTAATCCACGAATTTCAAAGTCAACCAAGAAAATAAATCCAAATTTTAAATATTTCGAAGACTTTTTTCTTTGGGATCACCCTCTTAAAATAAATTCTTCTTATAAAGGGGGGATAGGAGAATTTCAAATCTCATATGCGTCGATTAAATTTCTCAGTGTCAAATCCAATGGAGCAACTTTTAAATCATTTGACAATCTTTCCAGTTGGATAGCTGCTCCAGAGAATTGCTCAAAAATAACCTGCACAAACTCGTCATCCTTCATCATAATGGGATTCTTCAAGCACCATTCAAGCCATTCTTCCTTCACAGGGATCAAACTACTTGGATTGTCGTCCGTACTCATAGATTTAAAACATTGCAAGCAATGTGCAAGCATCCTTAAATGATGCTTTTCACTAGCTGAAAGGTTTGTTAAGCTGATCAAATTTATATCCTCTTTACTTAAGGGACTATTATTAGAATTATCGTTAAAAGTAGATTCCATCATCTAGTAGCGGGAGCATCTTTTAATTGTAAAGTTTAAAAGAATATTTATCTTTAAATAGGTTTTATCTTATTTTTTCCACTTATACACAAGGGAAAGATATTCATTTATTAACTATAATAAGTCAAAAAAACAGGAATTACTAAATGAAATCAACTGTATTAATAGGGATTAACACAGCTATTTGTATACATTAGAAAATCTTTTTCGAATAAAAAAAGGTTAAGAGTTTATACCAGCACAATCAGAAATGGAAACGATTGTAAGCATTTTAGCTTATGGTAATAGGATATTAAAACTACTTTCGTAACACTGGGTTTTCCCCCTTGATTTGACTTAGAATGACATTTGAGATCCAACTATCAAAACACTCTGATCTAATGATGAACCCCAAATGTCATCATTGAAGATTATCTTGGATCTTAAAAGCCAAACTTTTCATAAATAAAAAACTACTACGTCTTGATTTAATCAAAATAAAATGACCCAATCTAATACTGTCGAAGAAATTGTTTCCCAACCTTATAAATACGGTTTTATAACTGAAATTGAAACTGAAAAGATCCCAAAAGGATTGAATGAAGATGTTATTAGGTTAATTTCCACCAAAAAAAATGAACCAGAATTTTTATTAAAATTTCGTTTAAGAGCTTATGAACAATGGTTGAAGATGAAAGAACCTGATTGGTCCGGCTTAACTTATTCCAAAGTAGATTATCAGGATCTTGTTTATTTTGCAGCCCCAAAACAAGACATTAAGAAGAAGAGTTTAGATGAAGTTGATCCTAAATTACTTGAAACTTTTGAAAAACTTGGAATACCACTTAGTGAACAAAAAAGATTATCTAATGTAGCTGTAGACGCTGTCTTTGACAGTGTTTCCATAGCAACTACATACAAGGAAAAGCTAGCTGAACATGGAGTAATTTTCTGCTCTATTAGTGAGGCAATTAGCGAATACCCAGACCTAATTGAAAAATATATGGGTACAGTTGTTCCTATAAACGATAACTTTTTTGCAGCTCTAAATTCTGCGGTTTTCAGTGACGGCTCGTTTGTTTACATACCCAAAGGTGTCGAATGTCCAATGGAACTATCATCTTATTTTAGAATAAATTCTGGCGACACTGGCCAATTCGAACGAACTTTAATTATTGCCGAAGAATCTTCCTCCGTTAGTTATCTAGAAGGCTGTACAGCGCCTATGTTTGATACCAATACACTGCATGCTGCTGTTGTCGAGCTTGTCGCGCTCGATAATGCATCTATCAAATATTCAACTGTGCAAAATTGGTATGCAGGTAATGAAGAGGGAGTTGGAGGAATATATAACTTCGTCACAAAAAGAGGGGAATGTAGAGGCAAGAAAAGCAAAATAAGCTGGTCTCAAGTCGAAACAGGGTCTGCAATTACATGGAAATACCCAAGTTGCGTATTACAAGGAGACAATTCCATTGGTGAGTTTTATTCAATTGCACTCACCAATAATTGTCAAAAAGCGGATACTGGGACAAAAATGATTCACATAGGAAAAAATACAAAATCAAAAATCGTAAGTAAAGGTATCAGTGCTGGACAATCTAAGAATAGCTATCGAGGTCTTGTATCCATAAGCCCAAATGCTGAGGGCGCTCGAAATTACAGTCAATGTGACTCTATGTTAATCGGAGACAAAGCCAGTGCAAATACATATCCATATATTCAATCCAAGCAACCCCAGTCAAATATTGAACATGAAGCTAGTACTTGTAGGATTTCAGAAGATCAACTTTTTTACTTACAAAGTAGAGGGATTGATTTCGAGGAATCAGTTTCAATGTTAGTGAGTGGATTTTGTAGTGATGTTTTCAATGAACTACCTATGGAGTTTGCATCTGAGGCAGATAAACTTTTGGCTTTAAAATTGGAGGGTTCGGTTGGATAAAAATAAATTAAAACCATACTTTTACTCTCTACAACTTTCTACCTAATTTAGTGATTTCATCAACTTCAGAAACAATATTATCTATAGAAAATCTTCATGCCAGTGTTGAGGATCAAGAGATACTTCATGGAGTCAATCTAGTAGTAAAGGAAGGAGAAATCCACGCGATTATGGGTCGCAATGGAAGCGGAAAAAGTACACTTTCAAAAGTTATAGCTGGTCATCCATCTTACAAAATTGAATCGGGATCTATCCAATTTAAAGGTAAGAATATTCTTGAGCTAGAACCAGAGGAAAGAGCAAGAATTGGTATCTTCCTTGGTTTCCAATACCCAGTAGAAATTCCCGGTGTTAGTAATCTCGAGTTTTTAAGAGTTGCCACCAATTCAAGAAGAAAAGAATTACTTAAAAGTGAATTAGATACTTTTCAATTCGAAGATCTAGTAAAAGACAGATTGAAAATAGTTGAAATGAATCCAGCCTTTCTAGAAAGAAGCGTAAATGAGGGTTTTTCTGGCGGAGAGAAAAAGCGCAACGAGATTCTTCAAATGGCTCTTCTTGAACCGATAATATCAATACTCGATGAAACTGACTCAGGACTTGATATTGATGCTCTTAGAATTGTTGCATCTGGGATCAATAGACTCTCGCAACCAAATTCGGCAACAATTTTAATCACCCATTACCAAAGACTGCTCAATGAAATCACTCCTGACTTTGTACATATAATGGCTGATGGAAAAATAATAAAAACTGGCAACAAAGAACTAGCCATTGACCTTGAGAAATCAGGATATGACTTTATTGACAAAAATACCAAAGAGAAGGAAAGGGCAAAATGAAATCATCAACTATTTGCCAAGAGTGGCTTGACTCTCTTCCGTCAACTGAAGGTTTTTTAAAAAAAGAACAATCAATAGGACGAGAATTTCTCTTAGAGAAAGGGTTGCCCTCTAACAAAGATGAAGCGTGGCGATTATCCAACTTCAAAAAGTTAAATAGTTTTTTGACGTTACCAACAATTATCGATAACGAAGATATTAAATCTATCTTCCCAGAAAAGGATGAAAATAGAGAAAGAATTATAATCAATCCTAATAAAAATTCAATTTTAAATATCAATCTGCCCAATGGAATTGAAGAGCTAAATAACAAAGAGATTGAAGAGAACCTCGGTCAAATAGTGAAGTTAACTAATATAAAAAATGACATATCAGTATGTCTTAATCAGGCATCTAGTTTAGAGATTTTAGCTTTAAAAGTTAAGCGTAATTTCAATCATTCGTTAGAAATAATAATTCCATCGATAAAGGAAAAGTCAATCTCAACTAGAATACTTTTCCTCATAGAAGAAGGAGCAAAATTAGATCTTTTACAAATTTTTCTAGGCAAAAATAATTCAGCTCAAAATCATTTAATCGAAATAAAACTAGAATCCAAAGCAGAGTTTACTCATGGGTTGATTTCTTTAGGTGAAGAGAAAGAATCATCCTCAATTTGTACTTTAGCTGTAGATCAATCAGAAAAGAGTAAATACTCTTTACATTCAATTCTTCATGGTTGGGATTATGCCCGATTTGAACCAAGAATAATTCAAAGTGAAGGAGAAGCTTCAACAATTATCAAAGGGCTTCAAGTCACAAAAGCAAAAGAACAAATAGCTACGCACTCTTTAATTAGATTTGAAGGTCCAAATGGAAAACTGGATCAATTACAAAAAGCAGTAGCATCTGAAAATTCACATTGCATTTTTAATGGTTCGATTGAAGTTCCTCAAAAAGCACAAAAAACAGAAGCTGCTCAGCTAAGTAGAAATTTATTACTTTCTAAACGCGCCAGAATAGATACAAAACCAGAGCTTGAGATAGTTGCTGATGATGTTAGGTGTACTCATGGAGCAACTGTAAGCCAACTACAAGATGAGGAATTATTTTATTTACTAAGTAGAGGTATTGATAATCGACATGCTAATTCTTTATTATTACAAGGATATTATGATGAAGTGATTTCACACTTTCCTAAAAGTGCCTGCAAATGGAGCTTTATTGAAAAATTAATAAAAGACATAACAAAGTGAACAATCTAGTAAAAAATATTGCTGAAAAAAGTAGAAATGATTTCCCATTATTTAATGGAGATATTAATAATAATTTAATATATTTAGATCATGCAGCTACTAGTCAAAAGCCTATTCAAGTTATAAACTCTCTCGAAAAATACTATAGCTTTCAAAATGCTAACGTTCATAGAGGTGCTCATCAGCTAAGTGCAATCGCAACAGAAAGATTTGAAAATTCAAGGAAATTAACAGCAAATTTTATTAATAGTAATAATGAAAAAGAGATTATTTTTACTAGAAATGCTACTGAAGCTATAAACCTTGTAGCTTATACATGGGGCAATTATGAACTTCAGGAAAACGACGAAATCTTAATAAGTTTAATGGAGCATCATAGTAATATAGTCCCTTGGCAATTAATAGCAAACGCAAAAAAGTGCAAGTTAGTTTATATCGATATTGATAAAAATGGAGAATTAGATCTGGATGATTTTAGAAAAAAATTGAGTGATAAAACTAAAATAGTCAGCCTTGTTCATGTAAGTAATACACTAGGTTGCTGTAATCCTATCGAGGAAATTTCATACCTTGCACATCAAAAAGGTAGCTTAGTTCTTTTAGACGCTTGCCAAAGTCTTGCTCATAAGCGGGTAGATATTAAAAAACTTGGTATTGATTTTCTGGCAGGATCTTCTCATAAACTTTGCGGGCCAACTGGAATAGGTTTTTTATGGGGTAGAGAAGAAATTTTAAAAAAAATTCCTCCTTTCCTTGGCGGAGGAGAAATGATTAATAAAGTTTTTAAAGATAACAGCACTTGGGCAGACTTACCGCATAAATTTGAAGCGGGTACTCCAGCTATTGGGGAAGCGATAGGTATGGGAACTGCACTTAAGTATTTACAGTCAATTGGATTAAACGAAATCCATAATTACGAGAAAGAATTAACAAAATATCTTTTCGAAAAATTAGAGGAGATCGATGATTTAAAAATTCTTGGTCCTAGCCCTGTAATTCAGCCTGATAGAGGACCTTTAGCAACATTTTATATTAAAGGTATTCACTCCAATGATGTTGCCGAGTTACTTGATAACAGCAATATTTGCATAAGGAGCGGTCATCATTGCTGTCAACCACTTCATCGCTTCTATGGTATAAAAAGCACAGCTAGAGCAAGCTTGAGCTTTACATCTACTCCATCAGAAATTGATTCTCTTGCTGAAGAATTAAAATCAGCAATTTCTTTTTTAAAGAAAAATTCTTAAATACTTAGATATTGTTTAAAAAAAGCCTCTGTTTTGTTTAATACATCAACTTTTGTTTTGCCGTCCTTAAATCCATGGCCTTCGTTCTCAAATAAATCGATTTGCACAGGAATTTCACGTTTTAACAATGCATCTTTAATCGCAATAGATTGATCAGAGGGTATAACTTTATCTTTTAATCCATGAAATAAAATCACTGGCATATTAATGAGATTGACATTTCCAATTGGCGATCTTTTCAGATATTTCTCATAATCTGTTTCTATATTACCTATTAAATAATCTAAATAAAATTCTTCAAATCTATGCGTTGAATTAGCCATGCCAATCAAATCAGTTACAGCATATTTACATGCTCCAATATGAAAAATGTCAGCAGATATTAAACAACCTAAAGCTGTAAAACCCGATGCGCTACTCCCCATAATTGCGATACGGTCCTTATCAGCCTTACCGGATGCAATCAATGACTGAGCTGCCTTAGTGCAATCTATAACATCGATTACTCCCCAATTACCTCTTAATCGATCTCTATATTCTCTACCAAAACCAGAAGAGCCTCCATAATTAACATCTACTACCGCCCAACCTCTTGATGTCCAAAATTGCAACTCAAGATCCAATCCACAGCGAGCCATGCCAGTTGGTCCGCTATGACTTTTCACTAACAAAGGAGGTAACAATATTTGTTTATCAAGAGGAGGGTAATACCAAGCATGAACTTTCTCTTCATTCGATCCGATAAACCAAAAAGATTCGCCAATACTTATTTCCTTTGGATCCAAGCTAAAAGAAGAGGCAGGAGTATGTTCCCAACTTTGATTCAATAAATCTATTTCAAAAATCCCTTCAGTAATTTCTGCACTACTGGCAATTGCAACAAGTCGATTTTGATGCGAATGAAGACCTGAGAACTCAATAAAAGGCTGATCAAAAGTCTTGATAGATCCATTTTTTTGAAATAGAGCTAGAGTCCAAATTCCTTCCTGCGCAAAAGCCACAACAACATCATCCCCAACACATGAAAAACTCGACATGCCGAGGACCCATTGAGGGAAAGCAATTTCAGCCTTAATAGTCCATTGATTCTGGGAAATAGTAATTGAATTATTATTAAGGTCAGTTTTAATCTGTGTTATATTCCACCATCCACTACTATCTTCAGCGACAAAAAGATCACCTGTCTTGGACCAAATGGGATTAAAAAATGATATTTTTTCTGTGCAGTTTAAATATTCATTATTCAAAGTTACTATATTAATTAAATTTCCTTTCTCGTCCAATTTAGCAAATTTTAATTCATTTAAATCCCAAGGCATTGAAGTATTGTTCCACTCGACCCATGCCAACTTTCTATCTTTAAAATTAAGTGCAAGATAACCTAATAATCCCTGTGATGAATAAATAATTTTTGGATATTGCTCAGTTTTTGTTAGAGAGTAAGAAACTATATGATCCCCTTCTTCATCCTCCATCAAACCAATCCAAATATTTTTTTCAAGGTCAATCACGCCACCTCCAAGAAAATAATTATGTTTTCTTGTAAGACAAATTGATTGTATTTTAGGTATGAATTTAAAAGAAAAAGATTTTTCATTTTCTTCCTCATAAAACCAAGTTCTCATCCATAAGTGGTTGTCTTTATTGTCGACCCAAGTCAATATCAGATCTGATCCATCAAGAGTAGCTGTTAACGGAGCACCACCATATCCATGAATTTTTGTCCTTAAATCACTTGGATAAGGTGTTAACTCTTGAGGTAATACTTCTTTTTGTCCCCAAGGTCTAATTAAAGCTGTAGTTCGTCCCTTTTCGTTTGGTCTTTGTTCTAACCATAAAACCCAATCACCTATTATTCGGGGCTCTTTAAATATGGGGGCTTCTCCATAAACTTTTTCAGCATCCAAGATTCTCATTGTTTTGTTCTTCATTGATGTTGAGAGTCAATGATTAATGCACTCATTGAACTTAAAACAAAGTAAAGTGTAAAAGTTGTTGTCTTAAGACTCCTTTGGCTGGCAGTTTTGCTCAACTTGCAAAAAATGCAGAAAAAAAGAATACCTCAATTTCAGTTTCTAAAGAACCTGTCAAAAATCCCCCTTTGAAGGTGTATCAACTGGGAGACGAGGCTCTAAGAACTCCAGCTAATCGTATCGTCAAAGTTGACGATACGATTAGAAAGTTAGCGAAAGATATGCTCATAACTATGTATTCGTCAAAAGGTATTGGTTTAGCAGCACCTCAAGTAGGAATACAAAAGAGATTGTTAGTTATTGATTTAAATTTTGAAGATCCAAATTCCCCACCGATGGTATTTATAAATCCTGAGATAATTTCTTCTAGTGCAAGCTTAGATACATATGAAGAAGGTTGTCTAAGTATCCCTGGAGTTTACCTAAATGTTTTACGACCCTCCTCAATCAAATTAAGTTATAGAGATGAAATGGGTAGACCAAAAAAAATGAATGCAGACGGACTAATGGCAAGATGCATTCAGCACGAAATAGACCACTTAAATGGTGTCTGTTTTGTTGATAAAGTAACTGATGAAGAAGAGCTGAAAAAACAATTAAAAGAGAATGACTTCAATCAAAGCGATGTAATAAAAGAAACGAATTGAAAGAATCTTTTCAATTCAAGCTATAAAAAATCGCATTAGATTCTTCTTATTGCTCTCTACACAAATTCAATGACAACAATTTTCGATAAAATTCTTAGCGGGGAAGTTCCATGTGATGAGGTTTTTAGTGATAACAAATGCCTTGCTTTCAAAGATATTACCCCTCAAGCACCTACTCACATTTTAATAATTCCTAGAAAACCTATTCCAAGCCTGCAAGATATAAAAAAAGAAGATCAAGAATTACTGGGGCACTTACTGCTAAAAGGGAGCGAAATTGCTAATGCTGCTGGTTTAGAAAGTTGGAGAACCATAATTAATACAGGAGAAGAAGCAGGTCAAACAGTCTTTCACTTACATATTCATATAATTGGCGGAAGGAAATTAAGTTGGCCACCTGGATAAATAATTCATTTTTCTTGATCAATCAGCACGATTACCTTACTGGCTTAGTTGCTGACTCATCTCCACCCATTCATGCGCTATAAGATAGTTAATTAATCTTATTCGATGGATTCCCAAACTGCTAAAGATAAGAACGGCATTATTTCTAAAGCAAACACAAATTTACAAGATTTATGGTCAAATCTTAATGAGAACCAACAATCTATTCTCAAAAATATATGGTCAATTTTAACTTACAAATGGCAATGGCAGATAATCCTTAATGCCCCTTTTTTGGTCATTTGGGCGTTGGATCAAACTATTCCTGCGGTTCATACTTTTGATATGCAGCTTATTTCCTCGCTACCAATACCAACAATAATAAAAACATATTTAGGCTTTAGCTAATATATAGAAATAAATGACTTTGATGAGTTTTGCTCTCAAAAAGTGTCAAATTTAACTTTAAAAAATAAGCTAATCCTATAGCTAATCAAGTATTTATTGAATTTGAAATAATCAAAATAATATGAAATCATCAATTTCGAAAGCTCAAAAAGGACTAGTAAGCCAACTAATTAAATTACGAAAGCTTACTCAGCCATATTTTCTACCTTATACAAAAAACAATGGTTGGCTATTTGTCTATTTATTAATAGCTTTATTATTTTGCGTAGGCGGAACAGTTCTATTTTTACTCACAGGTTTAATGAGCCTGTTAAGCAATTTAGCTCCAGAGGTAACCAACCAATTTTTAGGAGGAGTTCAAAATTCCTTAAAAGTAATTTGGAATGGTCCTTCGGGAATAATAATTTCAAGCTTGTTTGCCTTAGGAATTTTTTCATTTATCACAGTTCGTGGTCAGTTAAGGCAAAGGAGATGGCTTCCTTGGCTTTTGCTAGGAGTAATTATATTGATGCTATTGTCTGTCAATGGAATTAACGCTGGAATTACATTTCTTGTTAGAGATATCACTAATGCCTTAATACAAAAAGATGAAAGTGAAAGTTATAAAAATTTGTGGATTCTTGGAATTTGTTTTATTGCAGCACTTCCAATCAGAAGTTTCCAATTTTATTTTTCAGCTAAACTACAGCTCTTATGGAGAGAGTGGTTATCCAAAAGCCTAATAACAGACTATTTAGATGACAGGACTTATTATATATTAAATCCCAACGATGAATCTGAAACGAATGTCGACAATCCGGATCAAAGAATTACAGAAGATGCAAGAGACTTTACTGCGCAAACAATTGATCTATCGTTAAATATTTTTGATTCTTTATTAGTATTTTCACTAAACATTTTTATTTTACTAAGTATAAGTAAAGAACTAACACTTGCCCTAATTATTTATGCAACATTAGTTTCATCTTTACTACTTTTTGCGAGTAGAAAGCTATTTAAATTAAATTATGATCAATTGAGATTTGAAGCTGATTTTCGTTACGGTCTTGTCCACGTAAGAAACAACGCAGAATCAATTGCTTTTTATTCTGGTGAAAATCAAGAAGAAAAAGAGGTAAGTAGAAGACTAAAGTCTGCTGTTGACAACTTTAATCTTTTAATAATATGGGAAGCATTATTAAGAGTGCTCCAACGCTCAGGAATTTATGGAAGTGTCTTTATTCCTTTCATTATTCTCGCAGGACCTATTCTTAGCGGCCAAATGGACTATGGAAGTTTTCAACAAGCCAATTTGAACTACAACCTTCTTGAAGGATCATTATTTTTTATTATTTATAAAATAGAGGCTTTAGCTAGATTCTCAGCTTCGATAGGAAGACTTGAAGGATTTCAATCAAACATGAATGAGATCAGAAACAACCAATTTGATGATTTTAAAGTAGAAATTAAAACTAATGATTCTATTATTCTTAAAAATGTAAGTATTAAAACTCCTGGAAAAGATAATTACCTAATTAATAATTTAAATCTAAGTCTTGAGACAGGTCAAAGTTTACTTGTTGTAGGGCCTTCTGGTTGCGGTAAGACCTCTTTACTTAGAGCTATTAGCGGACTATGGGCAATACAATCTGGTGAGATAGAAACACCCTCAAATGGTGATTTACTTTTCATTCCACAAAAACCATACATGACTCTTGGCTCATTAAGAGAACAACTTTGTTACCCATTAGATAAAAACAGATTCAGTGATGATCACCTAAAAGCCGTTTTAGAAGAAGTCAAGTTACCTCAAATTATCCAAAGGTATCCTGACCTAGATATCAAACAAGATTGGCAAAGACTATTATCTCTTGGAGAGCAACAAAGGCTTGCTTTCGCAAGACTGTTACTGAATTCCCCTAAATATGTTGTTTTAGATGAAGCAACAAGTGCATTAGATGTAAATACAGAAAAACATCTTTATGAACTTCTTAACAAACGCGAGATGGCTTGCATTAGCGTTGGTCATAGGCCAACCTTGAAGAACTATCATGAAAATGTGCTTGAAATAACTGAGAACAAAGGTTGGCGATTATTGCCTGCTGAAAGTTACCAATTTACTGAGAACTAGTTTATTTCTATGAACTCAAATCCTGAAAAAGCCCAAGAAAGTAAGTCAACTGAGCCAGAAAAAACTGATTCAGAAATTAAAAATCTTTCACCTAGCGCAACTACAAAGGATATTCCTGAATTTGGTTGGAGTGCCTATGCAGAGAGAATAAATGGAAGATTTGCAATGATAGGTCTAATGGCAGTTCTACTTGTTGAAGCACTAAGCAAAATCTCTTTTTTGGAATGGGCTGGAATAATTAGTAAATAATAATTGTCGTATCAATCATCAAACCTTGAACTGTTATCTCTTGGTCTCGACTTTCTTGTGGATGATGAATAGGAAGTTTTAGAAGATGGTCTTTCATTAGCCGGGTTTGTACCAGAATTTTTTGCACTTCTTCTACTAGCTCCTCTTTCGCCTTTTTCAGCACTAGAAAAAGCTGCATCTTCAATATTATTGTTAGTTTTAGAAGGCCTATTAGATCTAGATGAAGGCCTATTTGAATTATCAGAATTTATTCTTGAAGATGATATTTGAGAGAGATTAGAAGGTGCTCCATTTCTTCTTCGACTTGATGTTTGACCACTTGCTGAAGGACGAGTCCCTTGCCTAGTTTCTTGTCGGCTAGTTCGCCTATCTCCAAAGCTTGATGCTCTATCTGAGGAAGATTCGGAATTAAATCGTTCCATTCTCCTCCTGTCTCTCTCCGCTCCTCCAGAATTGATTTCTGAAGAACCAATATTTCTTGACCTTCTACTGACAGCCTGCTCAGGGATTGCCGCCCTCGATGGTCGTCTTCCATAATTTTCATCATCTGAATATTCTTCTTGATAATCTTCTCTACCTGCAAATCTTCTATTGATAGGTCGAGATTCCTCAAATCTATCAAAATTCCTATCAGAGTCTGAATCCGACAAACCTCCTCTGGAAGATCTGGGCAATTCTGGTTCATCATCAAAATATGAAGATCTTCGTGCTTGATCTGTTGCAATACCTCTAAGCCGAACACTTTCATAAGCGAAGAAAACAGTGGTTCCAGCAAGCAAAAACTGTCCAAACTGAAGAATTGGATCTAAACGCCACCCTTGAAAAAACAAAATTCCGCCACATAGTAAACCAATAGCGGCAAAAAATACGTCATAATCCCTTGCCAACGCTGGCTTAAAAGATCTAAGAAAATATAAGCCAGCTCCGCATACAGCAAGAACTATGCCAACAATGCTGGCCCAATTGAGACTGGCATTGACCAAGTTTGCCCTCTTAAATAAACATTTTCAGGTTGAAACCAACCTTATTGTGATCAGTCTATGGCATAAATAGGTGATTGCTAGGGCTATCTACTCAATGCATCTTTTTGGCTAACCCAGATCAACGCAGCAGCAGCAGGTGCAACTATCAAAGCTCCAGCCGCAAGAAAACTCCCAATCATTCCAACAGCAGAGCTTGTAGCAACTTCACTAGAAGCTCCAGTACTTAGGAACAAATTTAATAATTGAAAAGCCATTTCAGCTAATTCTTATGCAAGACCGAGTAATCTTAAGCAATAAAAGATGATTTAGACCATCTATTCAATAATGCTTTGAGCTTTGTGATGCCTCTGTTAGTTAAAAGTCTTCCAACCCTACATTTTTTTATGGGTTTTTTAATCGGTGCGCTTACCTTGGCATTCCTTCTAAGAATTATTTTGACATGGTACCCAAAAATAGATTTAAGAACTGGTTTTTGGCCAATTATCTTCTTACCAACTGAACCAATATTAGTGCTTACTCGAAAAATTGTTGCTCCAATCGGTGGCGTAGATGTTACTCCGATTATTTGGGTAGGGCTCTTAAGTCTCTTTCGCGAATTGTTTCTTGGTCAACAAGGTTTATTAACTCAAATTATATTCTGATCTTCATAGCTATTTACAACATTTCTTCTTCAACAAACTTTGTATGAAGATCTCCTTCTATAAATTCTTTTCTTTTCAGTAATTTCAAATGAAAATCAATAGTAGTAGTAATTCCTGTGACTGCACATTCATTTAAAGCTCTTTCCATCCTTTTTAGTGCAGCTTCTCTATCCTTCCCCCAAACAATTAATTTCCCTATTAAGGAATCATAAAAAGGAGGAATATCGTAACCAGTGTAAACATGGCTATCTACCCTTACGCCCGGCCCACCAGGAGGCAACCATCCTGTGATTTTTCCTGGGGAAGGTCGAAAATTGTGACTTGGATCTTCTGCGTTAATTCTACATTCAATTGCATGTCCCTCAAGCTTGATCTCGGCTTGAGCAAATTGTAATTTTTCTCCTCCCGCGATACGTAATTGTTCTGAAATTAAATCCATACCAGTAACTAACTCAGTAACAGGATGTTCCACCTGTATTCGAGTATTCATTTCCATAAAATAAAAACTTCCGTTCCGATCAAGAAGAAATTCCACCGTTCCAGCGCCTTCATAGTTAATGCTTTTTGCCGCTGCAACTGCCGCTTCTCCCATTCTTATTCTTAGGTGTTCATCTAAAGCTGGACTTGGCGATTCCTCTAACAATTTCTGATGCCGTCTTTGAATCGAGCAATCTCTTTCTCCAAGATGAACAACGTTACCAAATCGATCAGCAAGAATCTGAACCTCTACATGCCTTGGGCGATCAATAAATTTCTCCATATATAGTCCTGGGTTGCCAAATGCAGCCTCTGCTTCCCCCTGCGCAGCTTTAAAAAGATTCTCCAATTCATCCGAATGAGTAACTAAACGCATTCCTCTTCCACCGCCTCCTGCAGTTGCTTTAATCATTACTGGATAACCCATTTCAGAGGCAAGCTTGGATGCGTCTGAAACACTATCTAGCAAACCTTCACTTCCAGGGACGGTAGGCACTCCAACTTTTTGCATTGTCGATTTGGCTGTCGACTTATCACCCATGGAACGAATTGCATGAGGAGATGGACCTACAAAAATAAGACCGTGGTCTCCGCAAATCTCTGCAAATCGATCATTCTCAGCTAAAAATCCATAGCCAGGGTGAATAGCATCTACTCCTCTTGATGTTGCTGCAGCAAGTATGTTTGGAACATTTAGATAACTTTTACTGCTAGGCGAATCTCCAACACATACAGCTTCATCAGCTAATTGAACATGCAACGCATTTTTATCAACAGTACTATAAACAGCAACCGTAGCTATACCCATCTCACGACAGCTTCGGAGAATTCTTAAAGCAATTTCGCCACGATTAGCTATGAGCAGTTTGCCTATGGGCATTCAAAATTATTAAGTCCTCCGCCGGATCGTATCAGGATTGGTGCCCAAGATTGCAACCCATTATGTAGAAGCTTAATAGGTTAAGCATTATGATCAGGAGGACTTGGTGCTTAACTGAGTTGACTTGCGGATGTGGCGGAATTGGTATACGCGTATGTCTAAGGAACATATGGCTTCGGCCTTGCGAGTTCAAGTCTCGCCATCCGCATTATTCAAAACTGATGCTCATCAATAAATGAGTCATAATTCTTTAGCAATTATTTTTGTCTCAAATGGACCGGGTGAACTAGCTACTTGGGTGAAGCCACTCGCTAAAGAGCTTCATAAACAAATAAACCTCAAACCAAGAGTACATAATTCTTCAATATCTTTAAACTTGGTACTTGTTCCATGCCCTAATGCAACTGGTAATGAAATTATTGCTGCAAAAAAATGGTTCCAATTTGAAAAGATAATAAAAGCGAAAAATTTCTGGAAGCTTATTTTAAACCCTAAAAAATTTGGTTCATGGCCATCCAACGGGCTAGTAATTTTTCTAGGAGGAGATCAATTTTGGAGCGTTCTACTTTCAGCAAGATTGGGATATTTACATATGACATATGCGGAGTGGGTCGCCAGATGGCCTTTTTGGAATAATAGAATTCTTACAATGTCCGAAAGGATTGTTGATAAATTACCAAAACGAATTCAACCTCGTTGCTCAGTCATAGGAGACCTAACCGCTGACTTAACTGAAACTGCAAAAATTGATAATCCACTCCCCTCTGGAAAGTGGATTGCTCTACTACCAGGTTCAAAAAGTGCGAAACTAAAAATTGGAATTCCTTTCTTTCTTGAAGTAGCAGATAAAATATCAAAATCAATGCCAGGTTGTCAGTTTCTAATACCTCTTGCCCCTACCACAAATATAAATGAACTTAAATACTTTGGTAGTAGCAAAAATCCAATTTCAAAACAATATAAATCTGGAATCAAATCAATTACTAAAGCCAATGAAAAAGAAGAAAAAGGAATATTGATAACTAATAATTCTACAGTCATTTTAATACAAGAAAAGCATCCAGCATATAGTGATCTAATCCAATGTGATATCGCACTAACAACTGTAGGCGCAAATACTGCTGAGCTGGGATCATTAAATGTTCCAATGATAGTTGTTGTTCCTACACAACACATTTTAGTTATGGAAGCATGGGATGGATTTATAGGTTTAATAGCTAGATTACCAATATTAAAAGGGTGCATCGGACTATTAATTAGCTTTATAAAACTAAAAAAAAGAGGATATTTGGCTTGGCCAAATATATATGCAAAAAAGATGATTGTCCCAGAGAGAGTTGGACATATAACCCCCACACAAATAGCCAAAGAAACTATTGACTGGCTAAATTCACCTACAAGGTTATCCGGACAAAAAGAAGATTTACAATTACTCAGGGGTAGTAAAGGGGCGGTAAAAAAATTTTGCGATCAAATTATTAATCTTCTTGAAGAAGAAAAGCTTTTGAATTAATCACCAAGGATCTTCAATATCTATAAGTTCTTTATCATTGGATCTCATATCTTGAGGATTATTTGTGGTTAATTCTTCTAAAGGTTCGACATCCATAGGTTCTTCTTCTCTTATAATTTTTGATTTATTCTTAGTATTTTTAGATGAAAATTTACCCTGGAAATTGTTAGTGCTATTGTTGAATTTTGAGTCACTATAGTTTACTTCATCTTCATTAATCTCAGAATAAATTGAGGACTGATTAGGTTCGTCTAAATATCTTAATTCTTTATTATATTGTTGTTCTTCTGAATCTTGTAATTCTAGGTATTCCATCTCTTCTTCTTCAAAAATTTCTTGGGATTGTTCTAGAAGTCTTTGATCATCATTAACACTCTCACCAGAGGTTAATTGATTTTCAACTGGGACAAGATTAACTCTGTACCTTTCGCGTTCGCTTTCTTCCCATCCCGAATTACCTACACCAAGCTTTTCAAGGAAACCGCTGTTTAATTGTTTTAATTTATCCTCAGCTCCTTCATAAACAATTATTCGATCTGGTCCACTACTAACAATTTCATCAACAGGCATCTCCCAAGTACTTAAAACCCCTTCGCCTAATAAAGGGACGCCTAGTGCTCCCATAACTAAAGTAAGTAATTCTCCAGTTTCAATATCAAAAGAAAATCCAAGTACTCTCCCCAACTGATCTCCAGATTCAGTAATAACTTGGCAATTAATAACTTTATTGAATCTTTCAGGAACAAAGTTTTCGCTTAAAGAATCAATCGTATCAACTAGAATCACATCACCAACTTGACGAATCTGATCAAGAGGAAGCCATCTTGGCAAGCCAGGTAAAAAACGCGTTAAGGGATTATCTCGTAGCCCCAAAGCAACAACTTCTCTACGATCAATATCAACAACAACTTCTCCTACAAGCCCCAACCTTCGTCCAGTATCACGTGTAATAACCTGAGTCCCCATTAACTCAGAACGTAGCCATAGTCTGTCACTGGGGACAGCAGATGTTGATTCTTGCGGGGCTTGCGTGTTGGTCAAATCAAATATGCAGAAATTAGATTTGTAGAACCATATTTAATCATCTTAGTAAATTCAATCAAGCTGCGATTGGCAACCCAACAACTTGAGTATGATTTCCCCTTGCTTGCGTAACCCCAATAGTCCTCATAGATGCTCCAATCATAGGTCTTCTATGACTTACGACAAGAAATTGTGCCTGTTTAGCTTGTTGAGCAATTAAGGCCGCTAACCTCTCAACATTTACTCCATCCAAGAAACTATCTACTTCATCAAGGGCGTAAAAAGGGGAGGGTCTAAAACGTTGCAAGGCAAAAAGAAAACTCAAAGCTGTTAAAGATTTTTCTCCACCTGACATAGCCGCAAGCCGTCTTACAGGCTTACCTTTTGGATGAGCGACCAAAGTCAAGCCACCTTCCAAAGGTTCGTCAGGATTTTCAAGCTGCAAATGTCCATCTCCTTCAGAAAGGCTTGCAAAAATTTCACGAAAGTGTATATCAACCGCCTTAAAAGCCTCCATAAAGGCCTCCTCTCGCAAAGTTGCAACTGTCTCTATTCGAAGCAATAACTCCGATCTTTCATCAGTTAGAACTTGAAGTCTATTTTCAAGTTCATTCAGTCTCTCTTCTAATTTAGCTAACTCTTCCAATGCGAGCATATTTACAGGTTCCAATTCCTCCATTCTTTTCTGCAAAGCTTCCAATTTAGAAAGTAAATAATCCAAACCATTATCTCTTATTTCATCTGAAATCAAAGGCCTCGGATTAGGGAGCTTCTTCTCTAATTCAGTACATCGAATAGTTTCCATTCGTATCTCGTCCTTCATTTTTTTTTGATCTTCCCTTAAACGTTGGAGGCTCCATTGCATTCCTTGTAAATTCAATCTTTTTTTAGCTACATCTGCTTCCACACAATCTCTTTCTCTTCGTTGTTCCCCAAAGCGAGTTTCTAAATCTTTTTGTTGGTTGATCAAATCTTGCCGATTGGTATTAAGTAGTGTACTTTGCTCACGCCAAGCGATATGAGCAGAAGCAAGAGTATCTATGGAATCTTTTAATCGTTTTTCTTCGCTGATTAAAGTAGTTTCTTGATCATTTAATCGATCAATTGCAAGCTTATTTTGAGATTGCGTATTTAAAATCTCATCTCTTTTATTCCTAAAAGAAAGGAGATTTTTATCAGCATCTTCTAAGTCATTTTGTAATTTAGACCAAACAGATGAGTCACTTGATTTATCTATTGTTTTCTCTTCCTTCTCAATTTCTAATAAAACGACCTCTAAAGGTTTAATACTCAATTTAATAGATTCTAATTGACATAGTTTTTCTTTTTTAGATTTTTGAAGATCGCTAATTCTTTTTGAGCGATGACTTTGGCGTTCTAATAAAGGTGAATTTGATCTTTTAGAAGTTACTCTTTCAGCATCAAGTGCCGCTTTCTCTTGTTCTAATTTACTTAGCTGAGACCTCAGATTTTCTAGCTTATGTATGAGTTGATTTTCGTTCTTTTGACAATTAGTTAGAGTCTCACCAACTTCTAATAATCTATTTTTCAAAAGATCATAATCATCATTATCTTTGACTCTTCCAAAACTTAAACCCAAGCTTTTATTATTTAAACTTCCACCAGTCATAGCTCCACTCTTGTCCAGTAATTCACCTTCTAAAGTAACAGCTCTTTTTATACCAATGTGATCACGAGCTGATGATAAGTCACTAAAAACAATTGTTTCACCAAATACATACAAAAAAACGTTTTTATATATTGAATTATATTGAATTAAATCAATAGCTTTGCCAATTAATCCATTACTTTTATCGAGATTAGTGTTAACAGATCTCTGGAATACATCAGACCTATTTTGAGAGTTTTTTAAAATCTTATTAAGAGGTAAAAAAGTCAATCTTCCAGCACGTTTTCGTTTTAAAAGATCAATTGATTTTGCAGCTATTTGATCGCTATCTACAACAACCTGCCCAAGCCTAGCACCAGCCGCTACTTCAAGAGCAATCCTATAACGATCTTCCACTTCACCTAAATTAGCAACAGGACCATGTATACCTTCTAAACCAGACTCTAATAACAAAGTTATTGCATGAGTACCTCGACTTTCGGATATCATTTCTTTCCTACTTTCTAAACGAGCAATATCATTTTGAAGCTTGATTTGTTCTTTCTCTAATCTATATTTAGTGCGCTCTTGTATACCTTTTTCAGATACTAATACTTGAAATTCTTCTTTCTTAACAGACAGTAAATCTAAAATATTATCCCATTTTTTATTCAAATTAATAATTTCTATATGTACTTTTTCATTAGAAGATTCATCAGATTTTTGATCAGTCTCTAATTCTTTTAAAATAACATTTAATTGCAATAAACTTTCTTCAATATTTTGTTTCTCTAGTCTTTTAGGGTCTAATTCTAATCGGATTTTATTAATTTGATCCCTAGCTTTCTGATGTTTTTCTATCCATGCACCAGAACGACCTGCTATATCGGAAAGCTTCCTTCTAGAAGATTCAACCCAAGCCTCAGCCTCTTTACATCTTAAGTCAGCTTCTTCTAGTTCTTTAGGATTGATCTCATTCAATTTACTTTGCAAATCAGTTTGATAATCTTTCTTTTTCTTTAGAAGATTATTTCTAGATTCTTGTAATTTTTCACCTTCATTTTTATGATTAAGTCCTTGTCTTTCTAGCTCTCTATGTTGAGATTCAATCCCTGCTAGTTTACCTTGAACTTCAAGCAATTGATCTTCACCGAGTTCTTTAACACTTTTTTGTAAGATATTTAATTTTTCTATGCATTTACTTAAATTATTTTCATGATTAAGTAACTTTTCTGAATCTATTTTTTCTTTTTTAAGCAGTTCTTGGTGATCTACAACTAATTGTTCCAATCCCTTTTTTGCATTTTCATAAGATAAAACTAATTCTTGCTGTCTGCCAATTAATAATTGATTTTTTACATCTTTATATAGATTTGCTTTCTCGCAATCTTTTTGTAACCGCTGTTTGGAAAGAATCAGTTCTTGTTCAACAATCCGACAACGTTCCTGCCTTTCATACACATCATCCAACTTTGTACGAGTTTGATCAATACGTGTATCAAATAGTGCAACACCAGCAAGTTCATCTATTAGGCCTCTACGATCCTTATTACTCATAGAAACAATTCGGGTAACATCTCCCTGCATAACAACATTGCTCCCTTCAGGATCGATTCTTAGACGCCTTAATTGGGTTTGTAATTGCTGTAGATTACAAGTCTCACCATCTGCGCTGTAAGTGGAAGCATATGACCCTCCTGGCATAACTTTTAATCTTCTTGATACTGTCCATTCTTTTTGATCATGCTTAATCCAAGGCCCTTCCTCATTAGGTTCTATACCTTCTTCGGCTTCATCTGGCTTCCAATCAGTTAAATCAAATTTTACAGTTACTTTGGTTTCCGAAGATTTTCCAGCTTTTAATACGCCACTATTGACTAAGTCAGGCAATCTATCTGCTCTCATGCCTCGACTATTTGCGAGCCCTAAACAAAATAAAACTCCATCAAGAATATTGCTTTTACCTGAACCATTTGGACCTGTTACAACAGTAAATCCTTCTTCAAGTGGAATTGACATCGATCCACCGAAGGACTTGAAATGGGACAAATCTACGTGGTTGATATGGACCAACAGAAGCCATCCACAATAACAATGAGGTTAGCGAAATATAAGAAAAACTCAAGCCCTTCTAATTCACAAGAAATAATTAATATCTTTTGCTAAAAATCCTACAGCCACATTTATCTATTACCAAATGACTTTCAACACCCTCCCACTCTAAAGATAAATTTAAAAAACCATTATCAATAGATGGAAGAGATTGTAAAAAGATTCCTTTTTTAATTCTAGTTGCAACTCCTCTGTTGCCTGAAACAACCTTTTGTTCCGTATCAAGCCAGTAAAGATTATGAGGTGCAATAAAAACGGAATCCACATAAGGTCCGTCCAATAATGGAGTATCAGTTAAGCGCCAAGTTCTGCAAAGTTCTTTATCTTCTAAAAGCAAATCAAAATGGATACCCTTAATGTCATCAGGTGATCCTATGTGTTTTAACAAAACCCACCTATAAACTTTTTTTTTCCCAAGATTACTCAATTGAACAATATTAAAAAACTGAGCAAGAAATTTGCATAAAAAACTATTCAGGAGATAAATCTCCTCAAATAGAATTGCTTAACGATAAGTTTTTCAGCTTTTAGCCTCGGGTACAAACCTTAAAGCAATTAAAAGAAGGCTTCCAGCTCCTGCTATTGCAGCTAAGACTAGGCCAAAATCAGTAGGTATTGTATTAGAAGCAAAAACCATTGATGAAATTCCGACGCCCATGGGTTTATAAGGAGATACCAATGACCTTTAGCACTATACGTATTCGAATAGCAATATTTGTAAGCAAAGACGACGAAATATCCTTATGAAATTTTGGACTTAAAACATTTAAAAATCCAAAAAAAGTATTCTTGTGAGGCGACTTTCAGAATTTAATTAAATTAAGGGGTTTCGATTAGAGCAAAATCTCTCTATTCTTTAATAAACCTTTAGGTTTATGGAATCAGTGAATTCCTCTCACACTTCACCATCAAATTCAGTAGCAGCTAAAGAAGCCATTCCTGAAAAGTGTCCAGAGCAGTGGTTTAATGAGCATTTTGATAATTTATTGCCAAAAATTCAAGAGCGTTGGCCAGATTTAGCTAAACAAACATTAGAGGCGACTCAAGGAAGTCTCGAAGATTTAATCAATGTCATCTCTGTGCATTCAGGAAAAAACAGTTTTGGCGTGCAAGAACAACTAGAAGAAATTTTTCATTCAGCAACTGACACAACTAGAGGACTGGCAGAGTCCTTGGAGCCTCTCGAAAAACAGCTCGAAGACATTCTAGATGAGTTAAACAGTACGCTAAGACCACGAATTGAAAAGCCAGTAAGAAAAAGGCCCCTCTTAGCTATAGGCATTGCTGCTGGAATTGGAGTTTTATTTGGCATACTGCTTGGTGGAGGCAGAAGAAATTAATGGCCACCTCAGAACGGAAAAAAGGAATTGGAGCTGCAGCAAGAGTTACTGCTTTAGCAAGTTCAGTAATGGATCTTCATGTCCGCATTGCGCTGCAAGAAATGGACAGAGAAAAACGCCGCCTGATTAGTGGTGTGATTTTCTTAGCTACTGGAGGGGTATTGATGTTATTTGCACTAGTTGGATCTGAATTAATTCTCGGATATTGGCTTCGAGACTTGCTTGAGATAGATAACAAATCAACAATTTTAATTTTGGTATTTCTAAATCTTGTATTGGCGGGGATGAGTCTAAGAATTGGAGGATATTTGGCAAAAGGTCCTTACCTTCCAGAAACATTGGAGGGAATCGCAAAAACTACGAAAGCTGTTTTAGGAAAAAATTAAATTATTTAATTTTATAATTCAACCATCGGCAATCAATTGAACCATTATTTACTTGAAAACGTCGACTTGCTTTCATCCCTAAATATTTGCTTAGCTTTGGATTCCCATTAAGTAACCAAAGATCCCATCCAGAAGCTTTTGTCTTACAGTATTCACCTAGTTGTTTATATAGATTAGGTAGTTCATTTTCATCTCCTATTCTTTTCCCATAAGGAGGGTTACAAATTAAAAATCCTAATCTAGGAGGTAATTGAAATTCTTGAAAAGGACAGTTAATTATTTCTATATAATCTTCTAAGCCAGCTTTTCTAACGTTCTCACTAGCAGAGTGAGCAATCATTTCATCAACTTCACATCCAATTATTTTAGATAACTTCTTATTTAAAGGTTTTATCTTCTTTGCCATTTTTAATTCTTTATTCCAAAAAGAGATATCAAAATCTGGCCAATTCTTAAACAGAAATTGTCTATCCATGCTAGGTGCGATTCCAAGCAACATGCTCACTGCTTCAATCAAAAATGTTCCAGAACCGCATAATGGATCTACCAAATTATGCGTTCCATCCCACTCAGTCATTCTCATTAAACCTGCAGCCAATGTCTCCTTAATCGGAGCTATTCCAACAGCTGGTCTATACCCTCTTTTGTGAAGACTCGAGTTACTGCCATCAACGCTCAAAACGGCTTGATAATTTGACAAATGCAAATGAAAACAAATATCTGGATCGCTCAAATCAATGCTTGAACGAGAACCCCATCGTTCTCTTTGTAAATCAATAATTGCATTTTTCACCTGCAAAGCAGTGAAATGAGTATGTGATAACCCTTCTCCAAATCCAGTTACATCTACTCGAAAACTTTGTCTGGGCTGAAGCCAATTTTCCCAATCAATTAACCTTTGAACACCGTCATAAAGTTCATCAGGTCCATGACAAGGAAATCTGGCAATCTCTCTTGAAAATCTAAAAGACAAGCGAGCTCTTAAATGTATTCTATATAAACAAGCCATATCAGCTTCAAATGATATATGTCTCCTTGAAGCTTTAACTGATTTAGCTCCAAGTTCTATCAACTCTTTTGCACCCTCTTTTTCAAGACCTTGTGAAATAGACGCAACAATTTTCATTACTTTTAAGTTATTAAAAAAGGATAAAGCAGTTCTTTAAACATTAATCGATTAATTCCAGAAGATCTGTCAGAATATATATGTCTATTTTCTAATGGACTAGGTGATTCACACCAATATCTCGGACAGCGGTTCGATTCCGCTCAGCTCCATAAATGGGGCTGCAATGGCTTCGACGGGGTATCAGGCGAGTGACTGAAGCCTGCTCGGTCAGAGCAAAACCATAACTGCTAACAACATCGTTAGTTTCTCCCGTCAAACAGCCCCTGTTGCTGCTTGATCTTTTAGGAGATGGGGTCAGGTCAGCCTTATTACCCAATTGATCCACGAGGCCTGCGAGGGCCTCACTCTCATTCCAGCAGAACAAGTCTCATAATCTCATAAAAACGAAAATATACACTTTAAGCCAAATTTCAAGCCAAATTAGTCAAATATCATTAGAAAAGATGAGTGATCTCTCTTTTTCTATCCAGACGTTCAAGATATTTGTGGATTCTGTACATGACCTTTAAAAACATTAAACCTTCTTTTTTCTTTTCTGAAGGCCAATCTCCATGTAGATCATCATCTTCATTCCAAAGAGAAGAACCCTCATCGAGAATATCTATGAATTCATAAGGATTATTAGAATTTTTGAAAACATTATTTATTCCACGAAAGTTTTCCTGTAACTTCGCCCAGAGTATTGACTCATACTCCTCGGCTTCTTTTTCATTATTAAATTCTTTTCCATCGAATGTTTCCCATGAAGTAACTTTTACGACTTCTTTTGGCTTAGGCATTTTCCAACAGGAGTTGTAATTAAACTAGCTCCACTTTGATATTGGGACTAATTATCTTTTAGAAGAACTAGGTCAATCAAACATCAACTATCGGGCCACCACGTTCAATTTCTGCAATTTGTTCTTTTATTACTTCTAACTTTCTACGCAATTCTTGTTCTGTGATGCCTTCGTGCATGATCCTGAAAATATCTGAACAAGCATTTGCCGCTACATAATCTTTAGTTCTTGGATTGAGTGCAATTGAAGTAAGTCGGTTTGCAATCGCTGGAGCTTTATCTAGCAAGATTTCATGAGCAGCATTTAGAGATTCCCTTTTTTCATCTGCTTTTCTAAGTCTTTCATCTTTCAAGAAGCGTTCACACTCTGTGAACTGCCTATATTTCCTCAACGTACGTATATGGCAGCCAGCAGCCTCCGCAGCATCAGCCCAACTAATGTTCTTCCCATCTTCCTTAGTCCCCCAAACATACAGTTGAAGGGCATCAAAGACTTTCTGAGGAACTTCTTTGGTTATAGAACCGTTGGGCCTACCTTTATCAGCCATTCAACTCCCAACTTGGCGCTCCAGTAATTCCCCACATTGCCCTTGTTCTCTGAACACTTTCAGGACTTGGCTGCTTTTCAGGATGTCCAAGAGGTAAATCTTGCCAAGCTTTAATTTTTGCTTGTTCTATTTGTTGCTGCTTTTGTGATTCAGCAATTTTCTTATCCAATAGTTGCTGACGAGATTGAGCTATTTCACTCTTGATGTGTTCCGCCGCTGCAGTAAATCCCGCTCTCTCAAGTGCCTCCACATCAGATGTCCAATACTGTTGCTTTTGGTGCCTGATTTTTACATCTGCAGGCAGATTGTTTGGATCTGGATTGGTTAAATTCTGGAAAAGATAAGGGTCTTCCTCCCTCATAATCAATTCCATCTGCAACCCCATATCTTTGGCGCTCTTGGGTGTAACTCCTACGGTTAAACCATTCCGATTGCAGAAATCAACGTAAGCTTGATCGTAATTAATTGTTGAAGGAAAGTTCATGGATAATAAAGCAGTTTAGTTTTGGATCTGTTCTTGTAAATCTCAAGAGTTTTTCTCCAATTTGGATTTCGTTTGTCTCTTATAGATTCGGGTGTTTCTCCTGTGCTTTGCCACTTCTCATAAGCAGCTAAAGCCCAACTTTCTTGATCCTTTGGATTAGAAAAAAGCTGCCTCGCACATTTCATAACCCTTTGACTTTTCTTGAAGTCTTCAAAGTTAAATTTGGGATCTACTTCCAAGAATTAATAAGTTATTATTTATTAAGTATATAACAAATATAATAAGTTTTAAGTATTATCTAGTTATATATTTCTTGTTTATTAAGTAAGTTCTAGGGAGCCTGATATAGCCTAAAAAAAGTTGCTATCTCCCCCCTATAACTAATAAAGAGTGATAATATTAAAGCCAAATTAGATGAGCATTATTAATATTTTAATTCGTCATATTAAGCTCTAGTAATATAACTTTTAATGTGTAAAAACAAAGCAAAACAAACAACAACAAAGGAATACAAATTGCGATAATAGATATAAGACAAATAAACCATTTGACTTGTCGTTTTTTATAGCTGGGTTGCCAAGGGTCAGAGCGTTAGTAATTGCAAGACACTTGTCATTTCAGTCCAAACGACAATTCAATAACTTCTTAAACCATGCCTAAAACCAATGGATCAGGTCAGGCAACAACCTTGGATCCAAAACAATTAGACACCTTATTGGATGCAGCGCCAACACCAGAAATGCGCTGCATTTGGAGCATTCAAAGATTTACAGGTTCCAGAATCCAAGAAACTTTGCTCTTAACTTGGGCTGCTATCCATGAAGAAAGAATTGTATTCATAAAATCAACCACAAAGACAAAACAATCTCGTGAAGTTTTAATTGATCCCAGACTTAGAAAGGAAATAGATTTTTATCGAACTTTGTGGGTTGCTAAATACGGTCGGGCCACGACTAATAGAGAATTTTGTTTTCCAAGTCGGTATGGAACTTATAAATCTATGACCAGACAAAATGCTGATTTAGCTTTAAGGGCCACTCTTAAAAATATTGGATTGCCGAGTGGAATTAGTTTGCATAGTTTCAGGCGCTCGCTTGCAACAAATATGAGCAAAAAAGTTTCGCTAAAAGTTGTCTCAAAATTCACAGGCCATAAAAATTTGAATCAATTAAGCCAATACATAGATATTTCTGAATCTGATGAATTAATGGCCTTGAGTTCTATTTAAAGGGCCGAACTCTTAACAACACTGCGGGCTAAAAAGCACAATCCATGAGGAACCATGGAAACCACTGAAGGGCTTATAGACCGACTCAGGAGCAGTACTTGAATACGCCTGACTCCACCACAGTGGATTGGCAACCCACTTTTTTTTTACCCAATTGAATCTGCTACTTCTCTAAGAATTTCTGCGATTTCTTCCCGTTGAATAGAGAGCTTGTATTCATCGTAAAGATCATTCACTTTCTCTTTGAACTCGAGTTGGTCGAAGTAACTCATGTCCTATGAATTGGCCGATTTTGACTATTAAAGGCCCAACTTTCTTCCTTGCCCTCGACATAAACACTCATTTCCCATGGACTTTTATTTTCTGGGATTTCCTCGCCTGATTGATAGATATTTATCTTCAATTTAGGTGGCGCAATTTGCGGGGCAATTCGATTGATCTTTTCTTGTAGTCGATTTATTTCGTTAAATGAAACCATTGCTAAAAAAGTAAGTAATACATATATTTTCCTACAAAAATAAGCACTTTCCCGAACATCAAAAGAACATGAGGGACTAAGCGAATCCCCTATAAGATCGCCTGCACTGTAAAGGATTTTAAAACATAGGGGAGTAAGGGAGAGGGGGGGGAGATAATAAGACAAATGGGCAAACTGAAGGGCCACACACACAACCATAAATAAAAAGAAAAAAAGACTCCCTTAAGTCCCTTATCTTTCTGAGAAGGTGTTGGCCCAACGGTTTTGATAGGGGACTTTAGATGTCCCCTATGTTTCCCCTATGTTCAATAATTTTCAGTTAATTGAATCCTTGTGTTCTAGTAATAGAGCTTCAAGTTGTTGATACCCATCATCAATTCTACGTTCAAACATCATATGAGAATAGTAAATAGCCTTCATGACAGCCCACGATCTGCTGTCTGGGGTGGATTTTATTAATTCCAAAAATTCTGGAGCGCATGGGGTCATTGGCCCACATGCACAACTGAGATTTTCAGCTTCTATAGCCGCAATTAAATTATCTCTATTCTTGATTCCGTTTGAAATAACTCCCTCTTCGTATTCTTTACACCGTTTCTCATTCTTAAAAATCTGACCATCACATGCCTTATAGACGATCGAAGTATCAATTCGTTCAACCATTGGATTGCTTTTAATTCAAAAATAATCTAAATCCTTTTCATCGAGGAGATCTTTTTCATGCGCTTCATGATCCCATTCATTCTCCTCATCCCAAGCTTCCTTTGCATTAAAAACATCTCGCATAATATTTCTTGCACTATGGTCAGGAATTGATTTTATAAAATGCACAAATTCTGGAGTCCAATCAGTCTCCTTATCTTCGATGGCGGCAATCAATTCATCTCTAAACTTTATGCCGTTTTCGAGAAGAGTCTCTTCATAGCATTTACAACGTTCCTCATTTTTAAAAATTTCACCATCACTTGCCTCATAAACAGTTGAATTTACAGCTTTAACCATCCGATCACAATTCTAATTAATTATCTTTTAGCTGGTTTTAAGCGATCAGACATCCTCAGGCCAATCAGCGATAGCTTGATAAATCAATCCACCTTGAGGGCCAGTTTTAAGCTTTCCAAAATTAGCTTCTTCCAGTTGGGCGAAAGCTTCTTTTCTCATTTCAGGAGTAAGAGTAGTTTTTTCCTGACTGGAAAGTTTATCTCGTAATTCTGTCCAAGTCATTGTCTTAGATTTTGATTTGCAGGCCAATGTATGGAGGCGCTTCATCCATTTTTGGTTTTCAGTTCGGCCACTATCCGTTTGGAATTGCATTGCGAAAGCGTCTGAAAATTCAACCAATCGAATTGCTTTTTCAAAGACGTCTATTCCAACTGAGTCTTCAACATCAGCCCTTTTTGTAATGACGTTTAAATGATGAAGTAAGCCAGCAATCCTTCCAACTTTTCCCGCTGTTTTATTTTTTATCGCTGCATGAGAAGCACGCTTGCTAGCAATAGCCTTAGCCTCCTTTTGCTTTTCAAACTCATAATCTGCAAAAAACCTTATAGCTTCATCATCAAGTTCAAATTGAAACCCGCTGGAAAACCTTATATCTGAGGCAAGAGAGGAGAGCTTTTCTTTTGCCGCTGCAAAGGCCTTCCGCTCCTCTGCACTAATCGCAACAGCGAGCTTGACTGGATTAGTTGGAACAGGTGAAAAAAGGACTCGAGCCCATTTACCAGTGTGATCCGAAGACCCTTGAAGTTTGGCCAAAATTGGAGGTTGAATCCCTCCATAAAGACTCAAATGAGTCTTCTCACAAATCCTCCTTTCTTGTTTTCTAATGGTTGTAAAACCGCCGCCGTCATAAAGCTCGAGGAGTTGTTCTTGTTCGCTCCCTTTACCTGATTTGTACTTATCAAAATTAAAAATCCCCTTAATTTCATCCCTGCAATAAAGGAGGCCCTTTTGCTTGTTCTCATGGTCTACAAGAATCATTTCCAGAGCTTCTTCGGTGACGTTCTGAACAACTAAATAAGTAGGAGTTGGTTTCGGCCCTCGACTGTCTTTATCTGCTCTAAACCAATCAGAAAGGATCTTTTGATATTCAGATTTTGCGCTCTTCTTTAACTTCTCTATGGGGCCATCAATCAGTGCTTTTTGCAAAGGTGATTTTTTGCTGCCAGTGCAGCCAACGGTAATGACATACAAGTTCAAAGGAACAACGAAACCACTCAAAGGATTGAGATTGATGGTTGATCCAAGCTTCAAAAGACCTGAACAACCCGCCAAATATGTTGTTGCAATAAGGGTGTCTGGGTATGGCAAAAACTTAGTAACTGTTCTTAGAGCCTGAACTATTTCAGGAGGAAAAAGATCCTCAAGCTTGATCTTTGGCTTGTCCTGTTGGGTCTCACTCCACTTCTGCTTAAAGAATTGATCTCCACTCCATCCAGCCTGCCTAGCCAGTTCAATCAAAGTTCCAATTGAATTTGTTGGATGATCTAGTGATGGAAGCTCCTTAAGAGGATCCCAAAAGTTCCCGAACCAGTTTGCTTCAGTACAAATTTGAGCGGTTTCACTTTCTCCGAACCATCCTTTCAAAGCAAAAAGGGCAGAGATACAAGTCTTCCTCTCGCCGCGTCCTTCAACATTTCGCTTAGGTAAATAGCCAAGCATTTCAACTGCAATTTGATGTCGCCCTTCATCCGTTTGCCTTTCCCACCAACCTTCATCAGCAATAGTTCTTTTAGATAAAAATCTTGGCTTTGAAGCCTTCTGCAATTGTGGAACAGGGTCTAAAAACTTCTCAATAAAATCAATCCCATAAATAAGTGTTGTTATGTTTTTGAAGTGACAGCGCTGTTGAGTTCTCGAATGCAATCCACCAGCGGAGCGCATAATTCGAGCTGGATTATTTAAGCTCTCATCAACCCCAAAGTCTTCGCTGCAAGCCTTCATTTGAGCTGCAAGCCTTATCTGCAATTCTTTAAACTTTTCAGGTGAAATAGGTTCCGATAATTTCCAGTAAGGGTGCAAGCTCTTGCCACCACTCCAAATAACAAAAGAAGGTTCTAAGGCAAAAGCTTCTCGAATAATTTCATACTGATCCTCAATAGATAAGGCACCATCACCTTCAGTCCAAATCAATTTGGAGCCTGCAATATGTTTATTGCTAGCGCCCCAGATCTTTGGCTTACCTCGTTTATTGAGGTGTTCAGGTTTAGTTCCCCAATCACTTGGTTGCGGTAGAGATGGATTAGGAACAATTCCCAAACTTAACTGTGGATTTTCCCTTAATTTGCGCTCAACAAACTGCTTGGATGTTGCCCCATCAGGATTCCACCTGTGATGGATACAAGGCAGTGAGGTTTTAGGAGGAAATAGACCAACAACAGGAGCTGGATTATCTGTTGCGACTAGCATCAACTCGAATTGATCCCAGTCCACCAGATCGATTTTGGTTTCTACTTGCATTACAATGGAACTGAATAATTTGATTTATTTGCCCAGCTCCAACTGGGCATTTTTTATGGGTTAAATATTTTTCTCAAGGCTTAAAACAAGGAAAAAAGAGCAGCCAGTGTTACCTCATCGGAGTTAATTAGATAACGTCTACTCTTACCTTTATTGAAGTTCCCTAAAGACCATTGGTTCTTACTCATTGCCTCCCTCGTCACTCAATAAGTCTTCAGCCTGAGTGATGACCTCTTCAGCCTTTTTCATCCATTGTTGATGCTCCTGCTTTTTAAGGTCATGGAGCCGAGCTGCTAACTCTTGACGATCAAAATCAGGATCATCCTGACCTTTACTAGAAGGTTCCATTAAGAAGCAACCTCCGAAAAGGTTTCTAGCTCTTTGGCTGGAACTCGTTTTGCATTAGTAAAAGTACGTTCAGTGACTTCTGGATGCCACTGAATCGCGCCTGAATTTTTGAAGCCTTTAAACCTGTAGTCCCGACCTTGTTTGAAGATTTTGGACTTTCTGCGAAGAGCTAGGAGATGCTGGTGATTGATTCCTAGCTGTTGGGCCATGTCTACTGACGTGATCCACTTTATTTGAGTCACTATTCATAGCTCCTCGATCTGATTTTTCTTTAAGGAGTAAGTCTTGCCAAATGCGAGCGTGCCTAAAATAAACTCTGCGTTTTTCCTCAGGTAGCTGCTCTCCTTCAACATTAGAAATTCTGAAACCATTGCGGTATTCATCTATTGGAATCATTCCACCTTGGCTGAAGTAACGAACAAAAAAAGTTAAACCCTTTCTGGATAACCATTTAGGAGTTTTTAACTTTTGAGTTCCTTCTATTTGAATTTCTAATTTTGACTTTGGCTTAACTAACTCCACAGAGTTAAAAAATCAGTTATGTGATTAAAGAGGGACACGCGGATCCTGATCTCAATTCTCTCAAAAAAAAGCTAACACAATCACTAGCGTTTGTAAACAAACAGCAACACCATCTACAGGGTTAGATCATTGAATTTTTGAAAAAGCCTCTCGCACAGTTTTATGAGTTGTTTTTTCATACGCTGTTTGATGCGCTGCAAGGCCATGCCCAACGGCCTGACATTGAAATTCTGCTGCTATGCCCATTCGAGTGGCTCGAACAATCCAAGAATCCCTGAAACTCACTGGCCTCACATGCCTCGCAGGCTCATATTGCTTCTTTAATGCCTGCCACTCAGGTTGATATTGAAGAAAATTCAAAACATATCTTCCATTCAAAAATCGAGTCTTTCCAGCATTTTCCAATTTGCCTGTTGGGAAAGCCCAAAGCCCCGTTTTCATTAGCTCAGGAATTGGCCAACTAACTTTGTTCCCAAAAGGATCAATCAGCGGTACTGGTTCAAGCCATCGTTCTGGGGTTTTATTTGGCCCACTTACTTTCTTATAAGAACACCAAAGTTGAAGCTCTCCAACTGAATTAACCCTTGGCTCAATGTAGTTCAACTCTATGGGGCGCAAGCCATACAAACTCAATGTTCTGATTACGTTTCCCCAAGCTGGATTCCTTTGGCTTATCGAATCAATGAAATTCAATAACTCAGAATCTTCAAAAGTGAACTTGGTTCTTCTATCCGCCTTCCTCCCTCTAAGTTCTTTAATTGAGTTCTGAGAGATCAACCAAGACCCCGACATTCCATGCCGACTAACTGCAACCTCCATAAAATTTTTCAAAGCTAAGCAGCAAGCAAACCGAGAAGATGGAAAATCTTGCCATTTGTCCAAACATGCTTCAAGTAGCCCATGCCCATCGCTAACCTTGCCAGTCTTAAGAACCCGAAGGGCCTCCGAAATGAACGGCTTCCAGTTGGAATCCCACGTGTAATCGCTGCACTGATGAACCTTAGTTTTCCGAAGATGTTCAAGACTTAAAGCAATATTTTCCCAACCTTTTTTCAACCGCCTTGAAGGAACACTGCTTTGCTTCAGAGATGCCTGAAGAGCTTTTTTTAAAGTGAGGTCTTCACTTTGAACAAGACCATAAATTTTATTGATTAATAAAAGCGCATTTCCCTGATTGCTTGCATCCCACTCATAGGGCAAATTCACTCTTTGAGGTTGTATATCCTTCCCCCTCACCCTCAAATACATTTTTCCACCGTTATTCGTGACAGTCCATCCACGTCTTCCAACTTTTACAGCACTTTGAAAACCCTCCTCCCAACTTTTCGCCATTAACCAAAAAAGCCAAATTTAAAGCCAAATATACAATCAACAACAAAATCTGACAACACGAAACAAAGCAAAACACACTGTCAGCATTAGCTTCTCCCTAAGATCCCAGTTGTAGACTACACAGGAATCATTCCTATTACCCAATTGATCCACGGAGGCTGTAAGGCCTCCACTACTATTCCAGCAGAACGAGTCT
>QCHK01000002.1 GCA_003279635.1 Prochlorococcus sp. AG-402-B05 | reverse complement strand
ATGATTTCTGTTCCTTTTGGATTAAATATTGCGACTGGTTTCCAATTCAATAAACTGGCAAAAGGAGCAAATTTAATTGTTAAATTTGAAATATTAACTGAAGACGAATCTTTAATACCTGGAAGGAGCCTTGTTGGTCCCAGCTCAACCCCCCATGGTCTAAGCCCCCTGTATGAACCTATTTTTAAAGGATGACCTAATGAATTAGATAATGTTTTTTCCATTTGTGGAGAAAAACGGCCTATAGTTCTATCTACTAGTAGGTCTGCGCCACTCCAAATCAAAACACCCCCCAACGCAGCAAAGGTTCCAGCAAGTCCCCAACGCTTTAATCTTTTAGAACTCCACTCATCTCCCATGAAACATTATTCTCAAACTTGGGGGAGCTAACAAACTATAAAGAATCAATTCAGGAGAAACCAGCCTATGTCTATGAGTGAAGTTATCCAAGATGTCACGAAATGGCTAGCCTGGGGAGGTTCAGGACTCGGCGTCTTGACTATTTTGGCTTATTTATTTAACTGGGGAATTAAATTCCGACTAACTGGGACAACAATTTTCACACTTTTACTATCTGCTAGTTGCTGGGCCTTTGAGCAAAGTTATACTCCTCCATTTAATGTTGAGGGCTACAAATATGCTCCTATTGTTTATGACAATGGATTTGATTTAGTTGTTGCACAAGCATCTAATGATTTCCCTGAAGAAGCAATAAAACCAACATTGTTACAAATAGCCGGGAATTTGAAAGGGGGAGGAAGAAATGGCGCTCAGGTCAAAGTCAGGCTCAGGAAAATAGAATCCGCTGGTGATGGAATAAGTAAACCAATTATTCTAGGTGAATTAATAAATGATTTAAAAGAATCAAAAATAATAGAATTACCAGACAGAAATTATTATGCAAGTGAATATTTATCAAATGATGCTGATATTGAAAAAATTACCTCATTAGAGACTGATGAATAATAAGTCATTATTGAAAGATCTTCCTAAAAACTTTTATCAAGAAGAAAAAATACTCATATCAAATAATATAAAAACATGGGATTCTTTATTATCTATTAGTGATGAAGAAATAAATCATCTAATCTATGGAAGTCTGGGAAGTTTTCGCAATCTAAAAAGACTTAAATGCATAGCATATTTTATATGTACTTTAGATATTCAACTAAACGAAGCTGCCTTATTGATGCACTCAGGGCTAGCTTCTAATAAGGCCATTTCACGACTTACTCCTCAAGAGCTAGTTCAAAAGACTGGGCGCTTTGAAAGAACTCTTCGAACAGGGAGAATTCCAATAATAGATCTAAAGAAAGCACATTTTTTAATAGAAAAAGCAAAAAATACTTTATTTGATGTACCTAAGTACCATTAGGTAATAGAATATAATTAATTCAATAGAAACTTGGTAAACTAAATGAAATGAATGGTTTACTAATCACTTTAATATTTACATCATTTGGAATCATTCAAGGTGTAGTGGCTCAGTCAAGACTTCTTGAAGGTGTAAAAAGGAATCCTGACGAAGCGAAGTCTATTTGTGAAAGCTTTATAGAATTAAATAAAGAAAACATTTCAGCCGGTTCACAACAATCTATTCAAAAAATCTCAATTCAAAAAAATATAAGCGAAGGAGATGCTGAGATCCTTTCTATGTACGTAAGAGGTCTTTATTGCCCAGAGACTTTTTAAAGAGATAATGAATTCAATAAGATACAGGGACGAAGACTTAAAACTTAGAGACGGAACAGTACTCAAATCTCGAATCTGGTCGCCTCAGGGTAATGGCCCATGGCCAGTCTTACTTATGCGCCAGCCATATGGAAGAGAAATTGCTTCTACAATTACTTATGCCCATCCATCTTGGTGGGCTAGTAAGGGCTATCTAGTTGTCATACAAGATGTTCGGGGTCAAGGTGGGTCTGGAGGGGAATTTTCAGGTTTCAATCAAGAAGCTTCAGATACTAGTCAAACTCATAATTGGGTCCGATCCTTACCTGAATGCAATGGTCTACTAGGCACATACGGTTTTTCATATCAAGGATTAACACAGCTCATTGCGGAGGAAGGTACTCCCCCACCTGATTGCATTATTCCTGCAATGACAGGCCTTTCGGAAGATGAACATTGGAGTTGTGAAGGAGGAGCGTTTTGGTGGCACTTGGGAATTGGATGGGGTTTGCAATTAGCCGCCCAAAAAGCACAAAGAAAAAAGAATTGGAAAGCTTGGCATGAAATCCGTGAAAATCTTGAATCGAAAAAATATTTTTACAACGGTCATGATTTACTTAAAAAGTACGACCCAGAAGGGATGGCATATAAATGGCTAAATCTTTCGTCAAGCAAAACTCCTCAATGGAAAACCCACGAGCCACTAATTAGCTGGTTAAAAAAACCTTTGCTTCTAATTGGGGGTTGGTGGGATCCTCATTTGAAAGGAATTTTAGATATTTTCGAGAAAGCTAAAAAGGCAGGAGGCAATCCCAAATTACTAATTGGTCCTGCTACTCATCTACAATGGTGGGAAGGTGCACAACGAACTCAGTTAGATTTTTTTGATTCTCATTTAAAAGAAAAAAACAAAGAGATTCATTTCCCTCAAATCAATCTATGGAATCTAACTACTAAGAGTTGGGAGCTTTCGGTTCAAAATAAAACTCCTACATGGAGTCTTCGAAGCGAAGGTTTAGCCTCAATAAATCATCTTGAAGGATCCCTAGCTCCGAATTCTGATTTTGAAGCAGATAGTGAGGTGAATTTAGTTCACGACCCATGGAGACCAATACCTTCCATCGGAGGACATCTGAGTGATACCACTGGTGAAGCAAACAGATATAAGCTTGATATTCGACCGGATGTCGCAGTATTTACATCAGACCCTATTTTAAAAGATCTTAGGCTGGAGGGTATTCCAACTCTTTTTTTAGAAACTAAGTGTGACAGGGAATGTTTTGATTTGTTTGTTGCATTATCAATAATTCCTAAAGCGGTTGAGAATACTGTTACTCAACTTTCGACGGGTGTACTCAGAATTGCTAATTGTGATAAAGGTATAACAAGTGCTAGAGAAATCAGACTTCAACCTATTCTCGCCACATTTAAAAAAGGGGATCGTTTAAGAATTTCAATTTCAGGATCTGGATGGCCAGCAATTGGAATAAATCCTGGTCAGAGTAAATATTTGTGCGAAGGACCTAGCCCTAACTGCCTTGTGACAACAATTTCACTCTTACTTTTAAATTCAAAACTTAAATTTGAATCACTTATTTCCTCTTAGGGGTTCAATATTTACTTGTAGAGGATTAAACTTACTAGCTATTTAAGCTATAAGTCATGACCGTCTCTATCCTATTAGATTCTTTGAAAGACGACGGACAAAGACTTTCTGAATGCAAACATGAAAGTCCATTTTCAATTCTTGGTCCTCAACCATTTAAAGATAAATGGATAATTCGAATATGGATGCCTGAGGCAAGTGAAGTTGAACTGATAACACAACAAACTAAAATTAAGCTACAAAATCCCAATCATGAATGGATATTTGAGGGGGTTTTAGAAAAAGATCCAGGTAATGACTATCAAATAAAAGTAAATAGAGGAGGAATTGAACATGTTCAACATGATCCTTGGAGTTTCCGAAAAGAGTGGATGGGTGAAATTGATAGACATCTTTTCGCGGAGGGAAATCACCATCACATATGGCGAAAAATGGGTGCTCACCTCACTGAAATAAATAAAAAGCAAGGAGTTATGTTTTGCTTATGGGCGCCTCATGCAAAGAGTGTTTCCGTTATTGGTGATCTCAATTCATGGGATGGGCGCCATCACCCAATGCAAAAACGTCTAGGAGGAATTTGGGAACTATTCATACCTGGTCTACGTGAGGGAGATTTATACAAATATGAAATCAGGACTGAAAAAGGACATTGCTACGAGAAAGCCGACCCTTATGGTTTTCAACATGAAGTAAGACCAGCAAAAAGCTCAGTCATATCAAAAATCGATTCATTTCAATGGAATGATCAGTCTTGGATATCCAATCGTGACAATAGAGATCCTTTAGAGCAACCAATTTCGGTTTATGAAATGCATTTAGGAAGCTGGATGCATGCTTCCTCGGACGATCCATTTATCAACTCAAACGGAGAGCATAGAGCCCCAGTTCCAGCTGCAGATATGAAGCCTGGCTCAAGATTGCTTACATATAAAGAACTGGCAAATAAGGTCATTCCCTATGTCAAAGAAAGAGGCTTCACTCATATCGAGCTTATGCCAATTTCAGAGCACCCTTTTGATGGGTCGTGGGGGTATCAAGTTACAGGTTGGTATGCGCCTACGAGTAGATTTGGATCACCAGATGAGTTTCGTGCCTTCGTTGATTCATGTCATAAAGAAGGAATAGGAATCATTCTCGACTGGGTCCCAGGCCACTTCCCTAAAGATCAGCATGGACTAGCTTATTTTGATGGCAGCCATCTATACGAGCATTCTGATCCCAGAGTTGGAGAGCATAAAGAATGGGGAACATTAATTTTCAATTACAGTCGAAATGAAGTTCGTAATTTTCTAGTTGCAAATCTAATTTTCTGGTTTGATCAATTTCATATAGATGGCATACGTGTTGATGCAGTTGCCTCAATGCTTTACAAAGACTATCTTCGTCCAGAGGGTGAATGGATACCTAATGAGGATGGAGGGAATGAAAATTTTGAAGCAGTCAGATTTCTACAACAGGCTAATCACGTTCTTTTTCAACATTTTCCAGGTGCACTTTCTATTGCAGAAGAATCAACGACATGGACTGGTGTAACCAAACCAACTGACATGGATGGACTCGGTTTCAATCTAAAATGGAACATGGGTTGGATGCACGATATGCTCGATTATTTTGAAATTGACCCATGGTTTAGACAATTCAATCAAAACAACATTACTTTCTCCATTTGTTATAACTTTACTGAAAACTTTATGCTTGCTTTAAGCCACGATGAAGTTGTTCACGGGAAAAGTCATCTCTTACACAAAATGCCTGGCGATGACTGGCAGAAGTACGCTAATACACGAGCCTTACTTGCATATATGTGGACACATCCAGGTAAAAAAACAATATTTATGGGAATGGAATTTGGGCAGCGCCAAGAATGGAATGTTTGGGATGATTTACAATGGGATCTTCTAAATTATGAACCTCACAAAGGAATACAGAAATTAGTAGATGATTTGAATAATTTATATAAAAGAGAACCTGCTTTATGGAGAAATGATTTTGACGAATACGGATTCCAGTGGATTGATTGCGATGATAATAAAAATTCAGTAATCAGTTTCATGAGAAGAGAAAAAACTGATGGAGAATGGCTAGTAATAGTGGCAAACTTCACACCTCAAAATCACTCTAATTACAGAATAGGTGTGCCTGTTGACGGATTCTATGAAGAAATTTTCAATACAGATGCGAGTCAATATGGAGGTTCAAACCTAGGTAATATGGGAGGGAAATCAACAGATCTATACAACATACATGGCTATGAAAATTCTATAGATCTTTGCCTTCCTCCTCTTAGCGTTCTGGTTCTAAAGCATAAATCCAAGAAGAATTAAGCTTCCTCGAATAGAAATGTTTCAACCTTGACTTAAAACCTAATTTCAACTGTCGTCTAGATGTAAAAATTCAAAAGGTATGTCGAACTTTTGCAGAGAACGTATTTCATGATTTTCAATTTACTGCTTCATGTAAGTTTTTCGAATAAAAGGACAAAATAATGAACGAAACTACTCCTTTACTACTCCGTGCAGCTCGTGGAGAAAATGTTGAAAGGCCCCCAGTTTGGATGATGAGACAAGCGGGGAGATACATGAAGGTATATCGCGACCTACGTGATAATCATCCAAGCTTCAGGGAAAGATCCGAAAATCCCGATCTTTCATATGAAATTTCAATGCAACCTTTTACAGCTTTTCAACCAGATGGAGTGATACTTTTTTCAGACATCTTGACTCCTCTTCCAGGGATGGGAATTAACTTTGACATCGTTGAAAGCAAAGGACCCTTAATAAATAACCCAATAAGAAGCCTCAAACAGGTTAAAGACCTTAAACCCCTTCAACCAGAAGAAAGCATGTCTTTTGTTGGGGAAGTTCTTGGAAGGCTAAGGGAAAGCGTTGGGAACAAGGCTGCAGTTCTTGGGTTCGTAGGAGCTCCTTGGACTCTTGCTGCATATGTTGTAGAGGGAAAAAGCAGCAAAAATTATGCAGTTATAAAGGCGATGGCATTCCAAGAGCCAGAACTACTGCATCAACTTTTAAATCACTTTGCAGAATCAATTGCAAACTATTTGTCCTATCAAATTCAATCTGGGGCCCAAGTAGTTCAAATGTTTGATTCATGGGCAGGACAATTAAGTCCACAAGACTATGACGAGTTTGCTGCGCCTTATCAACAAAAAGTAGTCAATTTAGTAAAAGCTAAACATCCAGATACACCTATGATTTTATATATCTCAGGTAGTGCGGGAGTTCTTGAAAGGATGGGACAAACCGGAGTAGATATAGTCTCTCTAGATTGGACTGTTGACATGGCAGATGGACTAAAAAGGCTGCCTCAAGCAGTTGGAGTCCAAGGAAATGTTGATCCAGGACTTTTGTTTGGTACTCCTAATGCGATCAGATCAAGAATTGTTGATGTCGTCAAAAAAGCGAAAGGTAGAAAACATATTCTTAACCTTGGTCATGGAATACTTCCAGGGACGCCAGAAGAAAATGCAAGAGTATTTTTTGAGGCTGGTAAAAATGTGAATGAACTCATAAAAGTTTCATCTTGAAAAACGAAATAATTCTGATTACTGGAGCAAGTGGATGTGTTGGGCAATACATAGCAAATTGGCTAATCGAAAACTCAACTGCAGAATTATTTTTATGGGTTAGAGATCATAAAAAAATAACTTCAATAAATTTAGAAAACCCAAGGATTAAAATTTTAGTCGGAGATTTGAGAGAATCAAATAAGTTCAAAAAAGAAATTTCAGAAGTCAACAGAGTTATTCATACTGCGACTGCTTGGGGTGATCCTAAAAGGGCGAAAGAAGTCAATATTGTTGCAGTAAAAAATTTGCTCAATTTACTAAATCCCTCCAATATCAAACAAATTATTTATTTCTCAACTGCAAGTGTTCTTGACAGAAACTTAAATTTGTTACCAGAAGCTTTTACCTATGGAACAGAGTACATACAAACAAAAGCACAATGCCTCAGAGAGCTTGAATCTCATCAGCTTGCAACGAAGATCATAGCTGTTTTCCCAACATTAGTTTTTGGCGGACGTTTAGACGGTAAAAGTAAATTTCCAACCAGTTATCTTACCGAAGGACTTAGAGATGCATTGAGATGGATCTGGCTAGCTAGATGGATAAAATTATCCTCCAGGTTTCATTTTATTCACGCAGCAGATATCGCTTTCATTTGCGGGCATCTAGCTACCTCTGATTTCGAGCCTGTACAACCTTTTTCTGCCACTAAAATAAAAAAATTAGTTTTAGGGCAACCCTATACAAGTATTGATGTAGTAATTCAGACGCTTCTAATATGGAAAGGAATGAGAAGGGTCCCTCAAATCCCTGTTTTGACTTGGCTTATTGAACTTTTAACTATATTACTACCAATTCAAATGACAAACTGGGATAGATTTAGTCTTAGACAAAAACACTTTATACATGAGCCCGTAACTTCTCCTGAAACCTTCGGGGGTATAAGTCATGCCAAAACGCTAAGTCAAGTTTTACATAATTCTGGTTTAACTAAACACTAAAATGGCAAACAGAAGCTAAAGTAGTAAAATTAAAAAAAGAAAAGAATTAAATCCATGATTCGTTCTATTTCAACAGCGTTATTTGCTTTCTTCGCATTCCTAGTAATTGGCGTATCCAATGTGAATGCTTCAACTGTTGAAGTCAAGCTTGGAACCGATGCTGGAATGCTTGCTTTCGAACCAAGCACCCTAAACATAAGCGCTGGTGACACCGTAAAGTTTGTAAATAACAAACTAGCTCCTCACAATGCTGTTTTTGACGGAAATGATGATCTTAGTCATCCAGATTTAGCTTTCGCTCCAGGAGAGTCTTGGGAGAGAACTTTTAGTACAGCTGGAACATACGATTTTTACTGCGAGCCTCACAGGGGCGCAGGCATGGTTGGGAAAATCGTAGTCAACTAAATCTCCAAAAGAATTTATTAAAGATGGGGGAGACCCCATCTTTTTTTATGAAAATATATATTTAAAACTTCAATCAAATTCACTGAGCATATTTTTTTGAGGAAAAACCATTACAATTTAAAAACATCTAAGGATTTATGATTAGTTGAGAAAAGTGTTAATTGCCAAAAACTGGGAAAATTTTTAATTACGTTAAAACTGCTGATCAGTATAAATAATAGGTCTAAAGTAGATAAAATTAAGATATTACCAATTCAACTAATTAGTTCCAAAAATTAAAGTGATCTAACAAATTTATTTTCCCAAGTCAACAAGGTCGGTTTTCTTATATTTATTCAATCAACAGATTTGAATAGTATATGTATGGTAATTAATTTAAAGCATGAAGGTAAATCCTGATGATTTCACTAACAGTGCTTGGCAAGGGATTATTGATGCAAAAGATTTAGCATTAATTGAAAAACATCAGACTTTAGAGACAGAACATCTTTTTTTGTCTCTTCTAAAGAAAAATGAAATAGCAATAAAAATAATAGAAAGATCGGGTGGAGTAATAAAAAATCTACGCACAGAAATAGAGAATTTCATAAGGAACCAACCAAAAATGCTACAGGCCCAAGAATCTATTTTCTTTGGCAAAAATATATCTTTATCAATTTCAAGAGCAAAAAACATTCAACAATCTTTCAAAGATGATTTTATTTCAAGCGAACATTTAGTGATTTCCCTATTTGATGACGAGAGAATTTGTAATAGGTTATTTGAACAAAATCATGTCGACAAAAAGAGCCTTCTTGAGGCTATAAATGTTCTTAGAGGTGACAAAAAAGTGACCCAGAAAAATGCTGAAAATAGCTACGAAGCTCTTCAAAAGTACGGATTAGACCTTACCTCTGCCGCCAGAGATGGAAAATTAGATCCTGTAATTGGAAGAGATGAGGAGATCCGGAGAACGATTCAAATACTAAGCCGCAGAACCAAAAATAATCCTGTGTTAATTGGAGAAGCTGGCGTTGGCAAAACAGCAATTATTGAGGGTCTAGCACAAAGAATTATCAACGGTGATGTTCCTACAGCTCTTGAAAACCGTCAACTAATTTCCTTAGACATGGGGGCACTAATAGCAGGTGCAAAATTCCGTGGTGAATTTGAAGAGAGACTTAAGTCAGTACTTAAAAATGTCACAGATTCAGAAGGGAAAATAATTTTGTTCATCGATGAAATACATACTGTCGTCGGAGCAGGAGCAAGTAGTGGAGCGATGGACGCTAGTAATCTTCTAAAACCAATGCTTGCTAGAGGTGAACTGAGATGCATTGGAGCAACAACCATAAATGAACATAGAGAAAATTTTGAGAAAGACCCTGCGCTGGAAAGAAGATTTCAGCAAATACTTGTAAAACAACCCTCCGTCCAAGATACAATTTCCATCTTACGTGGACTAAAAGAAAGATATGAAGTCCATCATGGTGTTCGTATCTCTGATAACGCTCTAATAGCTGCGGCGATATTGAGCAATAGATATTTACCAGAGAGGTTTTTACCTGACAAAGCAATAGATCTAATAGATGAATCAGCCTCACGTTTAAAAATGGAAATAACATCAAAACCAGAAGAAATTGATGAGATTGATAGAAAAATCATCCAACTTGAGATGGAGAAATTATCTTTGGAAGGTGAGTCAGACAGTTCAAGTAAAGAGAGATTAGAATTAATTACTACAGAACTAGCATTGCTAACAAAAAATCAAATTGAAGTAACAAAAAAATGGAAACAAGAAAAAGAATCAATCGAAGAAATTTCAACACTTAAAGAAGACATTGAGAAAGTACAACTAGAAATAGAAAAAGCAAAAAGAAATTATGACCTAAATAGAGCTGCTGAACTTGAATACGGTACCCTTGTGAATTATCAACAAAATTTAAAATCTAAAGAACTTAATCTAAAAAATTCCTCTCAAAATGCCGAAAAATCACTTTTGAGAGAAGAGGTTTTAGCCGATGATGTAGCTGAAATAATTGCAAAGTGGACATCTATTCCCGTTAAAAGACTGGCTCAAACTGAAATTGAAAAATTACTCAATCTTGAATCTCAGCTTCAAAAAAAAGTTATTGGTCAAGATAAAGCCGTTCAATCAATATCTTCTGCGATACAAAGATCTAGGACAGGACTTAGTGATCCAAGCAGACCAATCGCAAGTTTTTTATTTTTAGGACCGACAGGCGTGGGGAAGACAGAATTGTCCAAGGCTTTGGCTTCTCAACTTTTTGATAGTGAAAATGCCTTAATCAGAATAGACATGTCTGAATATATGGAAAAGCACTCTATAAGTCGCTTAATTGGCGCTCCTCCTGGTTACGTTGGTTACGAAGCAGGTGGTCAATTAACAGAAGCAATCAGAAGAAAACCTTATTGCGTTTTGCTCTTCGATGAAATTGAAAAAGCACATAAAGATGTTTTCAATGTATTGCTTCAGATACTTGACGAAGGCCGAGTAACTGATGGACAAGGAAGAACAACAAATTTCAAAAACACTATTATTATTCTCACCAGTAATTTAGGAAGCGAATTAATCTCTGAAAATGATGTAAATAATGATCCGTCGACAAATATAGATGAACTTATTAATCAAGAGCTGAAATCAAATTTCAGGCCTGAGTTCCTAAACAGACTTGATGAAATAATTAATTTTGAACCACTTAAAAAAGAAACACTACTTAAAGTAGTCGATTTACAATTAAACCGTTTAAGAGAAAGGCTAGAAGCTAAAGGAATCGAGCTTGAAACTGATGACGATGTCCTATCTTTGATTACTGAACTTGGATACAACCCAAGCTATGGTGCTAGGCCCTTAAAAAGAGTTATTCAAAAAGAATTAGAAAGTGAAATAGCAAAATATATTCTTAAAGGCAAATATAAAGAGGGAAGCACTATAAAAGTTGAGAATAAAGAATCAAAATTAATATTCAACTAAAAAACTGAAAACGTTAATTTTATTTCAACAGGAAGACTTGCTGTATTAAGAATTGAACCACTCAGGGAGCAAGGTATAACTAGCGGAATTAACTTCATTTTCATGAGCTATTGCTTTCCAACAACAAGATCTACCTTTCTCTCTTGAAAATAATAAATCATTTGCCCATCCCCACACTAATTCAGCAGTTGATTCCATACCAACATTGTTCATAACTCTAAGATCCAGTACTTCTTTAGAGTGAAGTTCTTTCCATGTTTCAAGAAGAGGATCATCAGAATTGACTAGAAAAGTATGATCAAAATGATCTTTCAACTGTTCTTCCAAAGGTCTCAGACTAGAGAAATCGACAACGAAGCCATTTGCATCAAGTTTGTTTGAAACAAAACAAAAGGTAAAGCTTCGACTGTATCCATGAACATAACGACAGTGACCTTTATGTTTCCATTGACGGTGAGAGCATGGATAGTCTTTAAAATGCTTTGAGCAATTAAATGGAATATCTTTAATCGTCATAAAAAGATGAATAAAAAACCAATAGAGGATTAAATTTAAATAATTAGAGTTAAAAAGCCTAATTGGCTTAATTAAAAATGCTTTTTATAGATAATCTTCATTTTGATCAAAACGGCTTAATCCCAGCCATAGCGCAAGATTGGGTTGATGGCGCAATTTTAATGATGGCATGGATGAACAAAGAATCCATTACAAAAACATTAGAATCTGGTGAAGTTCACTATTGGAGTCGTTCAAGGAAAGAACTTTGGCACAAAGGAAAAACGAGCGGGCATTTTCAAAAATTGAAAGGAATTAGGACTGATTGCGATTCAGATACAATACTTTTATCAATTGAGCAAATTGGTTCAATCGCCTGCCATACAGGAAAAAGAAGTTGTTTCTTTAAAGATTTAGAAACAAATGAAGACGTTCTTTACCCTCCATCTGATGCTTGTAGTGAATTATTCAAAGTCATAGAGAGTCGTAAGAGTAATCCTGAAGAGGGAAGCTATACAAATACTCTTTTGAAGGAAGGCGATAATAAAATCCTAAAAAAGATAGGCGAAGAAACAGCAGAATTTATTATGGCTTGTAAAGATAAAAATCCTATTTCAGTTGCTAATGAGGCTGCAGATCTACTTTTTCATATGCAAGTTTCTTTAGCCCATCAAAACGTTTCTTGGGAAGAAGTTCTAAAAGTTTTAGTAAAAAGAAGAGGTGCTCCCAGAAGAAATCAATAGAAAAAGAACAAACTCTTATATAATTTTTTTTACTTATAAATAAGTTTCTTTGGTAGAAAGACAAAGAATTAAATTAATAAAAGTCTTGAAAGAGAAAAAAACAAATCAACCAATTTTCCTAAATCTTTGGTGATTTTTCGTTTACCTAAAATCGGAAGTAGTACTAAAAAATAATTTTTCGAGACTAAAAAATCTTTAAAGAGTTTTATAGATCAAAAAACTACTTTAAAGAATGTCTTTCATATCAATGATTTTAAGATATTTTAATTAAAACATAATTTATCTAATTTCATTTCAAAAAAGCCAACTAAAGAACAGAGGAATTTTTTTTTAGATTAATTGACCTATTGAAGGCATTAAGAATAGACAAAAGGATTACTAATAAATTCCGAACACTTTATTACGCCTATTGAAAGTAAACCATTTTTCTCTAGGTTATAAGTATAAGGAGGAATAAATCGTGAGTTCTTTAAGCGACTTTCTTGGAGAAATAGGAAGACACGAATTGCTCACACCAGAGCAAGAACTCACATTGGGTAGAGAAGTGCAAGCAATGGTTGCACTTAATGAACGCTGTCAACAAGCTGGAGGCAATGGACCAGAGTGCGAATATTCAAGCGCAGAGAAGAAAAGGTTTAAGGCAGGGGAGCGGGCCAAGAATAAAATGATCACAGCAAATTTGAGGCTTGTTGTGAATTTAGCCAAGCGCTATCAAGGCAAAGGGCTTGAACTTCTTGATTTGATTCAAGAGGGTACCTTAGGGTTAACAAGAGCTGTTGAGAAATACGATCCCAAAAGAGGTCATCGATTTTCAACTTACGCTTACTGGTGGATTAGACAAGGACTTAATAGAGCGCTGTCAACGCAAAGTAGAGCAATACGAATCCCTGTAAATATAAATGAAAAACTAACAAAACTTCGTGCTGCCAAGTCTCTACTAATGCAAGAGCTTGGGGTTCATCCCTCAACTAAACAAATAGCCATACAAATGAAAATTCCTTTAGAGCAAGTAGAAGAATTACTTGCATGCGAGTTGAGAAGTATCACAGTGAGCTTGCAAGGGGCAGTCAAATCTAAAGCAGATCCTTCTGAGCTTGTCGATATTCTTCCAAGTGAGGAAGTCCCTCCCATGGAGCTAGCTGAATTATCAGAAAGAAGTGCATCAGCTTGGTCATTATTGGATAAATCAAATCTCACACCCAAAGAGAGAACTATACTAAGTCTTCGATTTGGCCTAGATGGATCGAATGAATGGAGAACGCTAGCCGAAGTTGCCAGACAAATGAATTGCAGCAGAGAATATTGCAGACAAGTAGTTCAACGTGCATTAAGAAAATTGAGAAAGACAGGGATTCAAAGTGGGCTTTTAGAGACAAGTATTTAATTGTGGTTAGTTCAAGTAAATCCAATAAAGAAGTATATGAAGCAGAAGTACTTGAAAGTTCTGTTATCGATGAGGGGGTACTTAAAAAGATCTTATTAAGAGCAGGCAGAGTAATTGCAATGCCTGCTTTAGAGGGATTTGAACTTATCATGGATAATTCAACTCCTCCCCAAGTGAGGCTCTCCATTATGGGAGCACTTACTTATTTAATTGTTCCTTTTGATTTAATTCCCGACTTTATTCCTGCCTCAGGTTTTAGCGATGATCTTGTGGCGCTAACAGCAGTCATTACTCTATGGCAACATCACATTACTCCAGAGATGAAATTCAGAGCAAAATCCAAGCTGGATAAATGGTTTCCACTATGAGCAAAGAGCTCTGGTCAAAAGATATCGAAGAGGATCTAGTACTCCTAATCAAAGACTGGTTAAGGCAAACAGGTAGAACACAATCAGAACTTTGCCAAAGCCTTCATCTCCCTTCAGCAAGAATGCCAACTTTAATTGAATCTTTAAAAAAAGATTTTAATTCTGGTGGTATTCCAAAAGTTGCAAATCGACTTTGTAAAGTTGAAGAGTTATGGACAAACGGTGAAGAATTTAATTCAAAGCAGAGCTTTGAATTAAATTCTTCTGGACAACTTGATCTTCTTGACGAGATTTGTGAGGATCTTTCAAAAATTAATTTTAATAAATAAGTTTTACAAGGCTATGAAAAAAAATACAAATTTTTTTTTCATAAAATTAAGAGTTTTTTTTCTAATCAGTATTTGTTGCACATTTTTTTATTTAATTTCGCCGAAAGAGATCAATGCTATTGAAGCAGATTCAGGGGGAAATCTTTTTAACCACAACTGTGCTGGATGTCATATTAATGGTGGGAACATAATCAGAAGATCAAAGAATTTGAAGCTTTCATCATTAAAGCGTAATGGAATTGACAATCCAGAAGCCATAGCGAAGATAGCAAGACAAGGGGTAGGGATAATGAGTGGTTATGAAGATGAGCTAGGAGATAATGGCGATCAAATCGTAGCTAATTGGGTCTGGGAGCAAGCTCAAAAAGCTTGGGTCCAAGAGTAAATTTCGAAATTAGTCCATATTCCCTCTCTCCAGTAAACGTCCTCTTTGATAAGACTTCTTATATATTCAATGTCCCCCGATTTAAATATCCCAAAAACATATCTATTACATTTTGTCGGGCCTAAAGTTATTAATATACCTTTTTCCTTAAGTAATGAGAGCCTTTGAAGATGCTCCTCCCTAAAAGGTGTCCTCTTTAGTAGAGCATCTTCACAGTAAGACCCCCAAAGGACAAATTGATCCATGGTTTTCAAGTTAAATAAAGATAATATTTCTCAAGATAAAACATAGAAAAGAATTCAATATTCAGCTTGATCTGTTGCTATTTAAAAAAATATTAATTAGTTGCAGCTCTTAGTTCTTTACAAAAAGAACCAGCTTCTTCGACTTTCATTTCGATCGAGGCATTAGCAATTCTTTTAACTAAAGCACTACCAACAATTGCGCCATCAGCGCCCCATTCTCTAACTTGTTCAATGTGTTTTACATCCGAAATTCCAAAGCCCACTGCAATTGGACTAGATGAAGAATCTTTTAGTTGTTGCACAAGAGATCCTACATTATCTTCTAATGACGACCTTTCTCCAGTTACCCCAGTAACACTTACAAGATAAGTGAATCCATTAGAAGTCGCTGCGATTTTTTTCATACGATCCTTTGGGGTTGTAGGAGCAACAAGTAAAACCAAATCAATTTCCTTAGATTCAGCAATATCAGAAAGTTTTTCTGCTTCCTCTAGAGGAAGATCGGGTACGACAAGTCCTGAAACACCTACTTTCGAAGCTTGCAAGCAAAATTCTTCCAGACCTTTATTAATAAGTGGGTTTGAGTAAGTAAATAAAATTATTGGTATTGTCAATTGATCTCTCAAATCAAACAACATTTTAAAAACCCTGTCAGGAGAGGTTCCTGCAGAGAGAGCTCGAGAAGCTGCTAATTGAATAATCGGTCCATCTGCTAAAGGATCACTGTATGGAATGCCTAGCTCAATCATGTCAGCGCCATTTGCCTGAAGCTCTAACAAAATCTTTGCTGTAGTTTCCAAATCAGGGTCACCTGCCATAAGGAAAGGCATAAGTGCAATTCTTTTCTCCTTTTTTATTTTGAAAAAAGACTTACTGATATTTGTACTTTTCAATGTTCTAAGCCTTGGGTCTCTTTCTTTTTTATCATTTTTGTATCCCTAAGAGTAAAAAATTATTGAGACTTAGTAATTAAAAATCAAGTTTGTTCAATACTTTCTTCCTCAACGGATTTTAGTAATTCATTCTTTTCTTCATCTGTCATTGCCTCAAACTTTTCTCTGATTTTTTCATCAGTCAATTTTTCATAAGCCTCTCTGTATCTTTTACGTTGCTCCATAAAAGTCATATTCCCAGAAAAAACCCTAAAAAGGTAAGAAGCTGTCCATGCAAAAATAATCAAAATTAATATTGACTGTGCAGCAATACCAGCTGATATTGATTCAAATCCAAGTAACTGAAACACTTCATATCCCAAGCCTCCTAAAACAAAAACAATCAAACCTATTTGAAAAACCTGTGCTCTTGTCAAAGTTCAAGACTCCTTTTTCCCATTCATTCTTAAATTAAGAAACGGGGCAAACAAAACCATTCCGGGAAAGAAAAGAAACACAAGTCCATATATAAAAAGGCGTTCAAACTTTCCCATAACATTCCAACGATTATTCATCCAATAAAAAAGAAATAAAGGAACTACAAATAAATACCCGCCCCCCAATACCGCATAAGCAGATAATGTAATTATCGGATTAACAGCTCCAATTAATCCAAAAGGGATTAAACACACAATCGAGATCAAAGACATTACTTGAGTGGGGGGAGTTGAACCCCCACGGCTAAAAAGCGGCCAATAGATTTCAAGCTGGGTGGCCTCATCGAGAACACTGACTGCGACTCAAGGATTTTCATAAGTAGGATTGTAGTTCATGGTGAAAAATGTGCAGAGTTTTAAGTTCAGTAGATGACATCTGTTGGCGGTAATTAACCTAGGGTTATAGGATTGAAGAACAACTTGCCAGCGTGGTGGAATTGGTAGACACACAGGACTTAAAATCCTGAGATCCGCAAGGGTCGTACGAGTTCAAGTCTCGTCGCTGGTATTCATTTATTAAGGACCTAAACACATCTATATAAGGGGTGGGAAAAGGGGTAGAAATTCGTATGTAAATAAACTTGCACAGCTTTTAAAGTTACTATCCACTAAAAATCATTAAATCAAATTGTTTTCATCAGGATCATCAATCTCACTAACATCCTCTATTGCCCAGCTAAGAGTCTCTCCTGAATGAAATGGTTTTACAAAATCATTGGGATCACCATCTAATCCAACATCAATCATTTGAGGTACAGAAATATCTTTTCTAACTAAAGTTATTCTCTCTGTGTTTAAAGGTAATCCATAAAAAGTTGCTCCATTAATACTTGAAAAAGCTTCAAACTTATCTAGGGCATTTTCTTCTTCGAAAACTTTTAAATAACTTTCCAAAGCGAAAGGGGCATTAAAGATTCCTGCACATCCACATGAATTTTCCTTAAATCTACGGGTATGAGGTGCTGAATCAGTTCCAAGGAAAAAGCAAGGTTTACCACTAGTAGCGGCTTGTCTTAGAGCAATACGATGGATTTCACGTTTAGCTGTGGGTAAGCAATAAAAATCACTCCTTAACCCACCATTGAACATTGCGTTTCGATTGATATGTAGATGATGAGGTGTGATTGTAGCGGCTATATCAAACTCACTGTTTTCTACAAAGTCAATTGCATCTATGGTCGTGATGTGTTCTAAAACCACTTTAAGTGATGAAAATGTTCGTAATAGTGGTTCTAGGTGACGCTCAATAAAAACAGCTTCTCTATCAAATACATCAACATTGAAATCGGTCACTTCTCCATGAATCAATAATGGCATACCAATTCTTTCCATCGTCTCAAATAAATTGCCGACTTTACTTATATCTGTAACCCCATGAGAAGAATTAGTTGTCACATTAGCTGGATAGAGCTTTGCCCCATGAAAGACACCTTCTCTAAAGCCTCTCTCTAAGACATTCGCAGGCATATCATCTGTAAGGTATGCTGTCATCAATGGGGTAAAAGAAACACCTTCAGGGATAGACTGGATAATTCTTTTTTTATACTCTTTTGCTTGACTTAAAGTAGTTATTGGCGGATCAAGATTAGGCATGATGATTGCACGGCAAAACACATCTGCTGTATGACTTAAAACACCTTTAAGAATCTTTCCATCTCTCAAATGCAGATGCCAATCATCCGGCTTTAATAATGAGATTTGATTAACAGAAGCAATCACAGGATTAAAGCTTTTTCAATATATATCTTATGCGACCTTGATCTACCTTGATCTATAAGTCTTCAAGTATCAATAAAGGGCTAAGATATTACGATAATATCAAATGGAAATAATATAAATTAATTCACTAATTTAGTTTCTCAATAAATCACTCAATTATGCCATCGATATTATTGTCATTTTTAGAGCTTATTGCTGGGATACTTTTACTTTTTAGCGGTGGGGAGTTCTTTATTCAAGGCTCTGTAGCTTTAGCCTTAATCCTTGGGATTCCTCAACTAGTAATTGGTTTAACAATAGTATCTCTCGGGACAAGCGCACCTGAACTATTTGTGAGTGTCAACTCCTCCCTCAATGGATCAGACAGTCTAGCTTTGAGCAACATTGTTGGCAGCAATATTTTCAATGTGATGGTAGTTCTCGGAGGAAGTGCACTTTTACGACCTTTAAGAGTTGAAAGTCGTCTTGTAAGAAGAGACATTCCTCTTCTTTTAGCAGTCTCAACTGCCGTTTGGGGGATGGCCGCTTCAGAGCTGATAACTTGGCAATTTGGAGTAGCTTTAATAGTTGCTCTAATAATAAATACCACTTGGGAAATTCGCACAGCAAGAGAGGAACCTCAAAAAACCCAAGAAGCAGAGCCAGAAATCAATATAGAAAAAGACTCAACAAGTTTATTAAATGCAGGCGTGAAATTATTAGGTGGTATTTTCTTGCTAACTCTTGGATCACGACTTTTAATAGAAGGCGCATCTACAATTGCAGGATTGTTAGGGGTAAGCGACGCTATAATTGGGTTAACGATAGTTTCACTGGGCACTTCTTTACCTGAGTTGATCACGTCATTAGTGGCCGCTATTCGTGGTCAAACTGATCTAGCGATAGGCAACGTAATTGGAAGTTGTTTATTAAATCAATTACTAGTTTTAGGTAGCTGTTCTGTATTATCTGGAGGCAGTGGTTTAGTGGTTGAGAATTTACTAATAACTAAGGATATTCCTATCATGGTAATTACTACACTTGCGTGCATGCCAATTTTTTGGACAAAAGGAATAATAAGTAGAGGAGAAGGTGGCGTTTTATTAGGATTGTATATGCTTTACATTGCAGACAAAATAATACCTCTAACTCTACCAACTTTACATACAGCATTCAAAGAATTAGTTTTTATAGCTATATCATTATCCATAACAATAATTATATACAAAACAATTGCTTACTGGTTAAGGCTAAGAAAAAGTTCTAATAACTAATGCCTTATCTAAATTATCTCATTGTCACGAATTCCTCGGCTATTGTAGGATGCAATGCCATTGTATTATCAAAGTCAGATTTTTTAGCCCCTAGCATTAGAGAGATTGATGCCATCTGAATAATTTCAGATGCATTATCACCAATCATGTGACATCCCAAAACTTTATTATTATTTTTATCCACTATTAGCTTTAAAACACATTTAGAGCCAGTCTTTGGCAATGATTTAGACAAGGGTCTAAATATTGATCTATATACTTTAATGTTATCTTTTCCTATCGACTGGACAGCCTTCTCTTCAGTCATGCCAACAGAAGCTATTTCAGGCTGACTAAATACAGCATAAGGAACAAAATTATAATTAACCTTATGATCTGATTCGCCATAATTTCTATCAGCAAACTTTCTACCCTCATCAATTGCGACAGGTGTCAAGTTGATCCTGTCAGTTACATCTCCAATAGCAAAGATATTAGAAATATTTGTTTTACCTTCACTATCAACTTTAATTTTATTTTCAAGAATTTCTATACCCGCTTGTTCTAACTTCAACCCCTCTAAAAATGGCTTTCTACCAGTAGCGAAAAGCAATCCATTCGAGTCAAACTCTTTACCTGCATTTGTTTTTATAATTAAAGATCCAGGAGTTCCTTTTAGTGAAGAAATCTTCTTGCCAAAGCTTATGTTGACTCCTTTATTTTTCATTGCCTCGGTTAATGCTGAAGAAAGTTCAAAGTCAAACCCTCTTAAAATCCGGTCACCTCGTACTAATTGAGTAACCTCAACACCTAAACCGTGCAATATGCATGCAAATTCGCAAGCAATATAGCCTGCACCAACAATTGTAATTTTTTTCGGAAAGCTCTTAAGAAGAAACATATCATCACTAGTCCATCCTAAAGATGCCCCCTCAATACTTGGTCTTTTAGGTCTGCCTCCCACTGCAATCAAAATTCTTTCTCCATAAAGTTCATTTAAAGTCTCTCCATTTTTTCGATCTTTTACTTCAACACAATTTGAATTTCTAAACTCACCCCAACCTTTAAAAAGCTCAACATTAGCTTTATTTAAAAAATTCTCGTGTAATTCATTCAGCCTTTGCACTTCCTTACGAACATTAGCTAATAAAACTTCTGACTTGATCTTTAAATTATCAAAATCAAAGCCATAAGATGTTGCAGACAAAAAACTCTCCAAGAGAGAAGAGCCACAAACTAATAATTTTTTAGGAACGCAACCTCTTATTACACACGTTCCTCCGACAAGATCACCCTCAACGATCGCTACAGATGCTCCATAACTGGCTGCTTTCTTTGCAGCAGCTAATCCACCGGATCCTGCACCAATGACAATTAAATCAAAAGAGCTTTTCAATTTTGCAACCTAGTATTATTTCCCTATTCTCGTTGAAATAAATGAATCCAACCAGAAATGCAATGAGTTGGGAAGAATTAGCAATATATGCAGCCGATCCAACTGATCAAATCAATGGGTTAAACAACCCATATTCCTCACTTCGTCTTTTTAATAAAAATGAGTCTGAGGCAATTGTTACTCTTTACAGAGACAATCATGCTTGGTGTCCTTATTGCCAAAAAGTTTGGATTTGGTTAGAGCTTAAAAATATTCCTTACCGGATTAAAAAAGTCACAATGCGTTGCTACGGAGAAAAGGAAAGATGGTATTTAAAAAAAGTGCCCTCAGGAATTCTTCCTGCAATAGAAATTGAAAATCATGTAATCACAGAAAGTGATGAGATCCTATTTGTGTTAGAAGAAATTTATGGTCCTTTAGGTCAATCTCTAAATGAGAATAAAGTCTTAGAGCATAGGAGACTTGAAAGAGAACTATTTTCATCATGGTGTAACTGGTTATGTCGCAACTCTCTTTTTCAAGCCCAAGAAGAACAAAAGAAAGAGAATTTCAAAAATGTTGCCAATAAATTTGAAAAAGAACTACAAAAAAATGCTTCAGGGTGGCTAACACCTGTCTCAACAAAGAATGGCGAAAAGCCTGGATCAGCAGACGTAATTTTCATTCCATATGTTGAAAGAATGAATGCCTCATTGGCTTACTACAAAGGATATTCATTGAGAGATGAGCACCCTTTTATAAATACATGGCTTAAAAACCTTGAAAAACTTGAGGAGTATAGAGGGACTCAAGGAGATTTTCATACTCATGCTCATGATTTACCTCCTCAAATGGGAGGTTGCTTTACTTATTCAAATAAAAACCAACAATTATTTGCCCAAGAAATTGATATAGGTTCTGGATTAGGACAATTAGAACTAGTAGATTTCAAAGTTGACCAAAAATCGGAACAACATTTTCAGGCATTAGCTTTAGAAAGAGTTATCAAACATAAAGAAAGGATCATTTCTGTAAGCCCAATGAAAAATAAATTATTTGATCAGCCATTGAGAGCAGCTTTAACTACTATGATTTCAAAAAAAGATTACCGTCCAGAGCAGAATAGTGCCTCTGCATTACGTTACCTCCGAGATAGAATTTCAGTCCCGAGAGATATGCCTTTATTATCAGCAAGATTATTTAGACAAGCTCTTGAACGCACAGCAAATATTGATGGTAGCGATCTAGGCCCTAAAATACCTACACGAAATAGGCTAGATCAAAATCCCATACAGTTTAATTAAAAAATATAAAATCTCTCTCACTATCAACTATTAAATTTAACGACGTTTCCGTGAATCGATCTGAAGAAGATCCTTAACTTTTTGAACTTGACTTGCTAATTGTGGCTCACTTGATAATTTTTTTTCTACTTGTTCAATCGCATACATAACTGTTGTATGGTCCTTTCCCCCAAAAGATTCTCCAATACGAGGAAGACTTAAATCTGTCCCATGGCGCATTAAATACATGCCTACCTGTCTTGCCTGACTAACAGGCCTACGTCTACTTGGACTACGCATTTCCTCCTCGGTAACTCCAAAAACCTCAGCTACTTTTTCTAGTACTTGCTTAGGCTTGACTTGTACTCCTTGTCCAGTAGGATCAAGCATTGGTGCTACTGATTCCACTGTCATTGGCAACCCAGTTATAGACGCAAATGCGACAGCACGAGTAAACGCTCCCTCTAACTCTCTTATATTAGAAGTGAATCGTCCAGCAATAAACTGAATCAAATCTCTTGGCAAACGCATTCTTTCATGCTCAGCTTTTTTTTGTAATATTGCCATTCTCGTCTCCAAATCGGGCGCTTGGATATCTGCAATTAGTCCCATTGAAAATCTTGAAATCAATCGTTCTTGTAAACGAGGTATTTGACTTGGAGGCCTATCACTTGTAAGAACAATTTGCCTGCCTGCCTCGTGCAAAGCATTAAATGTATGGAAGAATTCTTCCTGAGTATATTCCTTACCTTCTATAAATTGAATATCGTCAACCAAAATCAAATCAGCTTCTCTATATCTATTTCTGAAAGCTTGCATTCCATCTTTCCTGATTGCAACTATTAAATCATTGGTAAAAGTCTCAGTAGAAACATATGCAACCTTTGCTCCTGGATCGATTTCCAACCTGTAATGACCTATAGATTGCATCAGATGTGTTTTACCTAGGCCAACTCCTCCACAAATAAATAATGGATTAAATTCCCGACCAGGGGCCTCAGCTACTGCCATTGCCGCAGCATGAGCCATCCGACTATTAGGCCCAACAACAAATCTATTAAAAACATATCTAAGATTCAAACTCGGTAAAAATTTTTTTATTGGAGTTTGTTTAGATTTAACGTCGGAATTCTCAGTAGTAGCAATATAATTAGCTTCTACATTTGAAAAAGTCTTTTTCTTATTGCTTTTGTTTGATGAAAATTCTTCCTTAACTTTTATATTTACTCTAACTTCATGGCCAAATATCTCTGATGCAATCTCCTCAATTGTTTGAGAGTAATTTTTCCTTAACCAATCACTTGAAAAGCTATTTGGAGCAAGCAAAGTCAAGCATCCATCCTTGAAATCAAAGAATTCAGCCGGACGTATCCATGTCTCGTATGAAGGCTTACTTAAATTCTTTTGCAGTAATTGCTGCACCTTCGTCCATAGCTCATTCCGAGTTGGCACAGGCATTACCTAATGGAATATGAGTGTAGCTAAAAACCTTAATGAGTTATTCTTAAATTTGGAAATCCAGTTGTAAAATTTTTAATGCATTATCCCAAAAAGCAACTATTGCAATTAATTAGGAAGATAAATGCAAGTGTAAATTTATTTTTTTCAGAACAAAATTTAATCAGATGCAATGAATAGTAACTTAAGATTCAAAAACATAGTATGGATTGAGATGAGTAGCTATGAATCTGGTTATCAGTAAAACAGAAAATACAAAAAAACTTTATTCAAATAGCAAACCAACTATTGTTTTAATGACGAAATGGCACGCGATATTTAGATGTAAAAGTCGATTAGCAAAGGATATAGGGGCTTTTAAAGCAGCAGAGATCCAAGAGAAACTAACGAATCACACAATTAACGTTGCCAAAAAGATTCAAAAAGAAGGTCTTGCAGATATAAAAGTTGCAATCGATGGAATTGGGATTAAAGCCGCAAAAAAATGGGCCGTATCCAATGAAATCAAAACGGTTGAGATTCAAGGGCCTGGCAATCTAGGAACAAAAATGAAAAGACAGTTTTTAAAGACTCATTCTGAAAAAAACCTTTCTTACCAAATTCGAAATCCTATATTAATTATTGGAAGTGATTTACCATCAATCTCACATTTTGAATTAATTCAAGCTATTCAAATACTTAATCACAAAGAAATGGTTTTAGGCCCTTCAAAAGATGGAGGATATTGGCTTATAGGTCTATCAAATAAACTTTTAAATCCTTTATATGCCTGGCTATTTTCTGGTATCAGTTGGGGAAGCGATAAAGTCCTTAAAGAAACAATTCGATTAGCATCCTTAAATCAAATAGATTATCAACTTCTTCAAACTAAAAATGATCTGGATAACATTATGGATTTGTCACCATGGCTAGATCACAAAAAATTCCGGCTCTCAGCATCATCATACCAACTTTAAATGAAGCGGATCACCTCCCTCTTCTTCTTGCTGATTTAAATGAATGGCCATATAATTTTGAATTAATCATAGTTGATGGAGGAAGTATAGATTTAACTATTTCGATTGCACAAATACAAGGAATAGATGTTATTAAAAGCAGTAAAAAGAATAGAGGCTATCAATTAAAAATAGGTGCATCAAATGCAAGAGGAGATTGGCTTTTATTTCTACATGCCGATAGTAGACTAAGCCCCAGTTGGTTTAAAAGTTTATCTCAAATAATACAAAATAAAAAATCAGAAAATTTTGCATGGTATTTTGACTTTAAAATCAAAAAACATAATCTAGAATTCAGATTTTTAGAGATTGCAGTAGCACTAAGAAGTCATTTTTTACAATCTCCTTATGGAGACCAAGGCCTACTAATACATAAAGGTCTCTATTCCAATACAGGAGGGTATTCTTCCTTGAAAATAATGGAGGATATCGACTTGATAACAAGAATTACTAAAAAGACTAAAGTAAAGCGTATTAGAGAAAATATATATACAGATGATATAAAGTGGACTAATTCAAATATAATAAAACGTGCAATTAAAAATGCTAAATTAAGAAATAAGTGGCGTCAGGGTTGTGACATAGATTATCTTTCAAAAGAATATAATTCATAATTTTCTAATCCCTATCAAACCGATTAATTTGAATACCAAAATGCACATTTATTACCTTTTGGCTCTAAAGTCCACCCTTGTCTTTTATAAAAAGTAATAACATCAGAATCAGCAAATAAAGTTACTCTACTAATACCTTCTCTTTTTAAACTCTTCATTAAATATTCCATAAGTTGCTTTCCTAATCCATAACCTTGATAAACAGGGTTAATAGCCACATCCCATATTGTTGCGTCAATGATTCCGTCACCTGTACATCTTGCAAATCCAATCAACCTTGGAAATTTAGGATCATGTTGCCATAGCCCAACCTTAAGCAAACTATTATCAAGTGCACGTTTTACTCTTCTCAGAGGCCTTCTTCCCCATCCTACTGCTTGAAGTAGTTGCTCAAGTTCAATTAAATCAAAAGATTTTGAATGACTAAATACGAAGAGAGATGAATTAGTTTGATTAAAATATTGAAAAGCTTGTTGTCCGTATATATTTTTCAAAGTTTCATCAGAAAGAAGTTTTTCATTTTTCCATCCTGGCATTCCAATTTTTGTTGATCCTAAATTAATCATAGATTAATACTAATTAGATAGTTGTGAGACCTTTTTCTTGTAATTCAGAAAGTTGCGAATAAAGTCCACCTAAAGCCCTCAATTCTTCATGGGTACCTTGTTCGATAAGACTTCCTTTTCTCATTACTAATATTCGATCAGAAGCTTCTATTGTTGCCAATCTATGAGCAATCACAAGTGCTGTCCTTTTTTCTAATAATCTATCAAGATCTCTTTGCAAAGTTGCCTCAGTTGATGGATCCATAAAAGCAGTTGCTTCGTCCATGATTAATATTTTTGGATCTCTTATTGCAACTCTTGCGATAGATAAAAGCTGTCTCTCACCTGAAGAAAGATTTCCTCCTCTTTCTCGTATATAAGTATCTAAACCATTTGGCAACTTTTTCAATAAATTATCAAGACCTAAGTCACTACAGACATCTTTTAATCGTTGATTATCTATTGAAGAATCTAAACGAAGATTATCTGCAACATTTCCGCTAAAGAGGAAAGTATCTTGAAGTACAACTCCAAGTTTTTTCCTCAATAAATCGATAGGGATGCTTTTAATGTTTTTACCATCTATATATATATTTCCCTTCTGAGGTTCATAAAGTCTACATAATAATCTAATTAAAGTAGTCTTCCCGGAACCAGTTGGTCCTACAAGAGCAACATGATCGCCTGGTTTAATTTTGAAGCTTAAATCATTTATTATTGGCTCATCTTCCCTATAAAAAAAACTTACATTTTCAAATAAAACTTCTCCAAGAACAGTCTTATTTGAATTTGATAGTTTTTTATTTTCTACTTCATGGTTAATTTGATCATAAATCTCGATTTTTTTCTCAAGTAATTCACTTATTCTCTCAACTGCTGTTAACCCTCCCTGTATTTGTGTAAATCTTTCTGCTAACTGTCTTAAAGGTTCAAATAGTCTTTGTGAATAAAGAATAAATGTCGTTAAAGTTCCTAATCCCATTGCCCCTGCTGTAACCATATAACCTCCTAAAGAGATAACTAATGCTACTGCAGCTAATGATACCCATTCAATAAAAGCAGAAATGCTACTGTCATAAAAAATTGTGCCGTTTACAGCATGTTTATAGTTTGTTCCCGTTTTGAAAAAGTTTTTACCATTTAATGATTGTCTTCTAAACATTTGAACAACTTCTAGGCCTTGTAGATTTTCCTGAAAATTTGCATTTAATTGGGAAAGTTCTTCTCTAACTTTATAATTTTGTTTTCGGTAACGTTTTTGAAGCCATAATATAAATAAAGTAACAGGTATTTGAACAATCAAAAGGAGAAGACCTAACCTCCATTCTATTAAAATCATGGTTATTGATATAACTATAAGACTTACAAAGTCAGCCAAAACACCTACAGCTCCACTACCAAAAACTTCTGACAATGCATCAACATCACTAGTTAATCTTGTAAGTAATTTACCAACAGGCATTTTGTCATGAAAACGCAAAGACAATGACATGGAATGAGCAAACAAATCATTCCTAATACGTGCTGTTAGTCTCTGCCCCACAGACTGGATATTGTATGACTGAAATCCCTGTAATCCAAGCCTAAGCAATACTGTTATGAATAGTATTCCTATTATTAAATTAATTGTTAATTCATTAGAGAAATTTTTGAAAAAAGCTATTGTATCTTCTCCTCTTAAGACAGAAATAGCTTGCCCCACAAGCAGGGGTTGAATCGAACCCGCTAATGCAACAGGTATTAATATTATAAGTATGAGAATTAAACGTTTTTTTTCTCTTTTTAAATACTTTCCTAGGTTCTTAACTCTTCGAAAATCATTTTTTGCCATCAGTAAATGAGTTGGTCTGAGATTGGATTTGAATTGAATCAATAATTTCTTGAAGGAGCCCTTTATCAAGTCTTAAGGATAGTGGGTGACCAACCAGCCGGGCACTTGATTTAAAAAGTTCTTCAATTTCTACAAGACCATTATCTCTAAGAGTACGACCAGTCGCGACTAAATCAACGATTGCTTCAGCCATACCAGTTATGGGGCCTAGTTCAACAGATCCACTCAAATGTACCAGTTGAACTGGCAAATCTATTTGATCAAAAAAATTCTTTGCGCAGTTAGTGAATTTACTTGCCACACGACAGTTTGGTGGTAAATCAGAAGCACTCAAATAACCACTGCTGGATTTAACTGCAACCGACATGCGACACTCTCCAAATCCAAGGTCTACTAAATTCGATACTTCCAATTTTTGCTCTTTTAATACATCAAAACCCACAATTCCTAGTTGCGCCTGACCATAAGATACGTAAACAGGTACATCACTATTCCGGACCAAAAGAGCTTTGGCACGGCCACAAGCTGACGGAACCATTAATTGCCGATTGCTATCATCTAAAACAGCAGAGAAGTCAAGTCCAACGTAAGAAAACATTGAGACTGATTCTTTCAATAAGGCACCTTTGGCTAATGCAACTGTAAACATGTCAAAAACTATTGAAATGGACTCTAACTATTCCATTACCTAAAGAAATAATGTTAGAGCAAAAAAGCGACTTCACTATTCACCCAATTCCTGTATTACAAGACAATATCGTATGGGTATGGGTCCACAATTGCAATGCAGTAGTAGTAGATCCCTCCATCTCAGGCCCAGTAGAAAAATGGCTTTTTCAAAACAACCTATCATTAAAAGCTATCCTTCAAACACATCATCATGATGACCATACTGGTGGAACACAAAAGTTAATCAACACTTGGCCAGAGGCAAAGGTAGTTGCATCAAAAAATGAACTTAAAAGAATACCTTTTCAAACATTTTCGGTTGGTGATAATGATATTTTTAATTTAATGGATGGTGAGATTAAAGTTATCGAAGTTCATGGTCACACTAACAACCATCTAGCTTTTTACATATCAAAAGAAAATGCTAAATGTAATATACTATTTCCTGGAGATACGCTATTTGGAGGAGGGTGTGGTCGTCTACTAGAAGGTAGTCCTGTTCAAATGTTTGAAAGTTTATATAAACTTAATTCTCTTCCAGAAAACACTAAAATATACTCAGCTCATGAATACACAGAAAGTAACTTAAAATGGGCGCTATCATTAGAGCCTGGAAATATTTCTATCATCGAAAGATTAAGGCTTATTCAAAAGAAACTTCAAAAGGGAATGTCTAGCCTCCCATCATCACTCTCAGAAGAAAGAAAAACAAATTTATTTTTAATAGCAGAAAATGTCGAAAAATTTACAATTCTAAGGAGACACAAAGATAGTTGGAAATGTTAAATTCTAATTTGTCTATCAAGGCTCTTCATTAAAGTCTAATCATTCATGAAAAGTTCATCGATTGAGGCCATAGAAACAAAATCTGCACCCAAACCCGTTGGTCCCTACAACCAAGCTATTTTAGTAGAAAACTACTTATATTGCTCAGGACAAATTGCTTTAGACCCTTCAACTGGTGTAATGGTCGGGAACGGAAATATAGAAGAAGAAACTAGACAAGTTCTAAAAAATTTAATGGCTGTGGTTGAAGCCGCTGGAGGAAGCAGTTCAAATGTAATAAGAACAACCATCTACTTAACTGATTTAAATGATTTCGCAAAAGTAAATGAAATTTATGCAGAAACTTTCAATAAAACAGTAAGTCCCGCAAGAGCATGCGTTGAAGTATCAAAGCTTCCTAAAGGAGGAAAGATTGAAATAGATTGCATAGCTTGGTTAGAAAACAAGAAGTGAAAAACAACATTATGACTAAATAGAGCCTTGCCACTTTGCTAAGTGGCCCCATAATTGTCTAAATTAATAATTGATTAGTAATACACAATGTCCACTGCCAAGTTGACCATTGGCGAATTAGAAGCAGGATACCCTCTGTACTGCAAAGCACTTAGGAGGCTTTTGCAACAAGGACGTACCGCTGATCAGATTCAAAGAACTGTTTGCTGGAGCCACTTAGAGACTCTGAATCGCTGCTTGCCAGGAAGATATAAAACCCCCTCCTACTTGATGGCATTAATCAAAAGAGACCTAGAACAACCAAAAGAAGAAGATTAATTTTCTTGTTGTTTATTTAAATAATCTATTTCACTTGCGAAATCATGATCATCTTTTGATATTTCCTCTTTCACATTATTTTCTACAGGCCTGATGGTTATGTTTGCATAAGTCTTACCAAAACTTATATCGGGGTAGCGATTAACTTTCTCGCAAAAGTCACCTAGTGCATCAAGAAAATCTCTATTTTTTTCATAAGATTGAAATTCGAATCTTTTTTCTAGACACTCTGGTCTTTTTTTTTGCCTCCACCCTTCCATAAAAAAACCTTATCTTTTATAAAAACTACTACATCGTGAATTGATTGAAGAAATTATTTATAAATCAAAAACTACTTAACTTCTCCTTTTTGCTCCACTTCCTTTCAATGCCGGCTCAATCTCATTATGAGGTCGGGCAATGATATGTGCAGCTACTAATCCATCACCAACGCGCTCACAGGCATCAGCACCTGCTCTCACTGAGGCATTTACAGCACCAGTCTCACCACGAACCATTACAGTTACATATCCTCCACCAACGAGTTCTTTAACAATCAAATTAACTTCAGCAGCCTTAGTCATTGCATCTGCTGCTTCTATTGCTGGTACTAGGCCACGAGTTTCAATCATTCCTAAAGCTATTCCATAATTTGACTTAGTTTGAAAAGCTTTATTTTTTCCAATTGGAGGTTTTGATGATCCACCACCCTCAGAACTATTAGAAAAGTTTTTAGAAGTAGAAGTTTTTAAATTATTAGAAGAATTTTCATTTAGCGTAGACTTTACTTTGGGGGAAGTTTTTGATTGAACCGTTGAATTCAAAGGAGTAACATTAACTACTTGATCTTGGGGGTTGATGGCCTTATCACTACTATTTGATTGATGATTTTGGGGTGTAGGCATGGATTTATAATTTTATAGGATTAAGCTTTTTTGAATAAATAATCAAGCTAATCATCGGGTGACCAATGATCAATAATCCCACCAATAGTCAAATCGGTTTGAACATTAGGGTCTGGGCATCCCCATCTCGCTGCAGTTCCTGTTGCGGTAAAAACCCAATTACCTTCTCTCGCTCCTACAGGATCAACAGCCACTAGTCTTTTACCTTTGTTATTACACAATATTCTTAAATGCATATGTCCTAACCCTTCGACTCTCTGTGTACAAACTAAGCGTCCCATAACTTGCATGATCTCCATTATTTTGCTCCTCCTGAAATCTGTTGTTGTGTCTCTGGATCCCAATGATCAATAATACCAACAATAGTTAAATCACTTGGATAAGACTTACTTCCAGCAGCTTCTCGAGCAGCAGAACTTCCTACACAGATAACCCAATCATCTGGTTTACATCCAACAGCATCAACTGCTACTTTTTTTGAGCTGCCGTCCAACACAACCTGCAAATGCTTATGTTCAAAGCCTGGAATACGATTGGTTGAGACAAGTGGTTTGAGAACTTTACAAATAAGCATTTTAGTGAGCCTCCTGAGTGACTGGATCAAGGGAAGAACCTACAACTTCTGCAGGAGCCTTTTTATCTCGATCTCGGATAGTAAGAAATGTGTGAAGTGAACCATTATCTATTAAATCTCGATAACGAGACTTAATAGCCTCGTTAATTCTATGACAATCAGATAATGCTCTATTTCTTGCATGAGGGACACTACCTGAGTAATCAAAGCGGATGACAATAGGAATTGGTAAACTCCTAGAGATATTGAGACCTGTAAAAATTTTCACTCCGACATCGAGATCAGGAGCTCCTTGTTCAACAGTCTCCAAATGAGCAAAATAAGTAAGATTCCTTAAATGAACTTCTTTAAAACCAATACCTACCCCAATAAACCTCTCAGCATGACCTGCATCTTGGTAGCTTCCAGAATGAAAATTTTTCACATAGTCAATTTGAGATATATTATTTGAAATAAGCTTTGTAATAAATGTGACCATATTCGGATCTGTTTCTCCAGGACAAACACTTTTAACATTTTCTTGAATTTTTTGAAGAGCCTCTTCAGAATTTAGGAATTGAGTTTCTTTGTATATTTCATTTGCACAAACCCATGATTTCAAATCAACTTCATTAGTTTTCGAAGGCGTATGAACTCTTATCGCGTCTGTATCTGTATCAATACCAATTAAAAGCAAATCAACTGATGCACCACAGCAAAAACTATTTTCGACTGCTTCCCTAAAATCTAATAATCGCTGTAAGCCCTCTGATGCTGCCAACTCATCATTACTACCATGAGCAGCACATCCTTGGTGTGTAGGGTCAACAGAACTAAAATGATAGATTACTGATTTTAAATATCTTGTTGGATCAGTTGCAGGATTAGGAATTGACTCTCTATATCTACTATGTTCAGTTTTAACCCAACGGTTAACTGTTTTTTCAATATCAAATAGTGCACCTGCATGAGAACGCCTCCTTACAGAGCTAAAAGGTATACGTAATGCATAAGAAATAGCATGAGCTAATCGACCGTCGGCACAAGGAGTTATATCTAAAAGATGAAAGCCACATTTATTTAGGAAAGACTGAAAAGATTTAGCATCTTGACTGTCTCCAGATCCCTCTAGTGGGTCTGAATCAAAAAATTCATTACTCGTCAATTGGTGTGCTTGAAAAACACACCATGCAAACAAGGCACTTATGTCAACACTTCCAACCCAAGCCTTTTCAAGTATGTGCAGTGGTAATTCATAACCTAATTCTGCGTGACATAAAGTTTGAGCTCTTTCTACAAAATTCAAATCATTTTGAAGACTAGAGACTCTTTTTAAAAAAGGGACAATATTATCAAACCGACCTTTAACCTTATTTTCGTATTGATTTAACTTCTGATTTTCTTGAGAATTAGTTAATGGATGATCAGTAGATAAAGAGCTTATAGTTTTTATTTCATCGGAGAAAGACTTAATGGTTTTAATAACTCCAGAATTTAAGTTCTTGGTCTCTAGCTCATCAAATCTCTTCATAGGAGCTGTAGGCCCACGACGAGATTTCTTGGCCAAATTACGATAGGCCATTGACTATTTAACCTCTTGCTCCACCAGAGAAAGTAACCAATTGGCCATCCCTTGTATTGCCACTAGAACCAGTGATTAGGAAGTCTGGTTCGGGGACCTCTTGGTTTCTTTTTAATTCAGCTGCGTTCATTGCACTCATTGGTCCTGGTCGAGAAGGATTTCTACGTTTAGCAGATGCCCCTTCTGTTCCAGTAACATGCTCTCCTCTAGCCCAATCATCACCGGTTATGTTCAATCCTGCGGATTGTCCTTCTCCTGTTATATGTGAGGTTGGGCGTTGCTTAGATTCTTCATTAATTATTTGATCAACTTTGTTATTCTGAGAATTTGATGGTTTTCTATCAAAGCGAAATTGTTCAGTACCAGTCACTTTATTTACAGCCATATCGAATGGGCCAGTAATTCTTGAGCTATCTTCGTAGCTCGTACCAGTGACACCTGTATTGATTTCATTTTGGATATGAGCTTGTCTTGCTGGAGATTTCACGCTGAAACTTGTCCATGCAGCTGCTTTTTCGATATTTTCTTGATGAGCATAACCTTCGGGAATATTTGAAATACCGCAATTCTCACTCAATTGATCACCACCTATATAAGGAGTCCCAGTCAAAGGCTCACAAGCACCTTTATGCGCGCCTGTCATTTTTCCGCCTATACCAGGCTGCTGACCAGTCAATCTTGCTCCAGGAGTAGCAACTTTCCTAGGAGTTCTAGCCTCTATCTCAGATGAAGCTGAATTGTCACACCATTGATTTGCCTGATCTAATCCTGCATAAGGTGTACCTGTTACTGCTTTACAAGTACCAGGTTCATCTCCAGTTACGAGAGGCGATCTACCTGTCATAGTTCCACTAACAGATAGAGCTTTATTCGTAATACTTAGGCCAACTTTTGCTGGATCAGGAGCAGGCTTACTTCCACAAAAAGAATCATATTGCCCAGCACCCACATACTCATCTCCAGTCACGTTCTTGCAACTACCAGCTTCATTACCAGTAACATTCTCTCTTCTCGAGACATCAGTACCAGTTACACCGTTTCCACGAATTGTTGTTAGTGAGCCAACCTTTTCTGCTGGTCTACCAGAAGGTAGTGGATCAGAACCTAAATACTGATCACCAGTTAAACCTTTATTTGATCCTGCTTCATTTCCAGTAACCAAAGCCGACCTTCCTGTCATGGTTCCACTGACTTTTTGACCATCAATAGTTTGGCTATAGCCAATTTTTGATGGTGAAGGATTAACACCTCCGCAGTAGGCATTTGATTGATTAGCTGATATATATTCAGTACCAGTAAGGTTTTTACAAGTTCCAGGCTCGTCACCTGTAACCTTCTCTGATCTACCTACTTCGTTACCAGTTACAAGATTTCCATGACTAGTATTTGTAACTGCTACTTTTGCAGGCTGACTTATAGGTGTATCAGATCCATTACAGAAAGAATCAATAACTTCTGAACCAAGATACTGAGTACCAGTTATTGAACGACAAGTACTTGCTTCATTACCGGTAGTTTTTATAGATCTATTTGCCTGAGTTCCAGTAACAAGTTGACCAGTTGCGGTCTCACTCATTCCCACTTTCCAATGAGCATCAGGAGCACTAGCATTTTGCTTCGCACCATTTTTATTTGGACCACAAGGACGAGTTACTGAGGTACGTTTTGATCCAGTGGCACCAGTTTTACTTTTAAGTTCTCTTACTCTTTGAGCTATTTCCTTAGTGGTCAAATCTGGATTACCTTGTCGAGCAACTGAAGCAGCTGTTGTTGGTTGTTTTCCAGCAGATTTACCGTGTTTTGATAAAGCTTCTCTTCTAGCCAGCACAAAAGCTCTACTTGAATTCGTAATTGCTTTTCTTTTAACAGTTGAACGGTGATCAGTTTTTCTTTTATTTAATTTCAAGCTGATTTCTGGCTTTGAAGTTCTATTACGAGTTTCTTCTAACGATTTTTGCTCACACTCCGGGCAACAATGTTCAGACTTTTTCGACTGAGAGGAAGGAGCACTCTGAACCTTTTTCCTTTCAAGCTCAACACGAGTTATATCTTTTGTATTATCTGCAGATTTACCTCTACGTGACAATGCTTCTCTTCTTGCAATAACAAGTTGACGACTTGGTTGTGCTACGGAACTTCTATATGATCTTGAACTACTTGAAATCCCAGAAGTACTTAATTGAAAACTACTAGTACTTAATTGAGAGGAAGAATTATTTGAATTAGTCATAGATTTCTTGGGTTTCACAAAACCAGAGTTTGTCCTCGTAGCTCTCGCATCACCAGAAGAACGCACTCTATTAGCTGTAGAGCCTTTAATAGATGCATTTTTGCCTCCTTGACTAAGAGCCTGGCGGCGTTCAAGAACTAATTGTCGACTTGTTTGTTTTGCCATATCAACCCAATGGAGAGGTTACAAAAAAATAATTTTAAATTCTCTAAAGAATTATTAGCCCCAAAAAATTTTGAGGCTAATTTATAAAAGACTACTAATCTAGCGGCCTTGGAAAACTACAAAGCAAGTACCTTGACTTTGTGTATACGCGTCATATCCAACGATACGAACGTGATGGTCAGGATATGCTCTATGGCAAGCTTCTAACTCGCTAACAACCAAATTTAAATCTTTCTCGCCAAAGAAAGGTAACTTCCAATAAGACCAATAAGTCTGCATTGAACCACTTGGCTGAACATGCTCAATAACTGGGCTCCAACCCTGAGCAATGATATAAGCGATTTGATCGTAGATTTCGTCCTGGGTCATCGGCGGTAAGAAGCCGAATGTTTCCAGGGTGGCGACTGTTTGATAGTCACCTACTGTGCTCTGGAAAGGCATGGTGAACTTAAGTTAGTTAATGAGTGAAAGTCGATTTAGTTATCGACTAGTGAATTTAAGAAAGTTAGAGGCAACTTATAATGTCACCTCTATATCTTTTCTACTGAACGTCGAGTTTATCGACTGTATCGAATTCGAACTTAATCTCCTTCCATGTCTCAAGAGCAATTGCCAACTCAGGGCTATGCTTTGCGGCTTCTAGAAGGATATCGCGACTTTCTTTTTCGATTTCTCTACCTGCATTACGCGCTTTCACACATGCCTCTAGAGCTACTCGGTTAGCAGCTGCACCAGCAGCTGATCCCCAAGGGTGTCCATGGGTACCACCTCCAAATTGGAGACATGAATCATCTCCAAAGATTGCAAGCAATGCTGGCATATGCCAAACATGAATACCACCAGATGCCACAGCAAATACACCAGGCATAGAACCCCAATCTTGATCAAAGAAGTTACCGCGAGTACGGTCTTCAGGAACAAAGGATTCACGTAGGTTATCGATATAACCAAGAGTTGTTTGACGATCTCCTTCTAGTTTTCCAACAACTGTTCCGGTATGAAGTTGATCTCCGCCAGATAGACGCAAACACTTAGCAAGAACTCTGAAGTGGATACCATGCTGAGGATGACGGTCGATAACCGCATGCATAGCACGGTGAATATGAAGAAGCATGCCATTTTCACGGCACCAATTAGCAAGACCTGTATTAGCAGTAAAACCACCAGTTATGTAGTCATGCATGATGATTGGCATGTCAAGTTCTTTAGCGAACTCAGCACGCTTATACATCTCTTCAGGAGTAGTTGCTGTGCAATTCAGGTAGTGACCTTTGACTTCACCAGTTTCCTGTTGAGCTAGCTTTACAGCTTCAGCAACAAATTCAAAACGCTCTCTCCAACGCTGGAATGGCTGAGAATTGATATTCTCATCATCTTTAGTTAGATCAAGACCACCACGAAGGCATTCGTAAACAACACGACCGTAGTTTTTACCAGAAAGACCAAGTTTTGGCTTAATAGTACAACCAAGTAATGGACGACCGTATTTATTAAGACGATCACGTTCAACTACGATTCCACTAGGTGGTCCGCCGCAGGTTTTAATAAATGCCATTGGGAAGCGAATATCTTCAAGTCGAAGATGACGCAAGGCTTTAAAACCAAAAACGTTTCCAACAAGTGATGTCAAAACGTTAGTTATAGATCCTTCTTCAAAAAGATCTAAGGGATAAGCAATAAATGCATAGAAGGCATCCTTGTCACCAGGGACATCTTCAATGCGGTAACAGCGGCCTTTGTAGAATTCAAGATCTACAAGTAATTCTGACCAAACTGTTGACCATGTACCTGTAGATGATTCAGCCGCAACAGCTGCTGCAACTTCTTCCTTAGGTACACCTTCCTGACCTGTGCATTTAAAACATGCAAGTAGATCAGTATCTAGGGGGACGTAATCAGGAGTGAAGTAAGTATCTCTATACTCCTTAACTCCAGCATCATACTTTTTAGCCATTGATAGCTCCTGTTAATTAGTTTAGAAGGTTGAAAATTTGAAAAGTCCTCTCCTCTTAGGACTTAGTCAAAAATCAGTCCTTCTGACCTAAGAAGTTACCGTTGCCCAAAGCTGGCTCAACTTCACGATGAGGACGAGCAATAATGTGCGCTGCAACGAGTCCGTCACCTACACGCTCACAAGCGTCTGCGCCTGCACGAACTGCTGCGTTTACAGCACCAGTTTCTCCTCGAACCAAAACTGTTACGTAACCACCACCAACAAACTCACGACCAATCAAGCGCACTTCTGCTGCCTTGGTCATAGCGTCAGCAGCTTCAATAGCTGGTACTAATCCGCGTGTCTCGATCATGCCGAGAGCAATACCCATTGTTTCGCTAGCCATGTCCTATTTCTGTAAAGGGATGGAATGTTCAGGAGGGACAATGGCCCGCCAAAGAGCAATTAGTCAAGGGGATTTTCTAATAGCTCTGATTACAGTTTCTAGCCCTACTCATAAGCTGAGCTTATCACCCTTGCTACGACAGTTGAGTAACACTGTTCGATCAATCGTCAGGACATACTCATATTGCATTGCGTAAACAAGTTCATGTAGTTATTTTTACTCACGAGACAGCTTCCTGGTTATGTCAGGGTTGGAATGTTCACCCAAAAACTGTCTCAAAACCATCTAAAAAATTCAACGACTATTGTTTTTGACTTCTTCTTGTAAGACTATATAAGACTAGTTAAATTATTCGATTTGAAAAAACCACTAATAACCATTGCTAGTGGTAATCCCAAGAAGGTTGCTGAGATAGAGGCAATGCTTGGGCCGCTACCAATTGAAGTTAAAAAACAACCTAGTTCTTTAGATGTTGAAGAAACCGGAAAAACATATCTGGAGAATGCCATATTGAAAGCAAAAGCAGCAGCGGCATTAACTAACAGTTGGACTATTGCAGATGATTCTGGACTTGAAATTGATTCTCTCGGTAATGCTCCAGGTATCTTTTCTGCACGACTTGCCAATACAAATGAAAAAAAAATAGAAAAGATCCTAACTGCTCTCGGAGACAGTCCTTACAGAAGCGCAAAAGTTTGCAGCGTAATGGTTCTCTGCTCTAACAGTGGAGAGATAATCCAAAATACAATAGGAATTTGCTGGGGCGAAATTTTAAAAAAGCCTGCTTACCCCAATGGTGAATTTGAATCATTATTTTGGGTTCGTGAAACTAATTGCACTTATGGGGAATTAAATAATGCACAATTATCAAAACATGGAAGTAGAGGTAAAGCCGCCAGAGAATTAGCGCCTTACCTTTTGAAAGCTATAGGAATTAAAAATAATTAACTTCTATTTATTTGATCAATAGATCTCATCGCCGCAGCCGCAGCCTCCTCAACATCTCCCTCTTTCCCAGCCAAAGTCAGTCTTCCAAAAGCACCAACTCCTTTCACATCAACGATTGTGATGTTTGATGCCTTCTCTGCTTCGTTCGCAGCCATCAAAACATATCCAGCTGGTTCAGTCTCAAGAATGAACATACTCATTCCAGATTGAATCATTGAGCCACGTCTATTTTGTCGATTGATCAAAACAGCATGGTCCGGAGTAATAGAGCGAATAACCTCAGTCCAAGTAACTTGCGGATCCGTTCTCCTATCAATTGTGCTACCTATGGCATCCAAAACGACATCGCCTGAATGCAGTACTGTGCTTTGATCTCGGTGATAAAGAGCAAGAGATCCAAATGCCCTTTCAACGATCATTTGCCCTAATCGAACGTTGCTGGCTTTTAGTGCGATATCTGTAACCCTATGCACAGCCATTCCAGGAGAAACCTCCATCCAAAGACAAGCATCACCGGGTATGGGTAAAAATCCTGAACTTGCAGTACCCATATAAGCAGCAAGTTGAGGCTGCAAAGAATCTAGAAATACATATGTTCTTAATTCAATTTGTTTTACATGACTTGCTTGACGAGCAACTAACGATTTTTCAGAATCAGTTGTTATTACTCTCTTTGGATCATCGACAAGATATTTATTTACCTCTGCACCAGTAATTCTTTGACTTCCTCCTGGTCGCCTCTCATTATTTTTAAATGTGGCGAATCTCGTCATGCGCGAGATACTACCTCAAAGATTGTCTTTTTAGCTAGTAATTGAGACTTGCATGCTGATTGTAAGCCGATAAATTCAAGATATATTGATTTTACGAAAGAATGTCTGCAACTCAGCCAAAGGATCCCAAAAACAATAACTCAAATGCTGAAATCAATCCGGAGCAAGCGCTAGGTTTAGTCTCGTTAGGTCTTATGCAAAAATTGTCTGACAAAGGTATTGCCGACTTGAATTGGTTAAAAGAAGACGAAAAATGTGATACGTATGATCTGCGTCAAAGACTTGAACTAACTTCTCTAGCTATAGAAACAGGTGCTCCACTAAGCACAACAGAAGTATCAAAACTTTTGGGCGTTAGGCCAGGCTCCTCAAAAGTTGAGAGAGGTGGTCTCATTGCTAAGAAGTTATCAAGAAATGTTTGGAGATTAATCAAATCAAGCCAAGAAAGTTCTCATTGGCGTAATTAGAAGGGCCAAATTTAGGCTTTATAATGAGCCTTAGCGTCATATAGAGTTTCTTCGTTGATTTCTCTACATCCAGCTTGGCGAGCATAATTCTCTGTATTTCTTCTTACCTTACCTCTTACAAAAAATGGGATTTTCGAAAGTTCTTTTTCACCTTCATGTGTCCATATAGGAACGCCATCTGTAATTACTGAATCTTGTAAATTTGTTTTTGCAGCCTCTTTATTTGTATTTTGAGTTCCTTTCCCACCTAAATGTCCTAGATGACTTTGGTGGCCATCAACAAATTCGAAGTCATGCTTAAACATTCCAATTAAATGTTCCTCAAGTCCCATCATTAATGGATGAACCCAGTCATCAAAAATGACATTTGCCCCCTCCCATCCCATTTGAGGGCTATATCGAGCAGGTACATCCTGCACATGCATTGGTGTACTGATCACAGCGCATGGGATACCAAGTCTTTTTGCACTATGTCGCTCCATTTGTGTGCCAAGGACTAGTTCTGGAGATGTTTCTTTTATCGCATCTTCTACTTCTAAGTAGTCATTGGTTATCAATGCCTCTAAACCAAGTGCCTTAGCGGCTGGACGAACTTTCCTAGCCATTTCTCGACTATAAGTTCCTAGACCTACAACTTTAAAACCAAGCTCCTCATTAGCAATTCTTGCTGCAGCAAGAGCGTGTGTTCCGTCTCCAAAAATAAAGACTCTTTTACCTGTTAGGTAATTCGAATCCACTGAATTCGAGTACCAGGTTAATTTCGAATTATTAGATTCGTTTACTGATTGAGGGATTTCCATCTCTAACACTTTGTGTAATTCTTTAAGAAAATCCTGAGTAGCCCCAACACCAAGCGGAACTGTTGTTGTAAAAGGAATATTTAAATTTCTTTCAAGCCAAATACAAGTTGATTCCGCTATTTCTGGATAAAGGCAAACATTTACATCAGCATTGGGGATTCGCAATATATCTGCAGGTGATGCTCCTAATGGCGCAACAACATTGACGTCTATCCCGTACTGACCAAGTAGTTTTTGTATTTCCAAAACATCATCACGACATCTAAAACCAAGCAAAGTTGGGCCAAGAAGATTTACTCTTGGTCTTCTTTTTTCTTCCTGCCACGTTTGTTTCGATTCTTTCGATTGATCTTTAAGTAAACTTCTTACGATTTGATAAAAAGTCTCAGATCCACCCCAGTTTTCCTTTTTGCTATATGCAGGTAATTCGAGGCTGACAATTGGGATATCAAATCCCATACCTTTTGCGAGTGAACCAGGCTGATCTTGAATTAATTCGGCTGTACAACTTTCACCAACCAAAAGAGCTTCTGGATTAAATCTATCTACAGCTTCTTTTATATGTCCTTTTACAAGTTCAGCGGTATCACCTCCTAAATCTCTAGCTTGAAAAGTTGTATAAGTTACAGGTGGTCTACTCCCACGGCGTTCAATCATCGTAAATAGAAGATCAGCGTAGGTATCTCCTTGAGGTGCATGCAATACATAATGCAATTTTTTCATAGACGTAGCGATTCTCATCGCACCAATATGAGGAGGTCCTTCGTATGTCCAGAGAGTTAATTCCATGAAATTAGTTTGATGTAAGAGTTTTAGTAGGATTTAAAATCTCATGCCTGCGAAGTGGCCTTGAAAACAATTCTGCTAGATCTGAAGCTTGATCAATCCCGTGAATTGGGCTGAAAACCATTTCAATTGACCATTTGGTTGATATCCCCTCTGCTTCAAGTGGATTGGCAAGTCCCATTCCACAAACAACAAGATCTGGCGAACTATCTCTTACTCTGTCTAATTGTTTCTCTACATGTTGTCCTTCGACAATACGACAATTAGGAGGTAGCAAGTCTATTTCTGCTTTCATTAAATCTCTATTTAAATAAGGCGTTCCTATTTCAACAATCTCCATTCCACACTCATTACTTAGAAATCTTGCGAGAGGTATTTCTAATTGAGATTCTGGCAAAAGGAACAATTTCTTACCAGAAAGTTTCTCAACATGAGGCTCCAAAGCTTTCTTTGCCCTCGATATAAGTGGATTCAATATTGAATCAACAATAGATTTATCGATGCCAAATGAATTTGCAGCAGCCTGAATCCACAATGTGCTACCCGTAACACCTAGAGGAAAGGGAGCTTCGATTATTTCAGCACCTTTATTTTTAAGCTCTCTTGCCGTATCAGTTAAGTAGGGCTGAGTAAGAAGTACTTTGGTCTCTGGACCAATAGAAGGTAATTCTGTTGACTGCCTAGGTGGAAAACTTTCAACATTATCTATTCCAAGCCGATTAAAAATACTTACTAAACGGTCCTCCACAGCATTTGCAAGAGTTCCAACTAAAAGTAATTTCTTTTGATCGCTCTTCGGCATCAATGGAATCAGAGCCTTTAATGCTCCGTCTTCACCTTGCGTGAAAGTTGTTTCTATTCCACTTCCCGAATAATTCAATACAGTTACTTGACCTTTAAGTTCGATATTCAAGTTTTCTGCAACCCTTGAAAGATCTATTTTTATAACTTCGCTTGGGCAAGAACCAACAAGAAAAAGAGTTTTAATTTCTGGACGTCTAGCTAAAAGATTTTTTACTACTCGGTTTAACTCATCATGAGCATCAGCTAATCCAGCTAAATCTCGTTCTTCTAAAATAGCTGTACCAAAACGCGGCTCAGCAAAAATCATCACACCTGCTGCACTTTGAATTAAATGAGCACAGGTTCTAGAACCCACCACAAGGAAGAAAGCATCAGGCATTCTTCTATGGAGCCAAACAATAGAAGTTAACCCGCAAAAGACTTCTTTTGGACCAGATTCTTTAAGGAGCGTTGCACCGCTCATAGAAAGTTAATACATGTATATATTCAAATTGCATCCAAAATGGGTAAACCGTCAACAAACACTTAATCTCTTTCGCATTTAGTTACTTTTTAGTTACCTAATGTCTTCCTACGGTGACTTTTGCTTTTATAGCAGTTAACAGCCTTTAGGGCCCGCAATACATCTAAAGGGTAATTCCTTATCCACAAAGGAAGCTAACGGCATGAGTAAAAGTACGCATATAGTACAGTTAATGCGTGAATGTCCTCGTTCCAAGATATATATTTAATGTCAAATGTTTCGAATTCTCGAAACATTTCCTAAAGAGTTATTTGCCTGCAAGAATATGAATCAAGGACTTTCGAAAGAAAAAGTTTAATGACATCGACTGTAGCTCGTAAACCCGATGGGGAAGGTAGTGTTCAAGTTCAACTGGATGCAAAAGTTCAAATACAAGAAGGTGCTCTAGTAATCGCGGTATATGGCAAGGGAGGCATTGGGAAATCAACTACTTCGTCAAATTTGTCAGCTGCGTTTTCAAAGCTTGGAAAGAAAGTTCTTCAAATTGGTTGTGACCCTAAACATGACAGCACTTTCACCCTCACACATAAGATGGTGCCCACTGTTATCGATATTCTTGAAGAAGTAGATTTCCACAGCGAAGAACTTAGACCTGAAGACTTTATGTTTGAAGGATTCAATGGTGTGATGTGTGTTGAGAGTGGTGGGCCACCAGCTGGGACAGGATGCGGAGGTTATGTAACAGGTCAGACAGTCAAACTTCTTAAAGAGCATCATCTTTTAGAAGATACCGATGTTGTTATTTTTGATGTGCTTGGAGACGTTGTGTGTGGAGGATTTGCGGCCCCACTACAACACGCCAACTATTGCTTAATCGTTACTGCTAATGATTTCGATTCTATTTTCGCGATGAATCGAATAGTTGCTGCAATTAACGCTAAAGCGAAGAACTATAAAGTTCGCCTTGGTGGAGTGATAGCTAATCGTTCCGCAGAATTGGATCAAATAGAAAAATTCAACAAAGAAACAGGGCTGAAAACTATGGCTCATTTCAAAAACGTTGATGCAATACGTAGATCAAGACTTAAGAAATGCACAATTTTTGAGATGGACTCCTCAGAAGATGGGGTACTTGAATGTCAAAATGAATATCTTGCACTAGCACAAAAGATGATCGACAAGGTTGAGCCCCTTCAAGCAGAACCTTTAAAAGACCGTGAAATATTTGATCTATTGGGCTTTGATTAAAGACCTAGTTCAAGAATTATTTCAGCCCAACTAGTCGCATAGACAATTCCCAAACTTTTCTAGACGTTACGGGATCAGTCACACGATCAGACAATTCTTGTGAAAATTGTTGTCTGTCTTTGCGTTGTCTATTTCCCCAACTCCAATGGACACCAGAGATGGCAAATTGAGGGTCTGAAACAACTTGGGCTACCCTGTCCCCAGCAAGCGTTTCACTTACAAAACCTCCAGTTATTAATTTCTGAAACCATGGAAACAACCACTGAAAAAGTTTAGGAGTGTTTCTAAATAATCTGGTATTAGCGACACATCCTGGATATAGAGAACTAAAAAGAATTGGAGAAGAATTAAATCGTCTATGTAATTCTTGGGTTGTAATCATATTGCATAACTTACTGTCTTTATAGGCTTTCCCTGGTTTAAAACGTTTACCACTAGCCATTGATATGGGGTCGCAAAAACCTTCTTCAAAACCAGATAGATTCCCTAGATCAGCAGGCGCAGGTATTGGTATTTTTCCTCCAAGTTCTTTATTGTTAGCAGTTACGGTTCCTAAAATAACCACCCTAGATGATTCAACCCCCCAAGATCTTCCCTTCCAGACTGGTCTTGAAGACTTACTAAGATTTTCCAATAGCATCTGAATTAATAAAAAATGCCCAAAATGATTTGTTGCCATTGATATTTCATATCCCTGTGGAGATCTCAAAGGTTTTTTTAAACGAGGAAGATATACAGCAGCATTACAAACCAAAGCATCCAATGGCTTTTCCAAATCTTCTAGAAGACTTTTAGCCCCATTACGTACACTATCCAAGTCGCCAAGATCAATTTGTATATGTTTAAGTTGTCTTGGACTATTGGTAGGCAATCCAACTGAGGATGCAGACGCTTCAGCTCTCACAGAACATCTATTTGCGGTAATAACTCTCCAACCTCTCTCTACCAAAGACTTTGTTGCATATAACCCAACTCCTGATGTTGTTCCAGTAATTAATACTGTTCCTGGTGCAGCTTGTACTAGAGCCATATTCCTTAATAAAAACTATCTTAATCAATGTTCAAAAACAAATCTAAACCTAAGAGAAGCAAAGTTAATCATCGCCAGATAACTCTGACACTATTTGGAGTAATCCACTGATCTTGCTCCTTAAAAAAACTTTGTTCTCCACCATTAGTAAACATTTCATCAAAACGCAGTCTTAACTTGTGAAGTTTTTTTGATTCTTTTTCTAATAAATATGACAACTCTAGATTTCTATTCACACGTTGATGAGAAGCAAGTCCTAAGTTCATGAGACTGGTTGAAAACACAATAAATAATCCTAACTTCAAAATTAATCCCACATTGCTATATAAAAGCTCCCGTCTAACTTCTTCTTTCTGAAATTCAGAAACTTGAGTAAAAGCATCAATTTTTTTATTTACAGAAGGATTGCTTTTATTAATTTTTTTTGAACGTTTCCTTCTGAACGGCTCTTCGATTCGTTGAGGTTGTCCCAAAATTAAATTAGAAAGTCCAAATTTTTTTTCATGGTAACTTAATTAATAATGTAATCAATTATTTGACTTCTTCCAACGCATTTATAAATTCAAAAGACAATAAATATGTGGGTATATAAATAACCTAACTTTTTTATGACGAATAACTAAAAATTAAAATGAAAAATCTAGAAGAAGTCCTTTATTTAAATCCTCTTGAATTAAGTGGGCCAGAGCAAATGGCAATTGATCTCTTCCTATTAGAAAAGTCATTAGCTGAAAACAATTTCAATATGGCAGTACGTTTTTATACTTGGGCTGGAGACTGGCTATCAATTGGAAAAAATCAAAAAGAACTGCCAAAAACATGGATTGAACTTTTAAAAAATAAACAGTTAAAAATTGTAAGAAGACCTAGTGGAGGGAAAGCTGTTCTTCATAGCAGAGGACTAACTTACGCTCTTATATGGAAATATCCACCAAAGAATAAAAAAGAATCATATTTAAAGACAACTCAATGGCTAAAAGATGGTATTAAAAAAGCTGGAGTGGATCTATTTTATGGTAATCAGGCTGTGAATATATCTAATAGTAATTGTTTCTCGACATCAACATTAGCTGACCTAGTTGATCAAGATAAAAACAAACATATTGGAAGTGCTCAGTACTGGAGAAATGGACACTTACTTCAGCATGGAGAGATCTTAATGGAACCTTCAAAACAGTTATGGAAAAAAGTTTTTAATGCAGATCCACCAAAGATAAAAAATGAAATTAAAGATAAAGATAAAGTTATAAATTTCCTAAAAGAGTCGTTAGGGAAAATATGGCCTAATTCACAGATATCTACATATACATTAGATCAAAAAGACAAAGAAATAATAAAACGGTTTGCTATAAATAAATTTAAAAAAATAAATAATTATTAATCCTCATCCAAGTCAGTTGAAACCATTGATTGTGCAATATTAAGTAGATTTAATCCTAGTGGATAAATATTCTCTTTTCTTGCAATTTTAATTAATTTGTCTGGAAGATTTAATCCGATTTTTTTAAGTACTGCTTTACCTATATCTACTCTATCTAAAGTTCCAAGAGGAAGACCTGAAAATGATAGTACAAGTAGCCTTCCATCTTTTATTTTTTCTATTTTTAATATTGCTTTCCATAATGATTCTTTTTCACTAATAGATGGCAATTCATTTATTGGTTGTGAGAATTCATAAAGAAATTTTTTATCCCAGTTTTGTACAGAAATATTCTTCAAGATTTTTTCATTCACATAACCGACCCATCTCCCTTCTCTACACAAAAGGACCCATGCTTCATTGAAAAAATTATCTTTATTAAATGAACTATATTTAGATAAAACTTTCACAGGTAAATCATCCTCTAGGACCCTAAATGAACGACTACAAACCTGATTAACATATAATTCAGATAATATCTTTTGTATTTGAATAATTTGGCTCTGTGATTTAGATGAAGAAAAAACAAATAAACCAATAAGAGAAAAGCAAATGGAAAGATATAAGTTACCCCTAAGCAAACTTAAAATGCCCATAAAAATAGCAAGAAAAGAAATTAATCTTGCAGAGCCAATAGCCACTTTAATCCCTGCTCTTTTACTCCCAGTAAAGTACCAAATTAAAGATTTTAATATTACGCCACCATCTAGAGGAATTATCGGAAGTAAATTAAATACACCTATTAAAAGGTTGAGGCTACCAACCTGCTTAAATAAATTAGAGAGAATAAAATTTGATACTGATAAATTATTACTTAATAAAATCATTAAAAAAGCTAATAAAAGACTAACAACAGGACCTGAAATTGCAATTTTTAAACTTCCTTTTGAAGTCGGACATTCCTTTTCAAGACTTGCCATACCTCCAAGAAAAAAAAGTGTTATGTCTCTAACTTTTAGACCCTCTCCAATTGCTACAAAAGAATGAGCCAATTCATGCAATAAAACAGATAAAAACAAAAGAAAAGAGGTACAAGCACCAATCACCCATCCATTCCAAATAGATGCTTGACCATCCAAAAGCGTCTCGAACTGATCTTTAGCTGACAAAGTAAAATACAAGAAAACCAAAAACCAACTTGGATGGATCCTCAAAGGGATACCTCTGATTTTCATAACTTCCCAACTACCCAAACTTAAATTCCTCCAAGCTCTTAATAAAATCTATTTCAATCAATCCTAATAAAAAGCTCTGGTAATGATCAGAAAATCTTCTTCTAAAAAGTCAACAGCAATAAAAATTTGTGGTCTAACAAAGACTTCGCAAGCACGATCGATAGCGGAATTAAAAATAAATGCTATAGGCGTTATTGGCGTTAAAAATTCACCTCGTTTTGTAACTGAAGAAGAATGCATAAAAATTTTTAATGAAGTAGAAAAAGTTTCTTCAAGTATTGAGAAAGTATTAGTAATCGCAAATGCAAAATTAGAGGAGGTCAAATGTATAAATAACAGATCAACCCCACCATCAGTAATCCAATTGCATGGGAATGAATCAGTTGATTATTGTCGTGAATTAAAGAATGAATTTCCAAGAATTAAATTATGGAAAGCCTTCAGGTTAAAAGCTATTAATGATTTAGAAGACATAAGTCAATATGAAAAGAATATTGATGCTATTCTCATTGATGCTTGGGATGATAAGTCACTTGGAGGCACTGGGAATAGAGTCCCAATAGAATTACTACTTAATAAAACTTTTAAAGCTCCTTGGATTTTAGCTGGTGGAATATCTGCTGAAATAATTCCTGAGATTTTTTCTAAACTTAGACCTGATGGGATTGATGCCTCTAGTCGAATAGAGATATCTCCAGGTATTAAAGATATTAAGAAAGTTGCATCTCTTGTTCGCGAAATAAGAGAACAAAATTAAAAGGCTCCGGCAGATGGCATCAAAGTTACATCCTCGATAATTTGATTAGTTGGTTGACTAGCAAGATGTAAAAGTTCAGATGCAACTTGATCAACAGAAAGCATCGAATCTCTATCAAATTGCATCCCAACGGTATCAGAATCCCAAAGAGATGAATTTACTGATCCAAGAGTAAGTGTGCATGCTCGTATGAAATTCTTACGTTCTTCTTCCGCTAAGCATTTGGTGAAACTTGCTAGAGCTGCTTTGGAAACACAATAAGCGCCCCATTGTGGAAAAACATTTCGAGAAGCATGACTACTAACGTTGATAACTAATCCTCCTTTTTTTCTCATTAAAGGAACCACCTCAGAGCAAACCTGAAAGATACTGGTGAGATTCATTTGCATGATCCATTCCCATTTTTCAAGGGGCATGGATAAAAGATCTCCAGTCCAAGCAACTCCAGCATTATTAATTAGAACTGAGGGAATCAAACCATTATTCATTAATTCAACTATTCCATTAGATATATTTTTAGGATTACTTAGATCAATAGATTTGTAGAAGACTTTAACTTTTTTATTATCAATTTCTTCGACAAGTCTTGTTAGATCTCCTTCAGACCTAGCTAAAAGGAGTAAATCCCATCCAGAATCAGCAAAAGCTTTAGCAGTTGCTCTACCAATTCCTCTAGAAGCGCCCGTAATTAATACTGTTGACAAGAAAGTTAAAAGCAAACATTAAAACTTTAAACTGAAATTTCACTTTCGATAGACTGAGATTCCAAATATTTTCCCATTTTTCTAAATTTGGAATATCTATTGTCTCTCAATTCATCAGGGGATAAAGCCAATAATTCGGTTAAATGCCTCTCAAGGGCATTTTTCAAAGTATCTCCAGCCTGAAGCGGGGCCCAATTATTTCCTCCAGAAGGCTCTTTAAGTACCTCGTCAACAATTCCTAACTTCATTAGATCAGGTCCAGTAATTTTTAATGCTGATGCTGCTTCAGGAGCCTTACCAGCATCCCTCCATAGAATCGAAGCACAAGCTTCAGGGCTTGCAACTGTGTAAACACTATGTTCAAACATAAGCAACCTATCTGCGACCCCTATCCCCAATGCGCCACCAGAGCCACCTTCCCCAATTACAGTTGCAATTATGGGAACTTTAAGCCTAAACATTTCACGTAAATTCACTGCAATTGCCTCTCCTTGACCTTGTTCTTCTGCTATGAGCCCTGCATAAGCTCCAGGAGTATCTATGAAAGAGATGATTGGCAGACTAAAGCGATCAGCATGGTTCATCAGCCTCAAAGCCTTTCTGTAACCTCCAGGCTTTGCCATGCCAAAGTTTCTTGCAACATTCTCTTTTGTATCTCTACCTTTTTGTTGTCCAATTAAAAGGACGGATTTTTCACCTATTCGAGCTAAACCTCCTATGAGTGCTTGATCATCAGTTCCGTTCCTGTCTCCATGTAATTCAACCCAATCATCACAAAACATCTGTATGTAATCAAGTGTGCTAGGCCTTTGGGGGTGCCTAGCTACTTGAATCTTCTGCGCTGGAGTAAGTGCATTAAATATTTCTTCTCGCCTTCGTGCTGCAAGTGTTTCTAATTGCAAAAGTTGCTGACTTACATCAACCTCTGAATCTCTTGCTAATTCTCTGATTTGATCAATCTGATTCTCTAATTCAACAAGAGGTTTTTCAAATTCGAGGAGAAAACGTCTAGCCATAAAAAAGTACTTAGATATTCAGACGGTTAATGTCTGAATATTTGATTTCAAACCAACAGCTGAAAACCCGTGCCTCTCAGAAGCCTTACCTATGAAATCCATCTTTTCCAACGTTATATTATTCCTTCCCCAACTAAAGTTGGTATGACAATTTTCGAATTCAAGAAGCATTGCTTCAGCAAAACAAGCAAACATTTCTCTTTTAGGATTTTCCATCTCAGCCAATTCCATCATGCTCCAACCAATGTCTTTGAAAAATTGAACTATTCCTCCTTTTAATACGTGTATTCCAGGTCCTGAAAACTTCTCACCCAAATTTTTAGGGTATCCACCATCAATCATTAAACAAGGTCTTTTAATTTTAGATGGGTCAATTTCTAAGGTTTTAGGCATGCTTGCAACCCAAATAACAATATCTGCTTCAGGTAACGCCTCATCAAGACTAAGAATTCTTCCTCCTCCAAGTTGAGATTGAAGTTCAAGTAAAGGCTTTTGCTGTCTGGCTACTAAAAGGAGTTCAGAAACACCAGTTCGATTGGAGAGCCACCTACAAATAGCGCTGCCAATGTCACCAGTAGCGCCCACAACAGCTACTTTTGATTTACTCAAATCAATTCCTATTAGAGGTGCATTTTTCTCTAACTGCCTACAAATCACCCAAGCTGTATGAGTATTACCAGTGGTAAATCTTTGCCACTCAAGAGTCGTATTTCTAACTTGTTGATTTTGGAGCAAATTAAAATTCTCAAAAATTATTGATGTAAAGCCTCCTAGAGCGGTGATGCTGATCCCTTTCTTTTGAGCCAACTCCATTGCATTCAAAACTTTTCTTCTTGCAGTTTTGAAACGACTTAGCATCTCTGGAACAAAGCATGAGTCTATATATGCTCCCTCAATAGTCTTTCCAATCGCACTTACAACTTTCACGTGCTCAACCAACTGAGGAGGTGCAGTACACCATACGTCCAAATCTCCTTCAGCGATATGGTCATAGCCCAAACCTAATGCCTTTCGCTTGGCATCTTCAAAACTTGTTGAATGTCCAATTAGACCAAACATTTGGCACCAAGCAAGATCAAAATTGAAACTAAATATTTATCCAAGTTTTAAGGTTAGACCACCACGGTCACAAAAAAAAGAATTCCTCAAGAACTTTAAGCTCTTGAGGAATAGCCAAAGATGCAAAAGATTTAAATTAAAGATCCTTAGATCACCGCTGCAAGAGCCATTCTAGCAATCTCTCTATTATCAAGACCTATTTCAAGAAGGGAATCTTGATAAGCAATCATAAATTCCTCCATTAACTCTTCCTTATCCATATGAAGAACTTCCGCGTCATTTGAAACTTCATCGAGCATAGATTTTATAAGAGGCAAGTTTTCCTTATTAGCCCTCATAAGATCTTTCTTAACTGTCTCGAGATTGGCCTTGAGCCATTCTTGACCATAGTTCAAATGCAAGTATTCATCTTGTACAACACCCTCTGTGATTCTTTTGGCGAATGGATCAGCAACACGTATATAAACGTGATAAGCGGATATTGCAAAAGATTCAATCAGGATGCATTGGATTAGAAGACAAGTAGTTGTATCTCCTTCTTTAAAAGCCTCTAAAAAATTATTATGGAGTTTTGAGAAAAAGGTCTTTGCAAAAGGCATATCAGGCTTTACAGCAAGATTTCTGCCGCAAGCACAAAAACCATTCATATGCTTTTTCTCCATCTTCCCAAGCCTCACAAGCTCATCTGCATGTTCAGGAATCAACTTAGCTAGATCAAGAAAATTGGAATAAGCTTCTTGCTCTCCTTCAATTACAACTGCATTGATTCTGCTGTAGGCATCTTTATAAGAATCTGAGGTGAAATCTGGAAGAGTGTTAGAACTTAGCTCTTCTTTTTCTACGGTTAAATTGTTGGATGCAAAAGCTTGCATAGATCTATTAGAAATTTGTCAATCTGAGTGATCTTACAGAATTTAATCCAAAACGGTAGTTCAGTTACCACATCTTAACTCCTAGAAACAGGCCTTTCTGACATAATTGGCGGCCAATTACTCTCCAAAAGGCTTGTAAATAGGGACTTCCAATGATCTACTAGTGCATTTTCTAAAGCGGCACCCAATTCAGAATTTGATGAACTTGCATCACCAATAACTCCAGATGAGCTCAAATCTTCTGTCAACCATGCGCACGGTGATGCTCCTTCAAGGCTCCACCCTTTTGGGGTAGCAACTATTTGTTTATCTACATCCTTTATTTTTAAGTAAGAATCATTTCGTACCAAATCTCCAGCCATATGCAACATAAGACTTGTTTCCGCTAATGCCGCATGAAGTCCCTCCTCAACCTCTTTTTCCGGTAAAAGTTGATCTAATCCTGGGACACCACTCCAAAGGAAACAAGGCAATACAGCTAAAGAAGGACATTGAATCCTCAACTGCCTTGAAACCGCTTGGAGTAGACCAATTTGACCACCATGAGCGTTAAAAAAAACTAATCTGTTAAATCCCATAGAGGCTATTTGCTGGCCAACATCAGTAACCATTGAAAGCAAAACATCAGCTGATAGAGACAAAGTTCCTGGGAAAGCTTGATGTTCAGGAGAAAAACCAATCGATTGAGATGGCATCATCCATATCGGCATATTTTCTGGCAACCTATCAAGAGTCTTGATTAAAATATTTTCAGCAAAAAAAGTATCAGTAATCAAAGGTAAATGTGGTCCATGTTGTTCACATGCACCAAAGGGCCAAACCAAAGTAGATCCATTCTCTGAAGCGGCTTTAGAGGCTTCAGGCCATGTCAAATACTCAAATCGTCGAGTTTGAAAAATGATAGAAATCTCCTAATAATTAAAAAACAACTTACCCTTGACTGTAAGAATGTTTCACTTATTACCAAGGGTATTATGGCCGGGTCAGATCCTCAGCCTAAAAAAGCAACTCCCCCAAGGCCGGCAATAAATGCACCTCGCAAGCCATTGCAGGTAATGCATATCAGTCGAAAGCCTGAAGAAATAATCAATGAAGGATTATCTGAGAAAGAATTCTCTGAGCAGCCTAAAGATAGAAGATTTGAGGAAAAGATTCTAGCTCAAAAAGAAATTTCTAAATTAAAGAAAGCACCTGAACAGAAAAAATCAATCGAAAACGACTCTAGCGAGAATTTCCAGGCTGAGACTATGGAAGATCTTCTGAGATCTGAAAATAACACTAACTATAAAAATAATATTGAAGCTTTCGATGATCAAAATATTTTCGAACAAAAAAGTAGGACAGTTGATGAATTTGATTTTGATGAAGACGAATTCTTAGCAGCCTTAGAAGAGAATCAACCAATCGGGACAACTGGGGAAATTGCAAAAGGTTCAGTTATTGCAGTTGAAAGTGATGGTATTTACGTAGATATAGGAGGTAAAGCTCCTGGATTCATGCCTAAAAATGAATGTGGTCTAGGTGTAATTACAAGTTTAAAAGAGCGTTTCCCAAAAGGGTTACAAGTAGAAGTTCTTGTTACTAGAGAACAAAATGCAGACGGGATGGTAACAATCAGTTGTAGGGCGTTAGAATTAAGAAAAAGCTGGGACAAAGTTCAAAATCTTGCAAAAGAAGGAAAAGTTATTCGAGTTAAAATAAATGGTTTTAACCGTGGAGGTGTTACTTGCGACTTCGAAGGTTTAAGAGGTTTTATTCCTAGATCTCAACTTGAAGATGGAGAGGATCATCAATCTCTTATTTCAAAGACTATTAATACTGCGTTTTTAGAGGTGAATCCAGAGAGACGAAAACTTGTTCTCTCCGAAAAGAAAGCTGCAATTGCTTCAAGATTTTCAGAATTAGAAATTGGACAACTAATCGAGGGTGAAATTTTAACCATAAAACCTTATGGTTTTTTTGTTGATTTGAACGGTGTAAGTGGATTGTTGCATCATTCAATGGTAACCAATGGAAGCATGAGAAGCCTTAGAGAAGTTTTTCAAACAGGTGAATCCATCAAAGCTTTGATAACTGATTTAGATCCTTCTAGAGGACGAATTGGATTAAATACAGCTCTTTTAGAGGGCCCTCCAGGAGAACTTATTACTGATAAAACAAAAGTTATGGAAGAGGCAGATGAGCGAGCGATTAAAGCGCGAAATAGCTTGAATAAAGAGAAAGTTGATCCTCAAAAGGAAAAGGAAGACATCAATTTAGCCTCATAAGTATACATTAAAAAAAAAATTGTGATCGCCTCAAAAAAATCTGATTTAAAAAGAACAGACTGGGAAATTGACTTTTATTCCCGACCAATAATTGATGAAAATGGAAAAAAAAGATGGGAATTATTAATTACATCTACAAATAATTTCAAAGATAAGAAAACATTTAAATGGGAAAAAATTTGTCCAGCATCAAGTGTTAATTCAATTTGGTTAAAAGATGCATTGGACGAAGCCATTGATGAAGCTTATTTACAAGGTTGGGATAAACCTTCTGTTATTCGATGTTGGCGATCCTCTATGAAAACAATGATAAAACGTGCAGCAGATCAAATAGGAATCGAACTTATTTCTAGCAGAAGAACATATTCATTATTGGAGTGGCTTATTGAAAGAGAAAGGAGTTTCTATCCTCAGCAAAAAGGTTATACCGGCGTCAACCTTGCTCCCCCTTTAAACCCAATTACAAACCAACCCATCCCGTTACCGGAGGAAGTAAGAGGTGAATCATGGAGCTTTGCTTCACTATCTCTACATACACTTAGAGAGGCTGATGAATGGGAAATAGATTTTTCTAATTTAATTCCCATAAAAGATTCAATTAATGAAAATATATCCATTCCAGGTATTAGACTTTTTAGCCCAAAAAGATCCTTAGCACTTGCAGCTTGGCTCGGGGGACTTGAACCAGCAAAGCTTTTAATAGAAGGGACTCAAATAATTTTAGAGGCAGGGCAAGCTGATAGATGGTTAGTAACTGATGTCGAAGAAGAAGCTAAAAAAATTATTGAAAATAGTTTTCTAAATACAAAATTAGATGCGGATGGACTTCAATTTATTTCAGTTCAAAAAAGTCCTGAAGAAAATTCTCTAGATGGGTTTTGGATGCTAAAGGATATTGAAGAGACTTAACAATTTTCTTTAAAAACAGAGTTCAAATAGATTTAACGGATTAAACAGATAAACATAAAAAATAAGGTTATTAACTTTTAAGGATATTAAATTTCTCAATATAATCTATTAAAAGAAAATAATTTAATTATTACCACAGTACCTTCTATAAAAGGAAAAAAATATCAAATCAATCTAAATAGAATTGTATAATTAATTTAGCAGTTATTAATTGCTAATCCTTGATTTATATATTTCTCAGTTATTTCAATATTACTATCAAAAGGAATAACTTTGGCAACCAGAACACCATCTACTGATCCTTTAGGTTTTAAATTTACTTTTGTATGTCTAGGTAGTTGTTTTTTTAGCCACTTAATAGATTCTTCTTCTAAATCGGGACTGATTTCTGTACATGCTAGTTTTACAGTATAGGTACGATTATGGTCTCCGATCAACAAAACAGTGGAACTAGTTACTTGTAAAATTTCAGCGGCCTCAACTCCCGAATGAAAACAAAAAAGAAACATTAAAAATATTAAAATCTTTGTAAAAAATTTATTCATAAACAGTTTTAAAATTATTTTTTAATATCAGATATGCCAACCATTTGAGCATTACTTTTCCCAGGTGGCACCATAGGGTAACAATTTTCACCTTTTCTTACATTTACGTTAACAAGAACTGGGCCTTCATTCGTCAATGCTTTCTGGAGTTCAGGGATTAGGCTTTCTCTTTCTGAAATTACTATGCCCTCAATACCAAAAGCCTTAGATAGCGAAATGAAGTCAGGTTCACCAACAGACATGTTAGATGCCGAGTATCGTTCATCATAAAAACTTTCTTGCCATTGTCTAACCATTCCTTGCCAATGATTATTGATAATAATTACTTTTAAATTCAACTTGTATTGAGCAATAGTTCCAAGTTCCTGAATATTCATAAGGATACTTGCATCGCCGGCAATACAAATTACTTTCTCCTTAGGCAAAGCAACTTTGACTCCCATTGCAGCAGGCATTCCAAAACCCATTGTTCCAAGTCCAGCACTGCTAATCCATTGTCTTGGTCCATTCAACAAATATTGAGCTGCCCACATCTGATGTTGTCCAACATCAGTTGTAATGTAAGCATCTTGGGCCAAATCTCTCAACGCAATTAAAACTTCCTGTGGATAAATTTCTCCTTCTTTAGGGGGAGTTATCAAAGGAAAATTATTTTTCCAGTTTTTAATTTTTTTGAGCCAGTTAGAAGTTCTTGGATTAGTTTTCCTTTGGTTACTGAGATCTAATAATTTAACAAGGCTAATTCCAACATCACCCAATACAGAAACTTCAACTACTCTATTTTTATTTATTTCAGCAGGATCAATCTCAAAATGAATTACTTTTGCTTTAGAAGCAAAAGTATCTAATTTACCTGTAACTCTGTCATCAAATCTTGCTCCAATAGCAATCAACAAATCGCATTCAGTCACAGCAAAGTTGGCATAAGCTGTTCCATGCATACCAAGCATCCCCACTGATAAAGGATCACGTTCATCAAAAGCACCTTTCCCCATCAAAGTTGTTGTTACGGGTATTTGATATCTATTAGCAATCGCTGCCAGAATTTCATGTGCCCCCGAAGAAATAACACCCCCGCCAACGTAAAGGAGTGGTTGCTCAGCATTTTCAATTAAATCTAAGGCTGCACTTATGGCTTTATGTTCTGGTGCGAATGGTAGTTCAAAGCCTGGTGGCTTTATTGAACCTGGTTCAACAGGAAGATATTTAAACATCTCTTGTCCAACATCTTTTGGTATGTCAATCAAGACAGGGCCTGGTCTACCCGAAGAGGCAATAAGAAAAGCTTGAGCTACAACTTTTGCAATTTCAGATGGATCTCTTACGACCCATGAATGTTTAACAATTGGAAGTGTTATCCCAAAAATATCTGTTTCTTGAAAAGCATCAGTTCCAATAGCAAGTCTAGGGACTTGTCCTGTTACGACGACAAGAGGTACAGAATCCATCTGAGCGGTGGCTATTCCTGTGACTAGATTCGTAGCGCCAGGACCTGATGTACCGAAACAAACACCTACTTTCCCAGTCGCTCTAGCAAAACCATCTGCGGCATGAGTTCCACCTTGCTCATGTCGAACAAGAATATGTTTTAACCATCCCTCCTGCTCTGCCTTAAAAACCGCATCATATATTGGGAGGATTGCTCCGCCTGGATAACCAAAAATAGTATCTACTCCATGCCTACGAAGAGAATCCATCAAGGCATCAGCTCCTGACATCTCATATTGAGTTTGTGTTCCTGAATCTTCTATTTGATTAGGAGAAGAAGTCAGTGTCACGGCAGAAGAAAATCTCAACTAACAATAAATCTTAGTATGCATAATTTCAATTCAACTAAATTAAGCAAAGATTTAATTAAATTCTCTAAGTATTATCAGTAAGTTTATTATCAAACTAATCAACAAAAATAGTTTTTTAATTCTTTAGAGCAAACCTATTTGGTGTAAAGGTCCACCCCCAATTAATAATTCCATCAAAAAACAAAGAAAAACAATCATTGCAACTCTTCCATTCCAAACTTCAGAGCTGTTATTCCAACCCCATTGCCATTTCTCTTGAGGATAAAGTTTTACTCTTTCTGGCAATTTTGATGCTTCCTCTAAACTAATCCCCTCGCCGTTTAAGCAAGAAGAAACTAGATCGGCCAATCCTTCAATAAACAACGGATAGATATCAAGAGCTGGAACTCTTTTAAAATTAACAATTCCATTTTTCTGAGCAATTTCTTTGTACTCGATATCAATCTCTTGGAGAGTTTCAATATGCTCACTCACAAAACTTATTGGGACCACAACAAGTTCCTTAACACCTGCTTTTCCTAATTTTTCTAATACTTCTTCGGTATATGGTTTTAGCCACTCCTCTGGCCCTACTCTGCTTTGATAAGCAAGTGAGAATGAATTGGTGAACCCAAGCGAATTTTCAAGCTGATCAACAATCAAAAGTGAACAGTTCTGTATTTGATCTTGATAAGGATCACCGGCTTCTTCTACATAGCTTTTAGGAACACCATGTGCAGTAAAAAAAACGTGGGACTCTTGGGGTAGATCACAAGCTAAGATTTGCTTCTTAATTAATTCAGCCATTGAAGAAACATAGGCTGGATGATCAAACCAGCTTCGAATACAACGAATTGATAATTCTGCAAACTCATCGTCATCATCTTTTAACCTTTTCAATTCTCTAAAGCTGGATCCACTTGTACTTATAGAAAAATGAGGATAAAGAGGTAAAACAACAACATCGCTAACGCCGTCAGCCTTCATATCCGCTACGGCTGACTCAGTAAATGGATGCCAATACCTCATTGCGACATATGTTGTAGCGTCTATTCCTATATTTCTAAGATAACTTTGGAGTTCTCTTGCCTGCTGCTCGGTTATACGACGTAAAGGCGATCCACCTCCAATTGATCTATAAGCCTCTTGTGATTTACTACTTCTTAATAAGCTTATAAGCCAAGCAAGAGGTTTTTGAAAAGCACGAACTGGTAAACGAATTATCTCTGGATCAGAAAATAAATTATACAAAAATGGTCCCACGTCCTTAATCCTCTCAGGACCTCCGAGATTTAATAAGAGGACACCAACCCGAGCCATTTTAGAAAAAACTCCTTATAAAAGGATATACAAACCCTTATCAAATTAAATCTAGCTAAATTTACAGGATCATGGACGAGAATCAAAAGTTACTAGATATCAACCAAGACCTTGAATCAAAGGGAATCAGTCTAAAAATTGAGAAAAGGGGTAAAGTTTTAAACATTCGCGGTTCTTTGCCAGATAAGAAGTCTCATGATCTTTCTAAAGTTCAAAGAATAAGCCTGAAACTTCCATACGACATTAATGGCCTAGAAGAGGCTAGAAAAGCTATAGAATTAATAGATTTTCAATTAAAAAAAAATCAATTTTGTTGGTCCAATTGGATTAAAGAGAAAGCCATCTCATCAACAAAGACTAATAAAACAGTAATAAGCAATGAAATAGAAAGCTTTAAAAGACAATTTTTTTCTGATACATCCAAAAGCAAGTCATCAGCAGGAATGATTAGCACTTGGCAGTCTGCTTACAAACCATATTTGAACAGATTACTTGGAGTAAGTCATAAATCAACTCTTAAATTAAACGAGGATCTACTAGTAAAAATCCTTTTAAGTTACAAAGAAAATTCAAGGAGCAGGCAACAATGTGGAATTGCTTTAAGTGCTTTAGCTAGACACCTTCAAGTAGAGCTACCCAAGAACTGGAAACAACTTCAAAGTGGTTATGGAATACACGAATCAAATTTCAGAGAGTTACCTAGTGATAAAGAAATTATTAATAGCTTTCAATTAATACCAAATCCAAAATGGAGATTTGTTTTTGGGTTAATGGCAACTTATGGGCTTAGAAATCATGAAGTCTTTTTTAGTGACTTATCTTGTTTAAAAAAGGGTGGAGATAAAATACTCCGAGTTTTCCCAAATACGAAAACAGGAGAGCACCAAGTTTGGCCATTTCATCCTGAATGGATTGATTTATTTGAGCTAGAAAACATAACTGATACTTCAGATTTACTCCCAAATATCAAAACAGATCTAAAAGAGACAACTCTTCAACATATAGGAAGAAGAGTATCGGAACAATTCAGAAGATATAAAATATCTTTTACTCCCTATGATTTAAGGCATGCATGGGCAGTTAGGACCATCTTAATAGGGCTACCAAATACTGTAGCGGCAAAAATGATGGGACACTCAGTGTCAATACATACAAAAACCTATCATCATTGGATAACAAGAAGAGATCAGCAAATTGCAGTCGATAGTGCTCTATCTAGAGTCAAATATTAACAAGAAGAATAATTAATATTTATAGCTATATCTTTTTTAGAAATTATTCTTTTATTAACTTATTTAATTTAAGCAAAGGAAATGAAAAATAAAATCAATAAAGAGGATTCAAGACTTAATAACCTAGATAAGAGTGCAGAAAAAATAGGAATGGGTGGTAATTTAATACCAAATATCAGCGAAAAAAAATACAAAGAACGAATGCAAAAGAGAAAAGAAGTTCAAACACAAAGATTAAAAGAAAGAAAAAAAGAAAAAGGTCTAATAATAGTTAATACAGGTAAAGGTAAAGGTAAAACTACAGCAGCTCTTGGGATGGGATTAAGAACTATTGGTCATAACCACAATGTTGCAATAATTCAATTTATCAAAGGGGGATGGGAACCAGGTGAGTCATTAGCTTTCAAAATATTTGGGGATAAGTTAAAGTTTCATGCATGTGGGGAAGGGTTCACTTGGGAAACACAAGATAGAAATAGAGATATAAATTTAGTCAAGTCAAGCTGGAGAAAGGCGGTCTCATATATTAAAGACCCAAATTATAAACTTATAATTTTAGACGAGATCATTGTTGCAATAAAACTTGGATATATTGATGAAGATGAAATTATAAATGGTATAAATTTGCGTCCAGAACTTACACATATAGTCTTGACTGGAAGAGGAGCCTCAGAAAAATTAATCGATTCAGCTGATCTTGTGACAGAAATGAAATTAATCCACCACCCCTTTAGAGAGCAGGGAATAAAAGCACAAGAAGGAATTGAATATTAATTTATAGTCCTAAAAATATTTCCATCGCAAGGAATCCAATACAGATTTCAAGACGTTCTCCCAGGACTTGCTACTGTCAAATTGTTATGAATTTTTAATGACATACTCTAGAGCACTCATAAAACTCAGTGGTGAAGCTCTTATGGGAGATAAACCTTATGGGATTGATCCTGAAATTGTTCAATCAATTGCCAAGGATGTTTCAAAAGTGGTTGAAAATGGCACGCAAATAGCAATTGTTGTTGGCGGCGGAAATATTTTTAGAGGTTTAAAAGGATCAGCGGCAGGAATGGATAGGGCCACGGCTGACTATGTAGGGATGCTTGCAACAGTAATGAACGCAATTACACTTCAAGATGGATTAGAAAGAGCTGGAGTACCTACAAGAGTTCAATCTGCTATTGACATGCAACAAATTGCAGAACCGTACATAAGAAGAAGAGCAATAAGACATCTTGAAAAAGGAAGAGTAGTAGTTTTTGGAGGTGGTTGCGGCAATCCATTTTTTACAACTGATACCACTGCTGCACTTAGGGCCGCTGAAATCAACGCCGAAGTTGTTTTCAAAGCTACGAAAGTTGATGGGGTTTACGATCGAGATCCAAAAAAATTCACCGATGCTGTCAAATATGACAATCTAACCTTTCAAGATGTATTGGCTAACGAAATAGGAGTAATGGATAGCACTGCTATCGCTCTTTGCAAAGATAATAAAATCCCAATAATTGTATTTAATATTTTCCAACCTGGGAATATTGCTAAAGCTATTTCTGGCGAACCAATTGGATCTAGAATTTCTAATTCAAGTTGAAACTAACTTTTTAAGCTTTTTAAAAATCAATTCCCAATAACGTTATCTGAATGTCAAACCAAAATCTAAAAACCACAATGAGCAAATCTGTAGAGGCAGCTCAGAGGAATTTCAATACCATCAGGACGGGAAGGGCAAATACATCTCTGTTAGATAGAATTTCAGTCGAATACTACGGGGCAGAGACTCCACTAAAATCTCTCGCAACTATCACTACTCCTGACTCTCAAACGATAGCAATTCAACCCTTCGACTTAGGCTCTTTAGCTTCCATCGAAAAAGCAATTGCAACAAGTGATCTGGGCTTCACGCCAAATAATGATGGCAAGATAATTCGTATAAATGTTCCACCATTAACTGAAGAGCGTAGAAAAGAATTTTGCAAACTCGCATCAAAGTATGCAGAGGAAGGAAAAGTTGCCTTAAGAAATATACGCCGTGAGGCAATAGATAGAGTCAAAAAATCTGAAAAGGATGGTGATCTTTCCGAAGATCAAAGCAGAGATGAACAAGAAACAATTCAGAAAGAGACGGATAATTTTATTAAAGATATTGAAAGAAAACTTTCAGAAAAAGAAGCTGAGATTTTAAAAGTTTGACCCTCATAGATGTTGCCATTATTGGAGGGGGGGCATCAGGTACTACTACAGCATTTCATCTAGCTAGTAAAAGTAAAAAGGTATGTCTTCTTGAAAAAAATGTTTCATCTCCAGAGAAAATTTGCGGGGGTGGAATGTCTGCTGCAGTGCAAAATTGGTTTCCTTTTAGACTTTTACCAATAGTTGATGAAGTAATTACAAATGTAGAGTTTAGTTGGTGCAATACCGACAAAGTAGTCGCTAAGCTCTCTGGATCTTCTCCCTTTTGGATAGTTAAACGTGAAAGACTTGATTCATTCTTATTAGATCAAGCACTAAATTCTGGTTGTAATTTATTGACTACTTTTAACGTAGTCGATATAATAAAACAATCTAATGTCTGGCACATTACCGCTCTTGATGGGAGACAAATAGAGGCTAGAGCAGTTGTTATTGCTGATGGTTCTCAATCGCCATGGTCTAAAACTTTTAATTTAGGTCCAACTCAACAGAAATTTGCCTCCACTTTCTCAGGGAGAATTAAAAGGAGGGGAAATTTAAGGACTGAAACTGCTAGATTTGAATTTGGCCTAGTAAAAAATGGATTTGCATGGGCCTTTCCATTAGACAATGAAGTAAATATTGGGATGGGAACTTTCCTAGATAACAAGAATTCACTTCCAGTTAATGAAATACTTAAATCATTTCTTCCTGATTTAGGTTTTGATCCTTCTGAAGTAATTGGTCATGAAAAAAAATTAAGGATATGGAATGGCCACTGTAAATTAAACGGAGAAGGAATTCTCTTGGTTGGCGATGCTGCCTCATTATGTGATCCTTTTTTGGCGGAAGGATTAAGGCCCGCTTTGATGAGTGGATTTGAAGCTGCAAAAAGCCTTATTTATTGGCTAGATGGAGAAGTGAATTGTTTAGACGCATATACAAAAACGATGCAAATAAACTGGGGAAATTCGATGGCTTGGGGTAAAAGAATTTCTCAAGTTTTTTATCGTTTTCCCAAAGTCGGATACCAATTAGGTGTAAAAAGGGCTACTGCTCCAAAAAGAATTGCACAAATTCTTTCAGGTGAGATGAGTTATGAAGACATTGCAAAAAGAGTAATCAAGAGATTACTCTTTCAAAATTAAAGCTCAAAGAGTTAGGGCAACTCCTCCTTCAATCAACTCAAGTCTTTCGTTCAATTGATTTTCTAATTTATCAATTGCTTTACTAAAACCGCTAATTCCATCATCAAGTTTTTCCGTAGCCATTTTATCTCCAGCCATCATTAGTTCAAAAGATGTCTGGTCTAGATGTATTTTCTCTTCAATGACTAAAGGTTTTTGTGCATTCAACTTAATGGGCAAGTCCATATGAGTTTCATTAAGTTGCTGAAGTAATTTGGGAGAAATCGTCAAGAGATCACATCCTGCAAGCTCGGTTATTTCCTCTATATTTCTGAAACTTGCTCCCATGACCTCTGTCCTATAACCATTTGACTTGAAATAATTAAATATTTTAGTAACCGAAACGACCCCTGGGTCCTCAGTCGCTGGATAAGAATCCCTTCCTGTAGCAGATTTATACCAATCTAAAATTCTTCCAACAAAGGGTGAAATAAGCGTTACACCTGCCTCAGCACAAGCAACTGCTTGATAAAAATTAAACAACAAAGTTAAGTTGCAATGAATATTCTCTTTTTCTAATACCTCAGCAGCTTGTATTCCCTCCCACGTAGAGGCGATTTTGATTAAAACACGATCATTAGAAATACCATCTGCATTATATTTAGCAATTATTTTTCTTGCTTTTTCAATGGTCCCATCAGTATCAAAACTTAGTCTTGCATCAACCTCTGTTGAAACACGGCCAGGAATTAATTTCAGAATCTCTTTACCAAAGACAACACAAAGTTCATCCAAAGCTTCCTTAACGACATCAACCTTAGCGGCGCTGGTCCCTAACATTTTTCTTGAGGTAGTCAGTGCTTGATCAATCAAACTTTGATAAGCAGGCATTTGTGCAGCCGCAAGAATTAAAGAAGGATTTGTTGTAGCGTCTCTGGGATGATATTTTTTGATCGCTTCAAGATCACCAGTATCAGCCACCACCACAGTCATTGAAGATAGCTGATTAAGAAGGGATTCCATAATAAAAAACGTCTTTCATATGTAATAGACTAGCCATGTTTTTTATAGATTTCACCCTTTAATTAGTACTTTTGGGAAAATTTAGCCATCTCTTAGCTTTTGCTAGCCAAATGTTCTTTTTTAGAAATACTTGGAGGGATTTTTTCTATCACAAGCAAAGTCTCAATAATTTTTTTTGCCACAGGGAGAGCCACCGTTGATCCATATGCATTTGGTTTTTGAGGTTCATCAATAACTGCTAAAACAACATAGCGAGGATCATCGATAGGAAGACTTGCAACAAAACTGCAAATTTTAGAATTATAGTTAAAACCATCCTGCGATTTTTGTGCCGTCCCTGTTTTCCCTCCAATTCGATAGCCAGGAACATCTACCTCAATACCACTTTCATCGTAAAAAGACACAACTGTTTCCATCCATCCAAGAACAGTCTTTGTAACCTCAGGAGATAAAACCTGCTTTGGTTCTGAAGGAGAATTGAAATACGACTCATAATCACCTTTTAGGCCTTTAGTGATATGAGGCGTCACAAGTCTGCCTCCATTTGCAATTAAAGCGTGCAATTGCGCTAGTTTAAGCGGAGTAACAGAAAAGCCTTGACCAAAGGAGGCTACCGCTGGTTCTATCGGTTGATTGACAAAAGTCTGCTTTGATTTTATTTGCCCAGAAACTGCTCCTGGAAGATCAGTTTCTGGTATTTCATCAATACCTAGGCGTCTTAACCATTGCCAGTAAATACTCGCATTCAATTTATTCATAATTTTAACCATACCTACATTGCTTGAGACTTGTAACACTTCAGGAAAAGTCAATATCCCGTTAGGCCTCCGATCCCAATTAGAGAGAGGCCATCCTCCTACTGTAACTAGACCATCATCATTCACTTCTCCATTAGGGCTTATAACCCCCTCCTCCAATGCCAATGCCAAGTTAATTGGCTTAAAGGTAGAACCAGGTTCAAATAATTCTTGCACTGACCACTCTTTAAAAAGAGATGGAGAATAATCCCAATATTTATTAGGATCATAAGTTGGAGTAGAAGCCAATGCCAGAAGTTCTCCTGTATCTATATCCATTACGATGACTACACCTTTTTTTGCATTCCACTTCTTTACTTGCTTACTTATTTCTTTAATGGCTACTTCTTGAAGCCTTACATCTAGGGTTAATTGGAGACTTAGTTGATCCTCGTCAAAAACACCACGTTGAACACCTGCAGGCAAAGGTGTTCCATCAGCTCCTCTTCTGATTAAACTTGCTTTTTCTAGACGCTTTAGATCACCATCTAAACTTAATTCCAATCCAGCCTGAGGTCTTCTATCTAAATCCAAAAAACCAACTACATTTGCAAAAAGTGACCCGTGAGGATAAAGCCTTTGAGGATACACCTCCAAATCAATACCACTTATTCCAAGTTTCCTAATAGCATTAGCTTGCTCGGGCGTCACCCCCTCTGCAAGTTTGACCCCTGAAGAATAATTTCCTAATTTTTTCAAAATATCATCAACACTTATGGATAGTGGGGCAGAAAGAAGCTTTGCTACTTCGACTGGTTTACGCACTGTCCTAGATGAATCACCGGGAAAATTAAAATACCTAGGATGAGCCCAAATTTTATAACGTCTCTCATCTATTGCGACAAGCTTTCCATTTCTATCTAAAATAGATCGACGTGTCCCCAGAGGGGTCTTTTGTTCTGTTTGAACTTCGCGTGCTAAAGCTCTTAATTGATCAGACTGAAATAGCTGAAGCCAACCTACCCTTAAAAAAAGGCCCCCAAGTCCAAGGCATAATAAAAAAAAGATAATTCTAAATCTGGACTGAGAAAGGGGCTGAAGAGTGTTTACTTTAAAAGTCTTTCTTTTCTTTCTATGATCAGAACTTCTCATGGGAATTATTAGTATCCTGATTTAACGGGAAAAGAAGATATTTTCTCTAGAAATCTACTTTTCAATGTCACATCGAATGATTTATTAGTTTCTTCTGGTTTTGGTCTATCCACGTATATAAGATCTTCCGCTTTAGTGGGAACTAAATTTCTAGACAACTTTTGATTTTTCAAAAGATAACTTTCAAGGATTGATGTTGACTCCAATGTCCTTCGGTTCAAGTCTCTAGTAGTTTCAAGTTTAGTAAAAGACTTAGTCCACAAATATTGAGAGTGCAGAGCTACGGATGACATTATCGCCACTGTTATGAGTATGCCTACTAATGCACCATCTAAAACGATATGAAGAGCTGCTTGAATTGGAAATTTTCTTTGAACCTGTTTTGAGGAAAAAACACTATATAACAATTCTTTGGACAACTTCTTTTTTTGAAATTGGCCTACTTTTTGTTTATATTGAGTTCGCCTAATCAAATCAAAATTCGAAAGTAATTCAAGTCAAACACCTTGATCAAGCAACTGCAAGAGCTGGAATACTGATATTTTTTTTATTTAATCTCAAGCTACTAATAGCAGACTAATAAAAGTGACTCCATTCCATAGGGAATGCATAAGAGCACAAGGAAATAACCTTCCTGAGCTCAATCTCATTAAACCAAGACCAATTCCTAATACAAATAGAGGAGGTAATTCCCCTACACTTAAATGAGCTAAAGCAAAGATCAAGGCACTTAATAAAACTCCGCTAGCTTTGCCAACTTTGGAGACCAATACAGGCAAAAGAATACCCCTAAAAACTAATTCCTCAAAAACTGGAGCCAAAACAACAGTTGTAATCAAAAGCAAAAATAATGGAAAGAATTCATCACTACCTAAAACCAATTCCAATAAAGGATTACTTCCTCCTTGGTCACCAATAATCTCATTCATTAGCCACCCAATAAGCAGCACTAAAGGCATAATCATTAACCATCCACTTATTGATTTAAAAAGTCCTTCTTTGATTGGTCTGATTTTCCATTGAAGCCAACCTCCATCAATCCCCGAAGGAACTAAACCCATTAATTGATATCTAATTATAAATAAAGGAGCTATAGTCATTGAACAGTAACCAATAAATACTCTTAGAGACTGGTTTAATGGAGAGGATAAATTATTAAACAATAAATCTGTTATTGGTATAATTAGTGCGGGGAAAACGACTTCACCAATAACAACGAAACCACCAGAGATTAGAAGAACCATATCTATTACTGATAGAGGGGGAGATATCATTTCTGGCCATGGAGTATTTTTCTTTCTTAAGAAAATAAATGCATACCTAATTAATAATATACTCCCTACAATAGAAGCAAAAAATGGAAATAGTTGTGAAGTTAAAAGCCTTATAGAAGTGTGGAAATTATATTTTTTATTAATACATTTTTCATCAGTAAATCCCAAAGAGGAGCATGAAATTTGATAAAGTAAAGGGTCTAATTCAATCTCATCAAAATCAGGAAATCTATCTAGTTCTTTACCTTTTTGTCTATCTAATATATAGCCTTTAACTGTTTCAAAATTCTTATCATTAAAACCTTTCTTCAAGATAAATTTTTGCTCATTCTCAGACTCTTCCAGAATTGCTAATAACAATCTTTCTCTATCCTCAATTTGTCCCAAAGGAATATCACTGAGAGCTTGATAAAGTTTTTCTTGAGGTTCTGAACCTAAAAATACTTCTTGTATTGTTTCAGGTAACGATGAAGAAGCTGAAACTGCCATCTCAGTTTGCATCAAAGAAATCTTTGGAGCTACTGAGGGACGTTCAAAGCTTTCTTGCAAACCTTGTTGCCATATCAGAACAGTTAAAAGCAATGAAAATAGAGCGATCGCCCATTTCCAACCAGTTTTTGCTTGTCTCATAAAATCAACTTGTGAAGACTGACATGGAGAAAGACTTCTATCTTTACTAAAAGAAGATTAGATTGCCCTCATGGCTAATACCATAAATATCTAGAAGACACTTTATTTAATGACATTGCGTCTAATTTTTGTCCGTCATGGATTGAGCAGTTTCAACAAGGAAGGTCGTATTCAAGGAAGAAGCGACCTTTCAACATTAACTAGAGAAGGGCAATTGCAAGCTGAAGCGGCCGGAAGAACAATCTCTTCTATTCCAATAGATGCAGTTTATAGCTCCCCGTTACAAAGAGCATCAGAAACCACAAAAATCATTATCAAACAGCATCAAAGCGAGCTTAAAGCAACTTATACAGATGAACTCCTAGAGGTTGACCTTGGGCCTTGGAGTGGTTTAACAAAAAATGAAATAAAAAATCAGTTTCCAGAAGAGCTTTCTATTTGGCAAAAAGAACCAAAGGAACTAACCATTAATAGAGACGACGGTTCAAAATTTCAACCAATTAAAGAACTCTTATATCAAGCTGAAAATTTCTTAAAGTCTTTATTTGATGCTCATTCAGGGTCTAATAAAACCATTTTGATAGTTGCCCATAATGCAATTCTTAGATGCTTGATACTGAAATTAATTAATGAGCCATCAAAAGGGTTTAGAAGATTGAAGTTAGATAATACCTCAATCTCAATTTGTAATATTAATTTTAATGATTGGAACGATAGACAAGTTCAAATCCAATGTCTCAATAATATCGCTCATTTACATCCTACAATTCCAAAGAAAAGCAGTAAAAAAAGAATTATTTTAGTTAGGCATGGTGAAACAGACTGGAATAAACAAGGAAGGTTTCAAGGACAAATTGATATTCCCTTAAATAAAAATGGTAAATCCCAAGCAAAGGCCGCAAGTGAATTTTTAAAACCTAATATTATACAAAAAGCTTTCAGTAGCTCTCTATCAAGACCAAAAGAAACAGCTCAGATAATTCTAAACGAACATCCAGGGATCGAAATTTCTCTCAAAGATAACCTAATAGAGATTGGTCACGGGAAATGGGAAGGGAAGTTGGAGTCTGAGATAAAAACCGACTGGCCAGACCTTCTACAAACATGGAAGATTTCACCTGAAAAAGTTCAAATGCCAGAGGGAGAAAATATAAAAGAAGTCTCCACGAGATCCATTACTGGTTGGGATGAGATTTGCCAAGATCTTAAAAACAATGAAACCGCATTGGTTGTCGCTCATGATGCAGTTAACAAAACCATTCTTTGTCATCTATTAGGGCTAATGCCATCAAATATTTGGATGATAAAACAAGGTAATGGAGGCGTTACAGTTATTGATCTCTCAGACAAAGAAGGCCAACCAGATCAAATCACCTGTCTAAACATCACTTCACATTTGGGAGGTATTATCGACTCAACAGCTGCTGGAGCTCTTTAATCTAAAGACTAATAGTTGTTTTTTGAAGATATCCAAATCATTGAAAAAGCAGGATCATATATAAAGAGAAAACTATTTTAATCAAAAAGGGTGTGATCAAAGTCCAAAAAAAAGTTAGGGAAGTTATTGATTGTAGGCTAATTAATTAAGCTTACCAAAACGATTAATAGGCCAAAAGCGCCAGCTTGCTTTGCCAATTATTTCTTTTTGGGGTAAGAACCCCCCTCCTGGCCAAAAGCGACTATCCCAACTATTAGCGCGGTTATCCCCCAAAACGAATACATGTCCCTTAGGAACAGTTGAAGTCATCGGAGGACATAGATTAAATTTAGGTTTACTTGGGCAGAAGTTCATAACATATGGTTCATTGATTGATCTACCATTCAAATTAATCTCTCCCTTAGCATTAATCAAAAGACGATCTCCTCCAACAGCTACTATTCGTTTGATGTAAGCATCACAAGCACGATCAGATAGAGTAGGTATCCAAGAAATCAATGGAAAAGTTATTAATGAACATTGAAATTTAGATGGAAGTTGTTTACTCCTATCAGCTATCAATTTCTTATCAAAGGAATATGGTGAGTTGAAAACTACAATTTCCCCACGCAAAGGTGCTCTTTTGCGCAAAGAAACTTTTTCAACAATTAGTCGATCATTAACTTTCAATCCTGGCCGCATTGAACCCGAGGGTATATATCTAGCTTCTGCTATAAAATGACGAATACCTATATAAAGGAGAATAGTTAGAGAAATAGGTCCCCACGTATCAAAGAAAGAATACCACCAAGAATTTTTAATTTCTTTACTCGAGTCTGAATAATTTTGCTTCACTTGTTTATCAATAATAGATATATAGTTTACTTTATTTGTAAAGACTACTTAAATTCAGTCAATGCTAGTGATCATGTTAATTTCAAAGTAATTTCTCAGCCCACTTTTCTTCTTTAAATCCCACCAAAAAGCATTTACTAGATTTATGTAAAAAAGGTCTTTTTATTAATCTGGGTTCCATAAGAAGTTGCTCAAAAAATTGGTTATTACTCATTTTTTTTACAGCATCCGAACCAATAGAACGATATATACCCCCACTAGTATTTAAAAGATATTTTCTATCCCCATATAGCTCGCTAGCTGAGATAAGCATTTCCTTGGGAGGGGGGGATTTTAAAAGCTCAATTATTTCAAAGGTAATATCATTGTTTTTAAGCCACTTAATCGCTCTGCGACAAGTTGAGCATGAGGAATAACTATATAGTTTCAAATTTTCAAAGCATAAACAAGATAAGCTTAGCCAAAAAAGTAAGTTTAAATATTTATTTTTGTGTTATGTCCAACTGATGTGCTTCTATGCAGCTTTTTAATAATTCATCAACAGCATCGTAGTCTCTCCATCCGTCTATTTCGATCACCCTCCCTTCCAAGCTTTTATAGGTTCTAAAAAACTCAGCCACATCCTCCAATTGATTCTGAGCTATTTGCCCAATAGTATTAATTTCTCTTTGTCTTGGATCTGCAGTAGGTACACATAGAAGTTTGCCATCGTAGGCCCCTGAATCATGCATATCAAGAACTCCTATAGGTCTTGCTTGGATCAAGCAACCTGCAAAAGTAGGTTCTTCCATAACTACCATTGCATCTAGAGGCGCTCCATCCTCAGCAAGAGTATTTGGAATAAATCCATAATCAAATGGATATCTCACTGAAGAATGCAAAACTCTATCCAGAGCCATAATTCCTGCAGAGCTAAAATATTCGTATTTATTTCTGCTGCCAGCAGGAATCTCTACAACTAGATTGACTAATCCAGGCGATGGTGAAGGAGGAAGATCACTCAGGTCCATTTTGATTTATTGAAGTCGGTAAGCTTTTTGTTGTCTCTGGCCTTTCGCTAATGACAGCTAATAATGGTATTCCAAGCATTACAAATACTATTGCCAAACCAATTAAAGAAGTTGAGGTACTATTAAAACTATAAGGATCTTCATCATCGGCAGATAGTTGATCTTTATCTTTATTAAGCAAAGGAGGGTCAATCTCAGGTGATTGCTTATTAGTTAAATGTGGTTCTAAATCCATGTAAGGTTTGGAATAAATAAACCGTTAGTCAAATGAGTGAAAATAAATTAAAAGTCTTAATTCATTTGAAAGTATGTAGATACTATTATTCCACATTTAAGAATAACTAAGCAGCCTTTTTATCAGGTTTTTGTAAATGATTAGGAATAGAGTCATTCTTATCATATTGGCCATCAAGTTTATTTCTTATAATTCTCAACTCATCAAGTATTGCATTTAGAATGTTTTGTGTTTCAGATGATGGAGAATTAAATATTTCTACAGTTACTTCCTTAATTCTGAGTATATCTTTTGCAAATCTTGCAACTTCATTGGGATGAAAAAGTAATTGATCTTTTTGATCACTTCTAAATTCAGTATTTAGTTTTCTAGGGTTGAAAGGGGGATTAAGATTTCTTGTGTCAGTGTTTGTATACCTGTATACGGAAGCTCTAGATCTATTTAATGTTTTCTGAACTTCGTCAATAGTCAACAATGAATCACTTGAGTTAGAAGCTGTATTCAATGCTTTGTCTAAAAACTCCTCTGATCTTCCATTTGTTCCTGAATTCAATGACCCGTTAAACATTGCTAAAGAAAGCTTCTAGAAAATCATTTGAAAAAATTAGCAGAAGAATCAAATTTAGACCATGTACAATTGGACACTTTAAAAAAACAACATGATTCCCGCACAAACAATATAGATCTTCTTATGGCCAACACTCAAAGGACTAATCTCATAAATATTTAAATTTTAGGCTTATGCGCGTCTCCCGCCTAATGCTGATCACTCTTAGAGACGTCCCTGCAGAAGCCGATATAATTTCACATCAGTTACTGGTCAGAGGTGGTTTTATCAAGCGCCTAACCGGAGGTATTTATGCTTATATGCCTTTGCTTTGGAGGGTTCTAAAAAAAATAACCTCAATTGTTGAAGAAGAGTTATCAACTAAAGGTTGCCTACAAACTCTTCTCCCTCAACTGCAGCCTTCAGAAATATGGGAAAAAAGTGGTAGGTGGAAATCATATACACAAGGAGAAGGTATTATGTTTAGCCTGAAAGATAGACAAGGTAAAGAATTAGGGCTGGGACCAACTCATGAAGAAGTAATTACGCAAATAATTTCTCAAACTATTCACTCCTACAAACAATTACCCATAAATATATTCCAAATTCAAACAAAATTTAGAGATGAAATAAGGCCAAGATTTGGATTAATGAGAAGTAGAGAATTCATCATGAAGGATGCTTATTCCTTTCATGCAAATGAGAATGATCTTCAATCAACTTATTCAGAGATGAGAAATGCCTATCAAAATATATTTACAAAATGTGGTCTAGATTTTGTTTGTGTCGACGCTGATAGTGGAGCTATTGGAGGTGCAGCATCTCAAGAATTCATGGTAACAGCCGAGTCTGGAGAGGACTTAATTTTAATAAGTTCTGATGGTAAATATGGAGCTAATCAGGAAAAAGCTGTTTCCATTATTGAAGATGGAAAATCATTAGGTCCTAATAAACCTTCGATAATTAAGACTCCTAATCAAAGAACCATAGACGAATTATGTAATCACAACAATTTCCACCCAAGTCAAATCGTAAAAGTATTAGCTTATTTAGCAACTTGTGATGATAATAAAAAATACCCAGTTCTAGTAAGTATTCGGGGTGATCAAGAAATAAATGATATTAAACTTTCAAATAAAATATCTCAAGAATTAAAGCAAAATGTACTTGATATTAGAATTATTTCTAATGAAGATATACAAAAGCAAGGCATTAGTAATATTCCATTTGGTTTTATAGGTCCTGATCTTAGCGACAATTTACTTAAAGAATCAAAACTATGGAAAAAAAAATTCATAAGAATTGCAGACAATTCTGCAAAAGAACTTAAAAACTTTATATGTGGAAACAATATCAAGGATGAGCATAAAATATTTTATAATTGGGATTTAATTAATACTTTACAACTGACATGTGACGTTAGAAAAGCTAAACTTGGAGACAGGTGTATTCATGATAAAACACAAAAGCTTCAAGAATGTAGAGGTATAGAAATAGGGCATATATTTCAACTGGGGAAAAAGTATTCTGAATCATTAAATGCTACTTTTACCAACGAGAAAGGAATTGAAGACCACTTTTGGATGGGGTGCTATGGAATTGGCATTTCCAGATTAGCTCAAGCAGCAGTAGAACAAAATCATGATGATTCAGGTATTATCTGGCCGACATCAATTGCCCCTTTTGAAGTAATAATTATCATTGCAAACATCAAGAATAATGATCAGAAATGTTTAGCTGAAGATATCTATCAAAAATTAATAAAAGATCAAGTTGATGTTCTTCTTGACGATAGGGATGAGAGGGCTGGGATAAAGTTTAAAGATGCAGACCTTATTGGAATCCCATGGAGAATCGTTGCTGGGCGAGAAGCTAGTTCTGGAATGGTTGAATTACATAATAGAAAAACCAAAACTACAGAGTTGTTAGAGATGAACTCCGTTCTTAAAAAACTTTCTGAAGAATTTAATACAGAAAAACTATAAATTGAGCCCAAAGGACTCTAGAGTCTTACGTAACTGCAAAAAACAAATGATTTCTGCCTTTCATCACCTCTCCATCAGGTTGGTGAGGGCAGCTTTGGCTATATGCCTTGGCTTCTGCCTCATATTCTTCCAATTCGCTTCAGAAGTGAATGCAGCTAAAACACTAATGTCTGGAGATTTTGCTAAAGACACTATTGCAGTCTCATCAACTTTAAAAGAGACCATAACTTTACCTAAAGAAGACAAAGGACTTTCTGATGCGGAAAAAGAAGCTGTTTTTCTCATAAGTGATTACATCTCAAGATATAGGAATCGATCTCAAGTAAACACTTCCACAACCTTTACAACAATGCAGACCGCATTAAATGCTTTATCAGGTCATTATAAGACTTTTGCAAACAGACCAGTTCCTGAAAATCTCAAAGAGAGGTTAAACAAAGAACTATCTAAAGCAGAGAAATTGGCAGTTAGAGATAGTTAAAGATAATCTTTAATTCATTTCTTTGACTCAGGGTATGGCTATCTGCAAATCTAATTTCTTCTAAAGTAAATCGGTTTCGAGCCGAATTTTCTTCCTTGGCAAATGTTGTAGTTATAGGCGCTCAATGGGGTGATGAAGGTAAAGGCAAAATCACCGATTTGCTCAGTCGCTCCGCAGATGTAGTTGTTCGCTATCAAGGTGGGGTTAATGCCGGTCATACAATTGTGGTAGAGGACAAAGTTCTCAAATTACATTTGATCCCCTCTGGGATTTTGTATCCAGATACAATCTGTCTTATTGGATCAGGAACAGTTGTTGATCCGAAAGTAATGATTAAAGAAATAAAAATGCTTGAAGATAACGATATTGATATTTCAGGATTAAAGCTTGCTTCAACTGCTCATGTAACGATGCCTTATCACAGGCTTCTTGATTTGGCAATTGAGCAAAAGCGAGGTGACCAAAAAATCGGTACTACTGGAAGGGGGATTGGTCCAACATATGCTGATAAATCTCAAAGGAATGGGATTCGAATAATTGATCTAATGAGCAAGGAAAAGCTTCAAGAAAGATTACAGGTCCCTTTAGCAGAGAAAAACGGACTCCTCCAAATGGTTTATGGAATCGAGCCATTAATTATTGATGAAATAATAGAAGAATATCTTGATTACGGGAAACAGCTAAGAAAACATATTGTTGACTGCAATCGAACAATTCATCAAGCAGCAAAAAAAAAGAAGAACATCTTATTTGAGGGGGCTCAAGGGACGCTTTTAGATCTTGATCACGGAACATACCCTTATGTAACCTCCTCTAATCCAGTGTCAGGTGGGGCATGCATAGGTGCAGGAGTAGGTCCTACCCTCATAGACAGGGTGATCGGGGTTGCTAAAGCCTATACAACTAGAGTTGGAGAAGGACCCTTCCCGACTGAATTGCAAGGGAGTATTAATGATCAACTTTGTGATAGAGGTGGTGAATTTGGAACAACTACTGGACGAAGAAGGAGATGTGGCTGGTTTGATGGAGTAATTGGAAAATACGCAGTTGAGGTAAATGGCTTGGATTGCCTTGCTATTACTAAATTAGACGTTTTAGATGAACTAGAAGAAATTGATATATGTGTGGCTTATGAATTAAATGGTAAAAGAATTGATTATTTTCCAAGTAGTGTTGAAGATTTTGAAAAATGTAATCCAATTTTCAAAAAGCTACCTGGCTGGAGATGCTCTACAGAAAACTGTCGTCGTCTAGAAGATCTTCCACCTGCAGCAATGAGTTACTTGAGATTCCTAGCTGAGCTCATGGAAGTTCCCATAGCAATAGTTTCCCTGGGAGCTAATAGGGATCAAACAATTGTTATTGAAGATCCTATTCACGGACCAAAAAGAGCTCTTTTGAATTCTTAAAAAACAAACAATTGTTCTTTTATGATTTTTAAACAAACTTGATGACTAATAAGAGAAACACCCCTTCACTAGACATAGTAGGTATTGGGAATGCAATAGTAGACGTATTAACAACAACAGATGATTCTCTTCTAGAGAAACTATCTTTCGACAAAGGTTCAATGACCTTGATTGATGAAAACAAAGCTAAAGAACTTTATGAAATGACTACTAACAGAATTCAAAGGTCAGGAGGTTCTGTTGCCAATTCATTAGCATGTGTTGCACAGTTAGGTGGGAAGGCAGCCTTTATTGGAAGGGTAAGAGATGACAAGCTAGGAGAAATCTTTACAGAGGAAATATTAACGACTGGGACCATTTTCAAGACGCCACCGTCATCCGTTGGCCCCTCGACTGCCAGATGCATAATTTTTGTCACTCCAGATGCTCAGAGAACTATGTGCACTTACCTGGGCGCTTCAGTTCTCTTAGAACCTAAGGATATCGACCTCTCAGTAGTTAGGGAAGCAAAAATACTTTATTTAGAGGGATACCTATGGGACAACCCCGCCGCTAAAAATGCATTTATTAAAGCAGCAAAAATAGCTAAAAATGCAAGTCGAAAAGTTGCTTTATCCCTTTCTGATTCATTTTGTGTTAGTAGACATCGCGAGAGTTTTATAAAACTAGTTGACGATCATATAGATATATTATTTGCCAATGAAGATGAAATAACAACTTTGTATAATACCTCTTCTCTAAGTTCAGCTCTTGAAGAATTGAAAAAAAAATGTGATCTTGCGGCAATCACAATTGGTGAAAAAGGCTCAATTCTAATTTCAAATGGCAAAGAAATTAAAATAGATCCTTTCATTCTTGGGAAGGCTGTTGATACAACTGGTGCAGGAGATCTTTATGCTGGAGCTTTTTTAAAAGGGTATGCAGATGGCCTAAAGCCAGAATTATCTGCAAAAATTGGATCTATTTGTGCAGGACAGATAGTTACACAATTAGGATCTCGTTCCAATACTGATCTTTTAAATTTGATCAATTCACATTTAGAAACCTAAGGATTGAAAGCTCAAATAGAATTCACCCAATGATGGTAATTTTTAATAGCTGAAACACGAAAATAAATTATTTCTGGTATTTCATAGCTATGCAATTCAGAAATCTTATTACAAACGATATCTAGATTCTCTTTCTTACACTTAATCATTAATTGTACTTCTTGCGATTGATTTATATTTCCTTCCCACCAAAAATGTGATTCGATATTCTTAAAAGTTACGCAGGGTATTAATTTCTCCTTCAAGAGTAAATTAGCTAATTTAGATGCATTTTTTTTATCGACTTCAGTAGTTATAACCAAATAAATCTCTTGATTCAAATCAGATAAATGCATGACCTTAAAAACTTTTTATTCCATATTAATAGATTTTAATTTTTTAATTAATTTTTCATAGCTATCTACTGAATTAATATTTTTAAATTCAGAAGGTCTCTCCAACAACCAAAGATTAATTCTCATACTCAAACAAATTCGGTGCCATAAGATTTCATTTCTTCCTCCTGATTGCCTACAAATGACACCAGTAATATTCCATTTCCTTACAAGAGCTTTTTCAATTTTTCCATTACTAGAGACTGAAGGGTTTAATATCGCAAAATTTGTTTTTTGAATTGATGAAGACAATGTTTTTCTTATACTTTCTGGATTAGCTAAAACTCTTGCATAAACATTTGCCCCTGATTTTCTTGCGAAGAACAAGGCTTCTTGAAGATACCTTACTCCTACTGCGAGCAAAATAGATTTATTTTTTAGATCATAATTTCTTAAATCACTAAATTTTTCTATTAAAAATGCATTTGAGATATTATCGATAGCTCTTTCATACCTTATGTATGTTTGACCGAGTTCCTTACAAACTTTTGAGATTGACCGTGTGATTTTTATAGCAAATGGATGAGTCAGATCAACAACGCAATGAAATCCATTTTGATGAATTCTGGCGTTTAATATCACTCCCCTGATCTCTTCCTCAGTAATTAAGGCCCCAATTAATATTTTCTCTAAATCTAATTTTTCATATGGAATCGAGGCTCTATCAGAAACAACACTAACAGTAATTTTCCAGCCTTCTTTCAATAAAGACTCAGCGAAGAAATGACCTTCGCCTGTTCCTGTTAACAACCAAAGATGTGGCTGGCATTTTCCCCTTATATCCATCAAGATAACCACAATAATTAAAGAAAAAAAAATGAACCATTGCATGCTTGAGGTTTTGGTAAAGAAGGCACCAACAGTCCGTTTTACCCAAGACAACAAAACTCCCCTAGCTGAACTAGAAGTTGAATTTGACAGCCTCCGTGCTGATGACCCTCCATGCGCAATTAAGGTAGTTGGTTGGGGGAAATTAGCAGAAGAACTTCAAAACACAGTTCAAGTCAATTCTAAATTAGTAATAGAAGGTCGATTAAGAATGAATACTGTTCCTCGCAAGGATGGGACTAAAGAAAAACAAGCTGAATTTACTCTTTCTCGAATCCACCCTTTTTCATCTAAAACAGCTGTTTCATCAATTCCTTCTCAAGCTCAGTCAAATATAAAAAGCGATTCCGTAAATCCTTTAAATAACGAGGGTGTTAAATGGGACAGCTCACCATTAGTTCCTGATACAGATGACATTCCATTCTGAAAAATCAACCATTTTCTTCAATGTATTCTGTAGCTCTAGTTAAAAGTTGACCTAATTCTCTCTCCAAAGCTGCAAGATCAGGTCTAAATTCAGGCCAGCTACCTTTATCTAATTGTTCAAGGATCCAAGCCCTATCCTTGTTTAATTTTTCAACAAGTTCAGTTAACTCAGAAAATTGTTTTTGGTGTGAGGCCATGAGACTGTCTCCTGATAAAACCATCTGCCCACGATTTTAGCCAAAATGACACCTATGAATAAACTACTCTCACCGGCAAGCCTCATCACTATCGGAGGAGCATCCCTTTCTCTAATAGGCCTAACAGCCTATTTCACTGATGCAACAAACCTCAGTGTTCCGACTTTCTTCTATGGAGTACCTATTTTTCTAATAGGTATATCACTAAAAACGACTGAAGTTCCTCCTGCCCTAAGAGTAGTTCCTGCGACTAAGTTTGCCTCAGAGAGAGACAGAGCTCCTGAAGAGCTAGGAAAACTAGTCAAAGATGTAACTAGATGGCGCTATGGCCAATCTTGCCAACTTGAATCCTCTTTAAGAGTATTAAAGCTTTGGGACATAGACAATCCTCCCCAACTTATAGAAGTAGAAGAGTTGGTCAAAGAGGGTAATTATGGAATACGAATGAGATTTGAAATGGCTGCTGTGTCCTTGGAAAGATGGAATGCTCAAAAAGAACGTTTAGGAAGATTCTTTGCTAAAGGTTTGTGCGCTGAATTATTTTGTCCCACACCCAGTGCAATAGATTTGATCCTACTTCCGCAAAAACAAGAAGATAATCCACAAAAAAATGAATAAAGAAAACCAACAATCTAACCACAGTATGAATACTAATAAACCCTTCACGGACAAAGATTCAATAAGAGTTTCCGTCTTAAGTGAGGCGCTTCCTTATATTCAGCGTTTTGCAAATAAAAGAATCGTAATTAAATATGGTGGCTCAGCTATGGCAAATAAAACACTTCAAAATGCAGTATTTAGAGATCTAGCTCTTCTCTCGTTTGTTGGCGTACAAATAGTAGTCGTTCATGGTGGGGGTCCAGAAATAAACGAATGGTTAGAAAAATTGGGAATAAAACCAGTTTTCCTTGATGGTTTACGTATTACTGATACCGAGACCATGGATGTTGTAGAAATGGTTCTTACTGGAAGAGTAAATAAACAGATTGTAAGTGGAATAAACAATCACGGAAGATTGGCTGTTGGACTATCTGGAATAGATGGTGGACTTATTGAGGCAAGAACGCTTGGAGGTGGAAGTCATGGTCTTGTTGGAGAAGTTGCAAAAGTAAATACAAAGATTTTGAGTCCTCTTCTCGAAGAAGGTTACGTCCCAGTCATTTCTAGCGTAGCCAACTCTTCAGATGGCAGATCACACAATATCAATGCTGATACTGTTGCTGGAGAGCTTGCGGCAGCACTAGGTGCCGAAAAATTAATCCTTCTAACAGATACCCCAGGTATTTTAAGGAATGAAAATGATCCTTCTTCCTTAATAAAAAATATACGTTTATCGGAAGCTAGAGAATTAATTAATAAAGGGATAGTTAAAGCAGGTATGAAACCAAAAGTTGAATGTTGTATACGTTCGCTTGCCCAAGGTGTGAATGCTGCCCATATCATTGACGGAAGAACTCCTCACTCACTTCTATTAGAAGTTTTCACTGATGCAGGTATTGGAACAATGGTTATGGGTAGAGGTTAAATGTCAAATATAGCTTCAGCTATAAAAGCTACTGAAGCGGCCCTTGATAAAGGTGACTACGGTATTTGCATAAGAATAATTGAACCTTTACTTCTAGATTTCCAAGCAGAGACAGAAATAGGAGGACAACTTAGGCTACTTTTAGTTACTGCCTATATGGGGAAAGGTGATGAACAAAAGGCGATCAATATCTGTCAAACATTAATCCATAATAAAAAAGAAAGCGTCCGTCAACAAGCTAAACAGCTTTTATCAATACTTGATTCTCCACGTTTACCAAAACCATCAAACTGGTCAGTCGAAATACCAAAATTAGAGATGGAACCATCTCTAAAATCGTCATTTAGCAAAGCAAAAAAGAAGAAGGAGAAAATTTATCATCCTCCAACTGGTCCAACAAAAAGTCTAGACTTTGGATTTTCAATAATAACTTTATTAAGTATTTTATTATTAACCTTCCTTTTGAGTGGTTGCGTAGATATATCAACAACCCTGAGTGTTACAGGTCCAGATCGACTAAAGATTTCACTTGATATAGATAGTAATTATGGTGAATCAATTCCATGGCAAATGCAATTTGAAGATAATCTTACTAAAAAACATAGTATCTTAAAACTCCTAACTCATGAGGATAAGCAGCATTTTGAATCACCAACTATTCGTTTTGAAGAAGCAAATAAATTACTTCAAGAAATAGTTTCAGTAGCTTCAAAAACTAGCGGATTCAGTATAAATAAACCTGAAATAATTACAAACAACAAAAACTGGATAATTGGTACAAGTCAAAATTTTAAGATTTATTTTGATTTGAGAGAAATCCCAAAAATTCCTGGATTAAAACTAAACATCGTAATTAATGGTATTGGCAATAAAAATAATTTCAACACAAAACCACTTGAACCTACTTTTAAACAAGGTTTAACTTTCTTTCCTCTTGAAATTGGACAGATTAACCAACTGGAGATTTCAAATTGGAAATGGAACCAAATTTCAGTTGGGATTATCTTGATAATTACCTTAACTTTGCTGAGCTTATCCCTTCAAAGAGTACGTCTCCTAATGGGCTTCGGTTTCCCTGAGCTACCACCTTAATGTGAAGAAAGCCACTCATAGTTGCAGAGGATCAGGATCAATAGAAAGAGTTACTCCTTTTGGTAGATCTTTCCATAATTCAGGTCCATAAGGGAGTGGTATACGACTATATTCTGGACCGTACAAAAGAAGTTGCCAACGGCTTTTACCTGCAACCCTCTCAACTAATGAAGGTGCTGGACCGACTGATTTCCAACCTTTTTGACTGCAAGCATTCTTTATTTTTGATAAAACATCAAATGCACCATGTGATGTCAACTCTGAAGATTCGCCAGAAAACTTCAATAAGCAGGCTCGACTGTATGGAACCATCGAGGCTTCTTTTCTAGTCTTTTCTTCTTTTTTCAGGAACTCTTCGTAACTCCCATCAATCAAATGAAGAATCACTGGATGATCAGGACAATAAGTTTGCACTACAACCTTTCCAGGTTGCTCACCTCGCCCTGCACGACCAGCTAATTGCATAAATAGTTGAAGTGTTTCTTCAGTAGCCATTAAATCAGGACGATACAATAAACCATCTGCTGCCAAGACAACGGCAAGAGTTACCTTTGGTAAATCCATGCCTTTAGATAGCATCTGAGTACCTACTAAAATATCGGCGTCACCATCAGCAAATCTTTCTAGCAACAATCTATGGCCATCACGGCCTCTAGTTGTATCTCTATCAAACCTTAATAAACTTATACCCTCTAGTTCTCTTTCTAAATGATCCATAACTCTTTGTGTTCCAGTCCCAAAAGGTTTAAAAGCATTTGAACCACATTCTCCACATTTATCACTAATTGTCGAACGAAAGTCACACCAGTGACAACGCAACCATTGAATACCCTCTTTGGAACGATGTACAGTTAGTGCAACATCACAATGTGGACATTGAACGACCTCTCCACAACTTCGACAACTTAGAAAACTACTATATCCACGTCTAGGTACTAAAATGATAGCTTGATTTCCACTCTCTTTTATACTCAAAAGTTGTGTTTTTAGATATCTACTAATTAAACTTCTATTTCCGATAGCTAACTCTTCTCGCATGTCTACGACACTAACCGTTGGTAATTTACGATTAGAAATCCTTTGAGTTAATTTTGCAACAACTACATTTCCATTGGGTTTTAAATTTTTCCAAACATTTAAAGATGGAGTTGCTGTTCCAAGTATTACTTTAGCACCTATTTTTTTTGCTCTATGAATTGCCAATTCTCTTGCATGATAACAAGGCATAGGGGATTCCTGTTTATAAGAGCTATCGTGTTCTTCATCAAGAACTATCAATCCCAAGTTGGACAATGGTAGAAAAATAGCTGATCGAGTACCAATGAACACACTAGGTTTTGTAGTATCTAAAGCTCTCTTCCATGTATCAATTTTCTCTTTAGTAGAACAATTACTATGATATTCAAAAACGTTTAACCCAAATCTTTTTCGAAAGCGGTCAACTAATTGTGGTACCAACCCAATTTCGGGTGTAAGGATAAGACAATGTCTACTTTCAGACAACTCAAGCGCTGCAATTTGTAGGTATACCTCCGTCTTACCAGACCCAGTAACACCCCAAAGCAAAAGAGCTGATCCATTTGCAAGAGACTCATATTTTTCTTTTGCTAATTTTTGCTCTAGCGTTAAAGGTTGAGGTTCCTCAATCTTTAAAATATTTTCATCCTTAGATTCTTCATTATCAAAAGAATTGAAAAGAAAAAGACGTTTTTCTCTTTCTCCGCAACCAACTGAGACAAAGTTTCTAATCAATACAGAAGAAAATCCTTCAGACTCCAAATCCTTTTGCCATTTTCCCCCTCCATTTAAGAGAAGATTTTTCTTTAACTCAATCTGTCGAGAAGATATCTTTCCCTCATGATTATTGTTAGACAATTTTACCCACCAGAGTTTTTTAGGTCTATTCGATAGTTTCGACCTTCCTAACCAACCAGGAGGTAACGCGGTCTTAAGCATCTGAAAATCACTTACATATAAATCAAGCGCAATTTCTTCTAGCCACTCTCTCCATTCTTTTTTGATAGCTGCTTTTTGAACCAATGTTTCTACATTATTAAGCAAAAAATTATTTAAATTTTGGTGTGTACTATTTATATTTTTTTTCATCTTCTTAACGACCAACCCTTGCATGCGTTGCCCTTTCAGACGCACTGTCACAACATCGCCTAAATCAATATCTAAATTATTTCCATCTTGATATGAAAAACATCGCCCCTCACGACCTACATGTAACCAAATATCAAATATAAAAGGATTCATATTTTTTAAATACTTGCCGACTTTAGAAATTTTTTCTACCATTGGATTGTGAACAACTTTAAAGTTGTTGTGGAACTAGCAAAATTCCACCCAGAGGGAAGACTAGAAGCTTTATCAAGAATAGGAAAATTCCAATTCCGAGATAAGCCGGTCTGAGAAATCCCCTGACTTCCTTGCTTACACATTTCCATTCTTCAACAAAACATCTTTCATAATTTCAAGTCCATATTGATTTCATGTGATTTTTCGCAAGATTTATCCCGATTAAGGACAATCTCAAATTAGATTGCTTTTGTTGAAATTTTACAAATTAAATAGTTTTTCCTGAAATATTATCTCTAGGAGATTCCTACCATTTTTTCGGGTAATAACCTGAGCTCTGCAACAGACCACAAAACCATCGGGTAAATCATGTTAAAGGAAAAACAGACATCTAAAAATATTTCAATTACTCAGGAAACTAAAAACAATTCCAAAAAAATTAAAAACACAGCTGCCAAAGTAAACGTGACTAAAGAAACCCAAACTCTTCCTCAAGAATCTTCAAATGATCTAAAAATTGATTTAGATCTAGAGGCGGATAAATTAATTGCTGAAGCAAATAAAGTGCCTGAAGCAGATATCGATCTGGATGATGAGGATAATGCCTCTGTTCTATCAAGTGCTCAAGAAGCAGCAGCTAAAGCCTTAGCAAGTATAAAAATAGGACCAAAGGGTGTTTATACCGAAGACTCGATTAGGGTTTATCTACAAGAGATTGGCCGTATAAGACTTCTCAGGCCAGACGAAGAAATTGAATTAGCCAGAAAGATAGCAGATCTTCTTCAATTAGAGGAAGAAGCTGCACAATTTGAAAGCGAGAATGGACATTTTCCATCAGTCAAAGAATGGGCAGTTCTTGCAGAAATGCCATTAACTCGCTTCCGCAGGCGATTAATGCTTGGTAGACGAGCAAAAGAAAAAATGGTGCAATCGAATCTACGATTAGTAGTTTCAATTGCCAAGAAATATATGAATAGAGGGTTGTCTTTTCAAGATCTTATTCAAGAAGGAAGTCTTGGTCTAATTCGTGCAGCTGAAAAATTTGATCATGAGAAAGGATATAAATTCTCAACTTACGCTACTTGGTGGATAAGACAGGCTATCACTAGAGCAATTGCAGATCAAAGCAGAACAATTCGTTTGCCTGTGCATTTATACGAAACAATTTCAAGGATCAAGAAAACCACTAAAGTTTTAAGTCAAGAGTTTGGAAGGAAACCAACCGAGGAAGAAATCGCCGAAAGCATGGAAATGACGATTGAGAAACTCAGATTCATTGCCAAAAGCGCTCAGCTCCCCATTTCTCTTGAGACCCCTATCGGGAAAGAAGAAGATTCTAGACTTGGTGACTTTATTGAAGCAGACATAGAAAATCCTGAACAAGATGTGGCAAAAACCTTATTAAGAGAAGATTTGGAGGGTGTTCTCGCTACATTAAGTCCCAGAGAGAGGGATGTTCTAAGACTTCGTTATGGCTTAGATGATGGAAGAATGAAAACCCTTGAAGAAATTGGACAAATTTTTGATGTAACTAGAGAAAGGATTAGACAAATAGAGGCTAAGGCTCTCAGAAAGCTTCGCCATCCAAATAGAAACGGGGTTCTTAAAGAATATATCAAGCTAAATTAAAAAAATTAAACTAAATAACCTTTACTTTCCCAAGCAACAAATACAAAAAATTGTTTAGATCATAGATTTCATTTCACATCAACCTTATTAAATTATTTTCCAAGAATTTTAATTTGGTAAGGTTGACTGCTTAAGGTAAAGAAATAGAAAATATTTGCTAATGACACTAGACCAACTGCGCATCGCCTCTCGCCGAAGCCAGCTGGCCATGGTTCAGACGAACTGGGTACGAGATGAACTACAAAAAGCACATCCTGATCTTGCTATTACTATCGAAGCAATGGCTACGCAGGGTGACAAAATACTTGATGTAGCTTTAGCAAAAATAGGAGATAAAGGTCTTTTCACTAAAGAGCTTGAAGCTCAAATGCTTCTTGGTCATGCCGAAATTGCAGTCCACTCACTTAAGGATTTACCCACGAACCTTCCAGAGGGATTAATTCTTGGCTGCATCACACAAAGGGAAGATCCTTCAGACGCGCTAGTCGTTAACGAGAAAAATCGAATTCACCAACTAGAGACTTTGCCAGAAGGTTCTGTAGTTGGGACTAGTTCCTTAAGAAGGCTTGCTCAATTGCGATATCATTATCCACATCTTGTTTTTAAAGATGTACGAGGAAATGTTATTACACGATTAGAAAAGCTTGACTCAGGAGTATATGACTGTCTTATCTTGGCTGCTGCTGGATTGCAAAGACTTGGTTTTGCTAATCGAATACATCAGTTAATTCCAACAGATATTTCACTCCATGCTGTAGGACAGGGAGCTCTTGGTATTGAATGTGTAAGTGGTCAACAAGAGGTGTTAGATATTTTAAAAACACTTGAACACGAATCAACATCTAAAAGATGTTTAGCAGAAAGGTCTTTCCTCAGAGAGCTTGAAGGAGGATGTCAAGTTCCAATAGGCGTTAGAACGGAAATTAACAACGATGAATTAATTCTTGAAGGAATGGTCGCAAGTTTAGATGGCAAAAGATTAATTAGAGACATAAAAAAAGGATCGGTAAGCTCCGCAGAGGAAATAGGCATAGACTTAGCCAATGAATTAAAAGGCCTTGGAGCAGGAGAAATACTCGAAGAGATATTCAAGTCCGCAAGGGCCTAAATCATTCATAAAATCTAATTAATTAAATTAGGATCTATTTCAGATAAGTAACGCTCCTCGCAGGATTTAATAATCTGAACTGCTTTTTCAACACCAAAGAAACCATTTACAGTACAAGTTCCTGGCTTTTTAAGATCCTTATAATGCTCCCAATAATAAGTTGTTTCATTAATCCAATGCTTACCTAATTGTTCAAAGCTTTGTATGTGATCCATCCTCTTGTCATCGGCTATTACGCCAATAACTTTGTCGTCAACTTCACCTCCATCATCAAAAGTCATTATTCCTATAATCCTTGCCTCAACAATTGAACCGGGAACCAAAGGCTCTGTAACATTCACAATTTCGATATCTAATGGGTCTCCGTCTTCATCCCAAGTACGTGGAAGACATCCATAAGCAAATGGGTAGGAGAGAGATGAATATCCAACTCGATCAAGCTTTAAATGCCCGGTTTCAGTAATAAGCTCGTATTTATTTATAGTATTTGAATTTAACTCAACAATTGTATTGACTTTAAGTTCAGATTCATTGGCAAACGCAGGTAATACATGAAGCAGATTAGGCATTGTTCTGCTAGGTGCTTGGTCAAGGTTAGCCATAGTATTTTTTTGTGTTCTTACATGGTAAATCAACGCAGCAAATGCAAATGATGTTGTGGCAGATAATTAAAAAAAGTTTCAACAAGAAATATGCTCTAATTAATTTTTATGCTAGAAAAAGTATATTTTAATAAGCGATTTTAGAAAGCTTTTCAAGTTTATTATCTAAGTAATCAAGAAAATAATTTGGTGATAATGTTGCCCCAGAGACCTCCTTGACAAGTTCCTCGGAATCTAAACTTCTCCCATAATGATGAACATTTTTGCGAAGCCAACCCAATATTTTACTGATTTCCTTAGATTCAATAATATTTTCAATTTTTCCTAAATCTTCTTCAAGAGTTTTTGTTAACTGAGCGCTAATAAGATGACCAAGCAAATAAGAAGGAAAATAACCAAACATCCCTTCGCTCCAGTGCACATCTTGCAAACATCCTTCAATATCATTTTCTGGAGAAACACCTAGAAGGTTCAAATACCTTTTATTCCATTCATTAGGTAGATCGTCTACCGAAAGCCCTCTCTCTAGAAGATCAATTTCCAAGTCAGTCCTAATCATTATGTGCAAGCCATAACTGAGTTCATCGGCCTCTACTCGATTCAATCCTGGAGTAAATGGATTTAGATTGATCCATAAATCATCTCCAGAGTGAATTGGAGCACCTGCATTCTCAAAATGATGCCAAAAAGACTTTGCAAATGAAAAGCTCCTAGCAATTCTATTTTCCCAAAACAGAGATTGGCTCTCATGTACAGCCATAGAGGTAGCTTGACCTAGCGGCCATGCAAACCATTGGTGACTTTCAGAAGGCAGGCCTTGTTCGTAAAGAGAATGTCCCCACTCATGGGCAGTAGCCAATAAGCAGGAAAGTGGCTGACCTTTAACTATTCGAGTCGTAATTCGATAATCATCGGGACCTAAAGTTATAGAGAAGGGATGAGGGGACTTAGCTATAGCGGTGTTAGAAGGATCCCTAGACCAATCATTTAAAAGTATTTGACAGAGTTTTTCTTGATCGCTAATTGCTAAATCCCATTTTTTCCTCTTTTTGTTGGTTATTGTCTCAGCCTTATGAATCAATTCTGGCAATCTTTTTTTTAAAGGTTCAAATAGTTCGCTTACACGATTAATCGTTAAGTTGGGTTCAAAAGGTTGGGCAAGTGTCTCCCAGCAACTTCTATCTTCACCGAGCTGATTAGATTGTTCTGTTCGTAATGAAATTAATTTCTTAAGCGCAGGAGAAAAACTTTTGAAATCATTATTCTTCCTAGCTTCCTGCCAACACATATAACCTTCAGACTTTGATGTTGCAAGCTCAACAACCAATTTAGGATCCAAACTTTTCTGTCTATTGAAATCTTGCTCAAGCAACTCAATATTTCTAAACCTATCTGTCATAAGTTGTGATTCAAAATCGTCTTTTTCTTTTAAATTTTGAAGTTCAGATTTAGCTTCTTTTATTAAAATTTCGAACTGTTCAGAACTTTGTCTTGCATGAAGTTGCTTAGCTAAAAGACTTAATTGCTCTCCTCTCCAAGTGGAACCAGCAATAGGCATAGATGTATTTTGATCCCAGTAGAGAGTGCTTTGTATAGATCCCAACAACTGCGTATCTTTTAGGTAACCACCCAAAAGTTGCCAAGCAGACTTTGACAAAGTATTCCATTTGATATTTGTGTAATGTTAATATCAAATGGATGAAAAGAGATCAATATTTGACCAATTTTAAATAATTTAAATCCTAAGTTCTTAATTAAATTATTCATGATTTAAGAATCAAACAGCTTATATCTTTTTTTCAAGATCAGATTCAAAATACTTAACTTAATAAGAAAGGAACAAACCTGTTAGTATTTAATACAGTCAGGTTAGACAGTTTATTAGAAATGGAACAGGTTTTATCAACTATAGATTTTAAGACGAAGGGACAAGGTTTTATTGACATAACAAAAAACATTAATAATTGGATCAAATATAAAAAGCTTAAAAAAGGAATACTTCTTATTTTTCTAAAGCATACAAGCTGTAGTTTAATTATAAATGAAAATGCGGATATTAATGTTCTTAAAGACCTATCAGCTTACATGAATGCTATTGTGCCAGAGGAGGGAGTTTATCCCATTGACAGAAGTCGTAAAAAAATAGAATATCTTCATTCAGAAGAAGGTTTAGACGATATGCCTGCTCATATAAGAACAATGCTTACTTCTAATAATTTAAGCTTTAGTGTTGTTAATGGTAAATTAGAAATAGGCTTATGGCAAGCCATCTATATATGGGAACATAGAGCATCAAATAAATCAAGGTCATTACAATTACATGCAATTGGTGATTTTGATTTAAATTAAAGTGAAGTATGAAAAACCCATGGTTTCCTTAATAGAGAAAAAGCAACTAGATTCTTTTATAGAAAAGAATCCGTCTTGGATAATAGACAATAAAATGATAAAGAAAGAATTTAAATTTGATAATTTCATTGAGGCTTTTGGCTTTATGAGTAAGGTCGCTCTTTTATCTGAGAAAATCGATCATCATCCAGATTGGCAGAATACATATAATAAAGTTAAAATCAATTTAACAACTCATGACAAAGGTGGAATCACTAGCAATGATATAAAGCTTGCTGAGTCTATTGATAAATTAATAAAGAACTAATTTATTATTGTTTACTACAATTAAAATGAACACTAGCGAATCTAATCTTAAAAAAAATATAGTTTCCAAAACAAATATACCTATTACAATTATATCAGGGTTTTTAGGCTCAGGTAAAACAACTTTATTAAATCATATACTTACTAATCAGGAAGGTATAAAGACAGCTGTATTAGTTAACGAGTTTGGTGAAATAGGAATTGATAATGAGTTAATAATTAAGACTGATGAAGAAATGGTAGAACTAAGTAATGGATGTATTTGTTGCTCTATAAATGGTGAGTTAGTAGAAGCAATAGAAAAGTTAATTAATGTCAACAAGAAGTTAGACTACATTATCATTGAAACTACAGGATTAGCCGATCCTCTTCCAGTTGCGATGACATTACTTGGAAGTGAGTTAAGAGATCAAACAAGATTAGACTCAATTATAACTCTAATTGATGCTGAGAACTTTAATGATGTTGCTTTAGAAAGTTCAATAGGAAGATCACAGGTAATCTATGGTGATATTTTACTTCTAAACAAATGTGATTTAGTAACTAATAAAAATATAGAAGAAACCATAGAGAAGTTAAAAGAAATAAAAAATGATGTGAGAATCTTAAAAAGCATTAAAGGAAATATTCCTCTGAATCTATTATTAAGTGTGGGTCTATTTGAAACTGATCTAATTAATCAAAAAGAATCGGTTCATGAACACTCTCATAAACATGAACACTCTCATAAACATGAACACTTAGAGGAAGATAATAAAATTGAAGATTTTCTTTCTGTGTCTTTTCAAACTAAAGAACCTTTCTCTCTTAGAAAATTCCAATATTTTCTAGACAATCAATTAAAAAGTAATGTTTTCAGAGCAAAGGGTATTCTTTGGTTCAGCGAAAGCGAAAGGAGACATGTCTTTCACCTTGCTGGAAAAAGAATTTCTATTGAAGATAGTGAATGGGGAGAGGAAAGAAATAATCAGCTCGTCTTTATTGGAAAAGAATTAGATAAAGAAGAAATACTCTCTCAATTAAATGCATGTATTGACAAATAATCACTAAAGAACAAATTGAACAACATCAAATCCAATTCAAAGGCCGTCAACAAAGAAAACAATATTAAATTTGTTTATAAGCTAATTGGATTAAACAATAGTCGCTACATATTAAAGTACTTAGTAATTCTAATAACATTTTTTATTTTATGGCCGTTATTTACACTCGTAAAAGAGGGTTTATATGGTATTCAAAAAGGTTCTATTTATTTAACTACAGCCAATCTTAATGAAATAAAAGGAACACTTTTACTATTGATTTTTTCTCTAACTCTAGGAGGATTTTTAGGTATTGCAAATGGTTGGATTTTAGCCAATTGCCATTTCAAAGGAAAAAAAATACTTAGGGTTTGCCAACTAATTCCTTTTGCCACTCCAGCTTATCTTTTAGCAGCTACGTTCATTGACCTCGGCAGTATTAATTCAATCAGAATTACCGGTATGTTTTGGGGTGTACTAATAATGGCATTCACAACCTACCCATATGTATTTCTACTAAGTACAGAAAGTTTTGAGAATGGCGGAAGAAAACAAATTGAAGCATGCAGAACTCTTGGGATAGGTCCTTGGAAAAGTTTTTTTAGAATATCTATGCCAATGGCAATTCCCTCAATTACTGCGGGGTTAGCTTTAATGGCGATGGAAATCATAAATGAGTTAGGTGCCGTTCAACTTTTAAATATTCCAAGTATTTCAGCGGGAATACTTGAGAGTTGGGTAGAGGAAGGTGAGCCCTCAAGTGCAATTGCTCTTGCCATATTTGCCCTGATTTTAGTTTTTCTATTAGTTGCAATTGAACGCAAATCAAGAGAAAAAAGTAAACGATGGACAGACGAAACAATTAGTCGAGATTCACAAAAATGGAAATTAAAAGGTATAAATCTATTCCTTGCCCAAGTTATAACCTTTACTCCTCCAATGCTTACATTGGGTATTCCAATTACATGGGCAATAATAAATATTGATCAAATAAATAAAGGCTTCAATACAGATTTAATTGGATTAACTATTAGAAGCTTTAGCTTAGCCTTAGTTGTTTCATTAATAACGATATTTATATCATTGTTTTTAGCAATTTCTAAGAGATGGAATAATCATCAATGGCTCAATATATTGACCTTCTTATCAAGTATTGGCTATGCAATTCCTGGATCTGTTTTAGCCCTTGCTCTACTTTCCTTTAAAGGAAACATCTGGCAAATCAACATCTTAAGCTTACTAATCTGGGGGTATAGCATTCGATTCTTAGCTGTTTCAAAAGGGGGCCTTGATGCCGGCCTTGAGAGGATTTCACCAAATATAGATAATGCAGCCATAAATCTCGGAAAGAACTGGTCAGAGATCCTTTTAAAAATACATCTGCCACTTCTCAAAGGGCCTATGTTGGTGGGTATTCTTCTTGTTTTTGTTGACACAATAAAGGAATTACCACTAACTTTTATATTAAGACCCTTTGATTTTGATACGCTTTCAGTACGAATATTCCAATATGCAGGAGATGAAAGAGTAGCAGAATCTATCTTACCTTCAATGATAATAATTTGCCTGGGATTAATAGCCTCTTTAGCCCTAATACCAAGCTTAAATAACAGAAATAACTAAAATAAATATAAAATAGATACTTAAACTTTAAATAATTTTATAATTGGATAAATCAAAGTTGTCAATATATCAGAAACTGTTGAGACTAGTCGATAGCAAAGCAATGAGGTCAAGAGAGGTGCCTCTGGCAAATGTGAGCCAAGACTAAATAAAATAACAGATTCAAACACACCTAAACCTCCAGGTGCTGCAGGAACAATAAGACCAATTACCCATGCCAAGGAAAAGGAAGATATTAATTCACCTTGAGAGATTAATGACCCAAGAGAAAATGCATTTACACAACATAAAAAGCCAAGAAATCTGAAAAAAATAAAAATAATTTCTACAAATAGTGGCTTATATGGATAAAACATCCTTATTGAAACATCTCGGCTATTTTGCGATAAATATATATGTTCTATATTATCATTATTAGTAAAAGCTTTTGCCTTCAATTCTTTTAATTTTTTGATTAGAAATTGTCTAAATTCTGGCAAAAAGAGTAAAGTAGATGACCAACAAAGTATATAAACCGATATATTAAAACCTCTAAAAGGTATAAAAATAAATCCTGCAACTAGCATTAAGATTGGCTCTAATAAAATAGATTCAATTGATTTTTCATTTGAAAGTTCTAACCGTAAGGTCTTATATCTAGACACAAAATGCCATATTCCACCCGGCAAATATTTATATATATTTGTAGCTAAAAAAAGTTTTATTATATTCAAATTATTAATACTACAACCAATGTTATTGATTAAAAGCTTCCATGCATAAGCATTAATAATTATACTAAAGAAACTAAATACACCACCCCAAAATAGCCATAACATCTGATCACTAGTTATTATCTGATTAGATAATGAATCAAAATTTCCATATATTGAATTCCCAAGAAAAGCAAAACAAATTAATGTTATCAACAGTTTAATGTTAATTTTAGAAATCATTCCAAAAACAAGACTTTTTCTGATGATTTGATTCATAGTAAAATTAATTGTCAAAAAGACCAATCATCTATTTCATAAAATTCTGATAATTCAATGATTAATTTCTGACGTATCTCTTCAATTGGAATTCCTGATTTTAAAGTTATTCGAGTCAAGTCTTTATGTTCTATTTTTATTGAATTCTGACCATTTGGTCTCATTGCTTGTTTAACATTAACTATCCCAAATTTAGTTTTATGACTCACTGTTCTTCTTGGAAGTATCCAGCGACTAATCTTATTTTCTCTTATTCCAATTGTTGTACTATAGTTAAACCAGACTTCACGCAGTAATTTTCTATGCTTGGGATAGACAATAGCTTTTATACATATACCTTTTCTATTTTTTTTCATATCGACCGAATAAGAAATAACATCAATGGCACCTGCAGATCTTAATCTATCGATTAAAACCGCAACATCTTCAGGTGTGGAGTCATCAATCCAAGCCTCCTGAGAAATTATAGTTTCATAAGAAGGTTTATTATTTTCTATATTTTCATCATTTTCATCTATTAGCAGAATACGTAAAAAGTTAGGTCGAGAAATATTTTTACTTCCTAATCCAATCCCAATATTTTGAATATTTATATTATCTGGCTGGCCAAACTTATCTATAAAAGTTGCAATTAATGCGATACCAGTAGGAGTTGTTATTTCACCAAAATATTTATCATCAAGCACCATTAATGGTATTTTATTTTGCTTCGCTATCTCTAGAACAGTAGGCACTGGGACAGGGAGAGGGCCATGTGAAGTGGACACGATTCCTTTTCCAGAAGGTGGATTTGAAAAATAAATCTTGTATGGCTTTAAAAAATCTATAGCGGAGCAAACATTAACGATATCAAGAATAGAATCAATTGAACCTAGTTCATGGAAATGTACATCTGAGAGTTGATGCCCGTGAACAACTGCTTCTGCTTCAGCAAGAATTTCAAAAACCTTAATAGACTTTTTCTTCACAAAATCATTCAGGCTTGAATCGAGAAGTAAGTTCTTTATCTCATTAAAACTTCTAGATAATTCCTTAAATTGCATTTCGTTTTTTGTACAGAAAATACCTTTTATGCCTTCACTATCTCCCTCATTAAATTTGATTTTATAATTTTTATCTATATTTAAACTTACTAAGTTATCGAGGAAAATAGAGTGCGGAACACCTAAATCGAAAAAAGCTGATGCGAGCATATCTCCAGATATGCCAAGACTACAATCAATAAAAATAGATTTCATTTATGAGTAAATATATATTAAGTTTTATAGATAAAATACATATATATAAAATTATCGAATAAGACTAATTTTTATTTTTTATTATTTTCCTACTTTTATTGTTTATTTGTTGTTGAGAAAGAGGGGCTATTATTTGAAAATCCTCAACAAAAAGTTGATAGTCAACACGTCGAACATCAAGACTAATAAAATGTTTTAAATGATTAATAGGTATTTCACCTTTAAGATTCAATTTGAAAGGTAAAGCTTTTTTTTGCTGATTTCTTGGCTTTTGACGAATTTTAATAACTACCTCCTTTTCTTCTGGCTTAGTAAAAATCAATTCTCCTCTTATTGAAAAATAATCATCACCTTCCAATAAAGAATCAGAATCAACCTTCAAAACTGAATCTTCATTCAATTCCTCTCTATCCAGAAGTTCTTTTTTTAAAGTACTCGGTTCCCAAATACCTGTGATTTGCAAATGAAGATTTTGATTATTTCTACATCTTGGATATACGACCCAGAGGTGAGGTTTTTCTAGAGGGACGTGATTTCTAATCAAGGTTATTACTCTTCCAAGGACAACTGAATCTATTTCATTACCATTTGAATCAATTAGAGCTCCACGAGTAAAGGTGTCATCGTCTTGAGGCTTGTAAATACCTCTAACTAATCCAATTGCTCGGTATTGCAATGGATCAGTGACCGAGGGGATTGGATGGTTCTTCATCTATTTAATAAACAGGCCATTAGGTACAAATCTTAAATTTACCAAAATCCTATTGATAATATTGTGTTTTTATTTATTTGGGACATTTTCATCGTCTGACTGATCAAATGCATTGAGAGCTGCATCGAGTGCATCTGATGGGGTTGTAGCATTATTCATAGCTCCTACTTGCTTAAGACGGTTCATCAAATCAAATGGATCTATTGGTAAACCTTGATCAATTTGATCTTCTGTATCAAAAGTGCTGTAAATATCTCTTTTCTCATCAGTTGAATAATTTTTTAGTTCCGAAATTCTTACTGTTCTTGGGGGAGCAAAAACTTGACCTACCGTAATTAAAATTGGAGCCAAACAAAATAAAGCAAACAATAATTGAGCATTAATAAAACGTGCAGTTTGCTTCAAAACTAAATTTTCGTCTGAATCTACATGATAATAACTTAAGAAATAAAATTTTAAAGTCTTGCTTGTTGCAACCTGGAATGTGAATTCTATTCGTTCAAGAATAGATCATGTAAAAGAATGGCTCATCACTAACAAGATTGACATTCTTTGCTTACAAGAAACAAAAACAGAAGATAAGTTTTTTCCAATTGAAATTTTTTCAAACCTTGGATATGAGGTTTCAATCTCTGGCCAAAAGTCTTACAATGGAGTAGCAGTAATAAGTCGATTCCCAATTAATAATATAAAGATTGGGTTTAATGAAGTAATCAAAGACTATCAAGATTTATCTATATTAAGTGAGCAGAAAAGAATTATAAGTGCTGATATCAATGATATTAGAATAATAAATGTTTATGTTCCAAATGGATCATCTTTAAATTCAGATAAGTTTATTTATAAAGAAAAATGGCTAGAATGTCTAAAGGTTTATTTAAGGGAAATCAATGAAAATGACACGCCAATATGTTTACTAGGAGACTTTAATATTGCCCCTGAAGATAGAGATATTCATACACCAAGTAAATATAAAGAGTCAATTATGGCTTCTTCCAAAGAGAGGAAATTACTCAAAGATGCTTTAGGAGAGGAATTAGAAGATGTTTTTAGGATTTTTGAGCCCGGAGAGAAAAATTGGTCTTGGTGGGATTATCGCCATTCAGCCTGGGAAAGAGACAAGGGTTGGAGGATCGATCATATTTACCTAACAGAGGATATTCTTAGTTGTGCCAATAGTTGTTGGATCGATAAAGAACAAAGATCTAAAGAGAAACCTAGTGATCACGCACCTGTGGTTGTAGATATCAACTGGCCTCCATCAGATATTAAAAATGAATTTTTCTACTAAAAAATTCATTTTTTTCTATTTTCAAATCATCACAGAATTAACAAATCAAATATTTACAATCAACCAAAAACAATTGAATTTAAAGGGCATCATATCCAAAAAAGTCTTACTGTTACTTGTTTTTAAGATTAAATTCAATTAGGAAGATAGACTTTATTGAGGATTAAAAAAAATAACCAGATGCTGAACAGATTCAAAAATTTAGACGAATCAGTCACTTTTAGGCCATTATGACGACCTGTGTTTATGAGCTCATTCGCTGAGGTGCTGTGACAGACGCGTTGAACACAAAAAGATCTGAAGAGATTTTTGGTGCTGCCAAAAATTTGATGCCTGGTGGAGTCAGTTCACCTGTGAGAGCTTTCAAATCTGTTGAAGGAGATCCAATCGTTTTTGATCGAGTTAAAGGTCCTTATGCCTGGGATGTTGATGGAAACAGATACATCGATTATGTAGGCAGCTGGGGCCCAGCGATTTGTGGACATGCCCACCCCGAGGTAATTGCAGCCCTTCAAGAGACACTTGAGAAAGGCACAAGCTTTGGAGCGCCTTGTTTTCTCGAGAACAAGCTTGCTGAGATGGTCATTGATGCTGTCCCAAGCGTTGAGATGGTCCGGTTTGTCAATAGCGGAACGGAAGCTTGCATGGCAGTTCTTCGGCTAATGAGAGCTTTTACTGGCAGGGATAAAGTTATCAAATTCGAGGGCTGCTATCACGGGCATGCAGATATGTTTTTAGTGAAAGCTGGTTCAGGAGTAGCAACACTTGGCTTACCAGACTCACCAGGTGTACCAAGAAGTACAACCGCAAATACACTTACTGCTCCTTATAACGATCTTGAAGCTGTAAAAGAGCTTTTCGCTGAAAACCCAGATGCTATTTCTGGAGTCATCCTTGAGCCTGTTGTAGGGAATGCAGGCTTTATCACCCCTGAACCTGGGTTTTTAGAAGGATTAAGAGAGGTAACGCAGGAGAACGGAGCTCTTTTAGTTTTTGATGAAGTAATGACTGGTTTTAGAATCAGCTATGGAGGAGCCCAAGAGCGTTTTGGAGTAACTCCTGACTTAACCACTTTGGGCAAGGTAATTGGAGGAGGGCTTCCAGTAGGAGCCTATGGAGGTCGCAAGGAGATCATGTCAATGGTTTCGCCTTCTGGTCCTATGTATCAAGCCGGTACGTTGAGCGGCAATCCTCTAGCCATGACAGCTGGTATAAAAACTCTTGAGCTCCTCAAACAAGAAGGTAGCTATGAAAAATTAGAAGCTCTTACGAAAAAGCTTGTCGATGGAATCGTTACAGCTGCTAAAGAATCAAATTTTGCCATTCATGGTCAAAGCATTAGCGCTATGTTTGGTTTTTATCTCTGTGAAGGACCAGTTAGAAACTTTGAAGAAGCTAAATCTACTGATACTGAGCTTTTCAGCAAACTGCATAGAATCATGCTTCAAAAAGGGGTTTACTTAGCTCCAAGTGCATTTGAAGCTGGATTTACTTCACTCGCACATTCTGAAGACGATATAACTTCAACAATAAAAGCTTTTCAAGAAAGCTTTTCTGAAATTAAATAATAAAAAACCAATTCAAGAAAACTTAAATTGGTTTTTTAATTATTTATATTTAATTACTATCTATCTATCTATTTCTTCCCCCTACAATAACTGGAAGATTTCCTGATGTATTTCCTGGCAAAGAGGGAACAACTTGTGTCTCACCATTCCATTTATCTAAAAACAATTTAAAAAGAACTTGATCATCAAGACTTTTATTTAATGTGTCGTATCTAAGAGCTTCTTGCTCAGCAATTTTAACTTCAGTTTGAGCTCTTAAAAGTTTTTGCTCTGCAATTTGTTTTTCTTCAATAGCTGCTCGATATTCATCTGCAATTGTTAAACCAGTTAAATCAAGAGATTGAACATCCACATAGTCAAACTTATTTAGTTCCTCTGCAACCGTATCCTCAACTAATTCTGAAATATCACTCCAAGAACTAGCTATGGTTACCAACTCATACTTTGAGAAGACTGACTTGAGAGCTTTAAGTAGTGATGGTTGAATAATCCTGTTATATATCTCTCTGTCGTTATAAGATATAGTTTTAAAAACTCTTCCAGCTTCATTGGGTTTTAGAGCATATTTAACAGTGGCAGTTGCAGAAATAACTTGCAAATCTTTTGTTAATGAATCAAATTTTTCAGGTCTAACTTGTGTTTGCACATTAAATGGGTAGGTATTCTGAACAAAAGGAACTTTGAAATTCAAGCCAGGTTTGCGTGATCCCCCGCTTACCTTTCCTAATGTGGTTACTACTGAAACTTGACCAGCAGGAACTACAAAAAATGCTTGAGTAAGGAGTAAAAAACCAGTAAAAGAAAGGACAAGTAGAAGAGTTGTTGTGCCACCTGGTCCATTCGGAGTCACATTGCGAAAGGGAGTTGTCATAAAAAATATTATCTAAGAAGATTTTATGTTGATTTAGAAAATATTGTGTAATTTGTTAGGTAGAAAAAATAATTACCTAATATTTAAATTTCAGTGAGAAGAACATTTCGGCAACTAAAAATATCCTCCTTATTTAATTAAATCATCTCTTTAGCAATTCTTAAAACCTCCAAATATAGTTCTTCGTCAATCTCTCTAATATCATATTCAGTTGGCATTGCTCCATGCTTATACTCATGAACAATCATCCAACAAGTTCTTTCTAGTTCTTTTTTTGACTTTCCGGATAGATAAATTGCTTTTTTAGAGAGTTTTTGTATTAATGAATCCATGGCAAAAAAACTGAAAAACTAAAGTTTCTATATATTTACAAATTATCTATAATTTTGAAATTGAAGAGCTACATCCAATTCCTCCTCCTGTGTCTTAATTAAATTAATTGCAGATTGCAAATCATCTTTATTTTTACCTGTTATTCTCAAACTATCTCCTTGTATTGACGCAGTTACTTTCTTCATATTATCTCGAACTAACTTACTTAATTTTTTTGATATTTCTTGAGACAGTCCTTTCTTTAGTTTAACAATTTGCATTACCATATTTCCTCCTATAGTTTCAATCTTTTGAAAATCAAATATCTTTAATGATAAATTTCTTTTAGTAGCTTTTTGTAATAAAATATCTTTTACAGATTCAATTGTCATATCGCTAAGAGAAACAATAGATAGTTCATCTTCTTTAATGTCTATTTTTGTCTTTGAGTCTTTGAGATCATACCTTTGATCAACTTCTCTCCTCAATTGATCAATGGCATTTACTAATTCCTGCTGATCAAATTCTGAAACCACGTCAAAAGAATAAGAAGAGGGCATAAAAATTTCTATTTGTTTTCACCATTTTATAAAAAAAAGCCAAAATTGCTTATAAATATACTCATGAGATATTTGGTAGGTTAAAAAAGTATCTAAAAGTAGATGATTATCTTTGATTGAAAATCAATCAAAAAACATAAGGCTCACTATTTTTCCCATATCTTCGGCACTATGACAACTACTCAATAATGTTTCACTGTCATGAAATGCAAAACAAATTAATTGATCACATCTGTTAATAATTTCTTGATTACAAAGACTGCTTGCCATTGGCAAAGGCAAATCATTATTATCTTCTTTCTCTATTAGATGTAAAACCCCACCAAGAAGATCCTTGACCTCGGCAGTTTGCCTATCAAGGGACTGAGGCAGCAAAACAGTTAAGAGAGAGGGATTAACATCCAGAACCGCTCTAATTACTGCAGCATTTACACCTTGAGAACCTGAAGTGATTATCGAATGGCCCTCTTGAGCCAAAGACCTAGCTATTAATTCAACAATATGAATAGAGACTACAGGTACATGCCGACTACCTAAAAAAGCAATTCTTCTTTTCCCCTCGTTTTTCAACAAGGCCAATTCTTGAGCGAGAGTATCAACTCGTCCCAATGCAGGAAGATCGAGTGATCGACTCAAGGACATACTAATTCAGATAATCTTAAGGTAGCCATTATTCATTAACTCAAGAAGAAATTCCTAAAGTTTTAAAGATTCGATCGAGATCACAATGTTCTTGTACTAAGCGAAAAGCATAAGTAGCTTTGACTGCCTCATGAAGACGAACATGACCAAAGGCTTGTTCAATGACCTCAACCGTTGAAAGAGTATCCCTATCAACTTTTAGCAATGGAACATCTAACTCTTCTGATCTATTAATCAATTGTGGCAGTGGTTCGCCAGCTCCTGTTAATATTAAACATTGAGTCGAAGCTTCCAAAGCCGCCAATTGGATATCTGTTCGATCTGCTCCGGTCACTACGGCCATATTACGCCTTCTTCGAAAAAATTCCATTGCAGAATTAACACTCATCGCGCCTATACTTAATGTCTCGACCATTAACTCAAGCCTGTCAGAGCAACAAATAACTCGAGCATTTAAACGTCTCACCAATTCTTCAACAGTGACACTCCTCAACAAAGGAGACCTAGGCATTACTCCAAAGACATCTAAACCTAACGCCTTAAGAGATGGAACTATATTTTCTTTAATATCTTTGATTTGATCAGGGTCAACAGCATTTAAAATAACACCACTTAAATGATCGCCTAGCTGATTTTTAGCCTCCAATAAAGCTTCAACACTCCTACTATCTTGCCAGAAATGAGCGAGTAAGACTTTAGCGTTTAAACCCTTAGCAAGTTGAGTGAGACTTAATCCATACAATAAGCCCTCATGCAAACTACCTGCTGCTTCAAGAATATTGATAGCCTCAATTGAAGAATTAAGAGATAGCTGGAACTCATCAAATCCCCTCCCCGGATCTAAAATATTTTTTTGAATCCTCTCACTAGCAGTTGAAGCCGCCAAAAGTTGAATGGAAGGAATTAAATTCTCAGCAGATAATTGTAATGTCTCCCCAACGAACTTGACATCATCATCAATCATATCTTGAATGTCTCCTCTTTCAGAGACATTTAATTCAAGGCTTGTGGCTAATGGTTTGCCAAATCTAACCAAATGATTTGAAGCAATTAAATTTCTTGCTATACCAAGAACTAATGCTGACTTACCGCTAAATGGTTCGCATGATCCAATTAGAAAGGTCTTGGTCATTAATTAAAGACCTGATGGGAGATTAATACTTTATAAGTTTAGGCTTTTTGAAAAAGTTCTCAACACTAAATCTGTATAAAATTCTAATTAGACAAATATTCTCAAGTAATTCCTAATTTTTTCACAAGAAATACAATGAATTCGACTAAATGAACAAAAGCTTGTCAGACAAATCAAGGTTTAAAGGTTTAAAAATTGCCATAACCGGTGCGAATGGAAGCCTAGGCAAGTCTCTTATTGATGTGCTGAAAAAAGAAGGGGCTTATTTAATTGGCTTGACTCATGACAAAAAAAATAATAGTAACTCTGAGGGAAGCAAACCTGATGAATGGATTCTATGGTCCTGTGGAAAAGAAAGACTCCTTTCAAATAGTCTTGCTAATATTGACATTTTAATACTTAATCATGGATTTAATCCAAAAGGAATTATTGAATCAAATGAAATAAATAAAGCCTTAGAAATAAATTCCCTTAGTCATTTGAGATTAATAGAAATCTTTGAGGATTTAGCACTATCAAATAATTTAAATAAGTACAATTCAAAGGAAGTATGGGTTAATACTTCTGAAGCAGAGATTCAAATAGCTTTTAGTCCAGTATATGAAATAACAAAACGTCTAATAGGTGAACTTATAAGTTTAAAAAAAAGTAAATTATTAATGGAAAAAAGAAATTCTTTTATCATCAAAAAATTAATATTAGGTCCTTTTAAATCGAAATTAAACCCACAAGGAATAATGAGACCTGAATTTGTGGCAAAAAAAATAATCCAAAAAGCAGAGAAAGAGGATTATTTAGTAATAGTATCCCCTAATCCCATAACACATTTAATAATGCCATTCGTTGAATCAATTAGAATCTTATACTCAAGATTTATAAATAAAATTTACTCAAATCATACCCCATCAAAATGAAATCAATCACCTCTATCAGTTAAGATTTCGCAACCATTTTCGGTAACCAAAACAGTATGTTCCCATTGAGCAGATAGATTTCCATCTTTTGTAATAACTGTCCATCCATCACGAAGGGTCTTGCAGTATTTTGACCCAAGATTAATTATAGGTTCCACTGCAATAGTCATCCCCTCTCTTAGAGTGACATTTGGTAAATCATTAGTTCTGAAATTAAACACCGAGGGTTCTTCGTGAAGGTTCCTACCTACTCCATGCCCTGTGTAATCCTCGACGACACTATAACCATTAGCTTTCACATAATCTTCTATTGCACCTGCAATATCAAGAAGTTTGTTTTGTGGCTTAATCTGTTCTATTCCAAGCATCAAAGCTTCTCTCGCGACTCTACTTAGTTCATTTGCTTTATCTGACGTGTTACCAACGCATATAGTTATACAACTGTCTCCATGGTAACCATTATAAAAAGCTCCCGTATCTACTTTAATCAAATCTCCGTCATTAATAATTTTCTTCTTACTTGGTATTCCATGAACAACTTCGTTATTTATACTTGAACATATACTTCCTGGGAAGCCATGATATCCTTTAAAGCTTGGAATAGCATCATGATCTCTTATTCGTTTTTCAGCATAGTTATCTAGGTCCAACGTAGACATTCCAGGTTTAACTAAGTCTCTAATTTCACTCAATACAGTTGCAACTATTTTGCTGGATTTACGCATAATTTCTATCTCTCTTGAAGATTTAATTTCAACTCCTCTCCCTTGTTTAATAACAGGACCATTATTGATAGGGATTTTTGAGTTTTCAGAAGAAAGAAGATCAGAGAAAAGATTCATTGTTTAAGGAAAAAGTAAAAACCTCAAAATTTGCAATTTATTAACATTCTAACAATAGATAAACTATCAAATGAATAGGCACAGTTTCACTAAAAAAATTCTTTATCTTTAATAAAATTTCCATATTATCGAAAAAGCAGAGAAGACTAGTTTTTCTTTTCAACAACCAATCAATGACTGAATAAAAGCTAACTCGGAAAATCATGGTCAAATAGAGATAAAAAAGATCAGATATATAAAATTTTTTTAAATTTGAGAAACCAGCAGTTACAATATAAGTTCGGCCAAATAAAGAGCAATTGGTGATGTCCGTTGATTCGAAAGAGCCCTCATCAGAAGAGGTAAAAATTGAAGATGCTGCAGAGGATTCTGGGGTAAAAAAAGCTTCTGAAACAAAATCTAAAGGAAAGAAAATTTCAATTAAGAATCTCTCTCCTGCAGAAATAATAAAGACTTTTGAAGACGCGCAACTAACCAAAGAACTACCTGATATCTACGTTGGAGATACCGTTCGTGTTGGTGTCCGAATAAGTGAGGGCAATAAGGAGAGGGTTCAGCCTTATGAGGGTGTTGTTATAGCAAAGAGACATGGAGGAATTCATCAAACAATTACCGTAAGGAGAATTTTTCAGGGAATAGGAGTTGAAAGGATTTTTCTAGTTCACAGTCCACAAGTTGCATCGATTAAGGTTGAACGCCGAGGTAAAGTAAGAAGAGCGAAGCTTTTCTATCTGCGTGAGCGAGTGGGCAAAGCCACCCGCGTAAAGCAGCGCTTCGACCGCTGAGGTTTCGGCCTCCTCAATCAAAAGTCATTGGTCAACAATGACTTAAAGGGTATATAAAATGCGCCGTTAGTTCAGTTGGTAGAACGCAGGTCTCCAAAACCTGATGTCGGGGGTTCAAGTCCTCCACGGCGCGTTCGAAAACCTTTTTTGCAGTTACTTTTTTAAAGAATGGAGTTGGATCTTCAACCTGGCGATGTCGTAAAAGTTCTTGAGTCAGCCGCATTAGGCTGGGTCAGAGCTCGAGTTATTCGTGTAAAATCAGGTGGCCGTGTTGTAGTGCAAAGCGACCAAGGTCGCGAGTTCACCGCTCGTGGGAATCAAGTTAGGCTCATAGAGCCTGCAGGGTTCCGTCCTTAAAAGTCATCTACTTATTTAGTTTTATTTCATGAGCATCTCTCTTTATGGAGAATTAGATTGAAAAAACCTTATAAAGTTAGTTTTACTAAGTCAACAATATTAATTCTTAGTTGACTAGAAGGCATTTTTAGGATGATACTCATTGGGTAAATAAAAAGGATTTCTAATAAAAGATCAAATCCTTTCTAGTGCCTAAAGCTGGGACCGTAGTTCAACTGGTTAGAGCACCGCCCTGTCACGGCGGAAGTTGCGGGTTCGAATCCCGTCGGTCCCGTATCTAAATTGAAATAGAGCTTTGAAAGTTAGGGTAAGATTGGCACCAAGTCCAACAGGAACACTCCATCTAGGGACAGCGAGGACTGCACTATTTAACTGGCTTTTTGCGAAAAAAGAAGGTGGTACTTTTCTCCTAAGAATTGAAGATACTGATCTTGAAAGATCGAAAGAAGAATATATAAAAAACATATATGATGGGCTCCAGTGGCTAGGAATCAACTGGGATGAATCCCCAACAATTCAAAGTGAAAGAGTAAATGAACATAAACAAATTATAAAAACTCTTATTGATAAAGGATTTGCATATAAATGTTACGCATCAGAAGCTGAACTCGATGAAATGAGAGAAACCCAAAAGAAAAATGGTTTAGCTCCAAAATACGACAATAGGCACAGAAATTTAACTTCAGAACAAGAAGCAGAATTTATAACAGCGGGAAGAGAACCTGTTATCAGATTCAAAATCAGTGATCAAAAATTAATTTCATGGAATGACTTAATTCGAGGAAAAATGACTTGGAGTGGAAAAGATTTAGGCGGTGATATGGTCATTGCAAGAAGAGCACCAGCAGAGTCAATTGGAGATCCCTTATACAATTTAGTAGTTGTTGCAGATGATTCAGCAATGCAAATTTCTCATGTAATAAGGGGAGAAGATCATCTTTCAAATACTGCAAAGCAAATTCTTCTTTACGAGGCTCTAGATCTTAATATTCCCGTTTTCGCTCATACTCCTTTGATTCTTAATTCTGAAGGTAAAAAACTGTCCAAGAGGGATGGAGTTACTTCAATTTCTGAATTCAAGAAAATGGGTTACACATCTGAAGCGATGGCAAATTATATGACTCTTCTTGGCTGGTCAGTTCCAGAGGGGATTAATGAAAGATTCAAAATATCAGAAATCTCAAAGATTTTCAGTTTTAAAAAGGTAAATAAAGCTTCAGCCAAATTTGATTGGGACAAATTGAACTGGCTCAACTCTCAAGTAATCCATGAGATGTCAGCAGAAACTCTACTAGAAAATTTAGATCCTTTATTTAAAGAAAAAGAATGGCATATTCCAAGTCATGAATGGGGAATCAATCTCGTAGGGTTAATAGGGCCATCCATGGTTCTTATTAATGATGGAGTAGACCAAGCTAAACCTTTTTTTGAAGAGCCAGAATTAAGTGATGATGGCAAAAAGCAATTGGAAATCAAAGAAGCAACTGTAATTTTAAAGTTTATTCTTGAAAAGTTGGGGGACAGAGATGCTGCATCCTTTTCTAAAGAGAAAGCTCTTGATTTAATTAATCAAGCTACGAAAAGATGCGAAGTAAAAAAAGGTCTTGTTATGAAAAGTCTTAGAGCTGCGCTTTTTGGAACTCTCAATGGTCCTGATTTAATTCAAAGTTGGATTTTACTATCAAGATTCAGTAAAGATAGAGCCCGAATTAGTCGGCTTATCTAAATCTTTATCTTCATCCAATAGACCCAAAATTTTTGCCAATGGTTGAGCTGTTAAGCCTTGAATACCTACTGTCATTAATATTGTCAAGAAAACTAATCCCTGAAGTTTTCCAGCTCCTAAAACGCCTGCCTGCTCCAATCTAATTGAGAATAAAGAGGCAACTGCTGCAGTGACTATTCCACGGGGAGCTAACCAACCAAGAAATAATCTTTGTTTATTATCAAGAGGCAATCCATAAGTTGCTATCGATACAGCTATTGGTCTCACTATGATCATCAAAAAAAGTACACAAGTTATCCCCCCCCAGCCCAAAGGACTCAATTCACCCCATGAAACGTCGGCTGCTAATAGAGGAAAAAGCATAGTTATTGCTAACTGAGCTAATTCTCTTATTAATTTATCAAGTTCATTCGCCTGTGTCGAAGGTCTTTGTCCTACAACAAACCCTGCCGCAACAGATGCCGGCAATCCTGATTCAGGTAACAACCATTCACATACGCCATAAAGAAGAAAAACCACTCCAAGGGTAAGTTGCAATCTGATCCCGATATAAGGCTCAGAACGTAAGCGCTTCAAACCCTCTGAAAGGAAAAGACCTGCGAGTGACCCAATTAAAACTCCTCCTCCAAGCCTTGAAAGCAAACCAAGAAAAAGCTCTCTCCAGCCATGTAAATCTCCAACAACAAGCTCTAACAACAAAAGCGCAAGCACTGCTCCAATAGGTTCGAGAATCAAACCTTCAGCTTCAAGAACATCACTCAATGGCGATGCAAGTCGAATTTGTCGAACTAAAGGAGTTACAACCGTTGGCCCAGTAGCAAGAACAATCGCGCTATAAACTCCTGCGACTGACCAACCAAGTCCTGCGAACCAATGTGCAGCAAAGAAGCCAGCTGCCAATGAAATAATTAATCTAATCGAGGAAATTCTTAGAACTATTGACTTGATTGCCCCTCCAGGAAATCGAAGATTCAAACCACCATCAAACAAAACAAGGCTTACCAACAAACCAACTATTGTCTCCAACCCCTTACCTAGATCTAAAGGTTCAACCAATCCAAGACCTGATCTCCCAATCAACAAGCCAGATAGCAACAATAAAACCACCCCAGGAAGTCCTGTTAGCACTGATAGTAATCTTGCTCCAGCCCCAGAAAAAACTGTGATGCCCCAGAGCAAACCCAGTCGCTCAGGAGTCATAAATAACTAGCAATGAAGACATAAGAGAGTATCCATTAAATCTACCTAAGAAAATAAATAAGTTAATAAGATGATTTTACTTACATATTCTTATAGAGTAGCAACCCTTTCAATCCAAATATTATTTATGTATTCTCGTTTAGAAAATAACTGACAAAACCAATTCGAAATTATAGATCAAACCTTCTTAAGAAAGATTTATTAGGCATATAGAGAGGGTGACGAGGGTTACCTTTTTTACTCAGGCCAAGACTTAAAACACGTTTGGAATAATTATTTTTATTGGATTTCAAATTTGAAAAATTTTTTATTAATTTTAGAACTTTAAGATCACGTCCATTTAATTGACCTTTATCACCCCATCCTAACCACAAATCACAATTATTATTTTCCCGCCAAAATTCTAATGATTTTAAAGTAATTAAATCATTATTTTCTCCTATTGGATCATTGCTTTTTGATAGTTGAAGAGGAGACTTGGAAATCAGGCCAAAGAGATTAATTATATAGATATTTTTATAATTCCATCTCGAAGAAAAATTAATTATCCGAATTAGAGTCCTATCGTTATGGGAAGAATTAGCTTTTGAAGGATTCAAGCCAATAAAGAGTATGGTCTTTTTTCCACTTAATAACTCTCTTTTTAAGATCCATCGATAGGACCGGCATTCACTAAATAAGCAAAATGACAACCAAAAAATTCAAACTAAATATTAACTTAAAGTATACTTTTTTCTAGCCAGAAAAAAACAAATTTGATGCTAAAAGAATAATTAATACAATAATTAAACCTGCAATTGCCATTCTGCCATTCCAAATCTCAGCTTGAGGAGTGAATCCTCTCTTCCATGAATTAAGTTCATTTGAGCTTGCAAGCTTGGTGGATTTATTTTCTTCATCACTTTCTTTTAAAGACATAATTAAAGATTAAAAGGTTAAAAATATAAATTAAAAAGGAGGAATCGGATCATAAAGTAAATCAGATTTTTCTAGTGGCCAACGAGCAGATACACCTAATTCCATTGAACTTTTAAAGCCTTCAGTTGACAATCTTAACAAAGCTGCCGCCCCAATCATTGCCGCATTATCAGTACAAAATTCCATTGGTGCAAGAGTAATATCAATTGAATTTTTAGATGCTTTTGCAAGCATCATTTCCCTTAATCTCACATTTGCAGCAACTCCTCCAACTAAAACAAGAGAATTTAAACCTTGGTCAAGGGCACATTTAAAGCTCCTCTCTACTAAGACCTCAGCCACTATGTATTCAAAACTTGCAGCAATATCCTCTATTGGTAATTTTTTATTTTCTGATCTAATTTTTTCTATCTGGCGAAATACAGCCGTTTTTAAACCACTAAAAGAAAAGTCATATGGATAAAAACCACCTTCAGGTTTAGAGACTCTTCCTTTTGGAAATAAAAATTTTTTTGGGTCTCCCGATTTAGCTATTTTTTGAATTTCAGGGCCCCCTGGATATGAAAGTCCCAAAAGTCTTGCAACCTTATCAAAAGCTTCTCCAGCCGCATCATCATGACTTCTACCAAGACGTTGATACTTATGTTTAACATCTACTTTTATCAATTCAGTGTGTCCTCCACTAACCAATAAGACTAAAAAAGGAGGTTTAGGATGGTTTCCTGACAAATATATTGAGGAAAGATGTCCCTCCAAATGATGGATACCTAAGAATGGAATTTGATGTAAATTAGCTAAAGTTCTTGCCGTAATTGATCCGACCAATAGTGATCCTGCTAATCCTGGAGTAACAGTTGCGGCTACTGCATCTATATCTTTTATCTGTAATTTTGATTTTGCAAAAACCTCTTCAATTAAAAATGGAAGGTTTTCTAAATGTCTTCTTGAAGCGATTTCTGGAACAACACCACCCCAATTAGAATGTTCATCAATTTGTGAAGCTATTTCATTAGCTAACAAATCAATTTTTCCTTTATCATTAGAAACCAAAGCCGCTGCAGACTCGTCACAACTTGTTTCGAGGGATAAAATTATTGACATTTCTAGCTATTGATCAACTAAGTTTAGTATTGAAATCCCATTAAAACAGGGCACAGATAAAAATCAGAACTCATGAGTCGTCTTTTATCAATTCTTCTTTCAGCATTTCTTTTCTTAGGAATAGCTCCAATAGCTAATGCAAGACCAGGCCCCGCACTAAACGCTGATAGAGCTCCTACAGATTTTACTGCTTCTGCTTTAGTTTCTTGCGCTGATAATCCCCGTTTCCAAGAGAGAGCAAGTACCGCCTCCACAGATCAAGCCATAAAAAGATTTGAAAGATATAGCAAAGCCCTTTGCGGAGACGACGGGCTGCCTCATCTAATAATTGGTCCACCCATTGAACCTTGGGGTGCATGGATCAACAGAGGTCATGAAGGAGATCTACTTATCCCAGGAGTAATGTTTATCTATATTGCTGGGATTATTGGTTGGTCTGGTAGGGAGTATGTAAGAGCTGTTAGAGGCAAAAAGAACGCAGCAGAATACGAAATCATCATCGACACTTCACTCGCCTGGCAATGTTTGAAAAGAGGAGCCGCTTGGCCAATTCAAGCTAATAGAGAAGGTAAAAATGGAGAACTCAGGGCAAAAGACAATAACGTTTCTCTTAATGGTCCAAGAGGCTAAATTTAGTTATTTATTAATCCCTAAAAGTCACTTAACTTATTTCAATCATGTTTCAATTATTCCGCACTAAATGGTTTAGATCAGCCCCCGTTGTAGCTACGATTTGGATCACTCTCACAGCAGGTATTATCGTTGAATTCAATAGATTCGTACCAGACTTACTTTTCCACCCAATGTCTTTTTAAAAAAAGAAATTATTAATTAAATTAAAGTTTTAATCCCATAAAGCCTTCAATTTCCTTGAAGGCTTTTTCTATATCTTCATTAATAACTACAGCGTCAAACTCTTTTTGAGCAATAAGTTCTTTTTCAGCTATGGACAAACGATCTCTAATAGATTCTTCTGTTTCAGTTCCTCTTCCTCTAATTCTTTTTTCAAGTTCATATAAATTAGGTGGTGCTAAAAATATTTGAAATGCCTCCGGAAAAGACTTTCGAATTTGTCGAGCACCCTCTAGTTCAATTTCTAGAAGAACATTTGTTCCCTTTTCAATCTTTTCTTTAACTATTTTTTTTGGAGTTCCATAAAAATTATTAGAGAATGAAGCCCACTCAAGGAAACCATCTTTATCAATTATTTCTTGAAATTTTTTTTTCTCTAAGAAGAAATAATGCTCTCCCTCAATTTCTCCAGATCTTGGCTGACGAGTAGTAGCAGAAATAGAAAGCCATACATCACTATGACTTTCGAGGATTTTCCTAACAATTGTTCCTTTACCCACCCCGCTAGGGCCAGTAAGAACAGTAAGATTTCCTAAAGACGGCATAAATAAATCCTATCTAATTTGCCTAGCAAAGGTTAATTACATTATTTATGAATTTGAAAGGATGATAGATGAACAAAGTTCCAATTCAAATAATGGACTTAACAACCCTTAAAGCGGTTGTATTTGAACTTAGCCAAGACATAGTTCCAAGTCGATTTGAGGCTGCACAACAAATTGATTCACATACCATTCAATTAGGACTTAGAACCCTAGAAAAACTAACATGGATCGAAATAAGTTGGCTTCCTGAGTCCCCAATAATTGTATCAATACCGCCTCCAAAAAGATATGGCGAGAAAAGTACATTAGCTAAACAAATAAAACATTTATTAGTCAATTTAGCTTTAGTAGATATAACGCAAATTGGTTATGAAAGAATAGTAAGGTTTAAGTTTTCTAGTAGACCTGGTAAAGAAATAGAGAAAGAATTAATAGTCGAACTGATGGGTAGACACAGCAACATTCTACTTTTAGACAGATCAGGTAAAGTAATTACTCTTGGGAAACAAATCAAAGAGAGTCAATCAAGATTAAGGCCAATAGGAACAGGAGATATCTATACATCTCCTCCACCTCTTAAAGGCTTAGTTCCTGTATTATCTGAACCATTCAATTCATGGAAAGAGAATATATGTTTAGTACCATCAACATTTAAGAATAGCCTTAAAGATACTTATCAAGGAATAAGTCCTGCTCTAACATTACAAATTGTGAGCAGTGATTATAACGAATCACTAAAAATAATAAATAAACCAGTAACAAGTATTGAATTAGAAACTTGGGAAGCAATATATAAAAGATGGAAAGAGTGGTTATTAGATCTTGAGAATAGTAATTACACTATTAACTTCGAAGGCCCAACAGATTATATTGTCTGGGGGAAAAAAGAATCAACAGCTAAAAATAAAAAAATAGGACTTAGCCTTAGCATGTATTATTCGAATAAAATCGTAGAAAGAAAAATAAATTCTATTAGAGAAAAATTGAAACAAGATCTGGCAAATTGTAAAGGCCATGAAAAAAGAAAGCTAGATGTTCAGGAATTACTAATTAAAAATATTTCTGAATATATAACCATGCAAAATAAAGCTAAAAGCTTACTCACTTTACCTTCCCCTACAAAGAAGCAAATAATTGAAGCTCAAAGTCTTTTTAAAGAAGCTAAAAGAAAAAAAAGATCTCGAGAATCAATTGTCAATAGAATCAATTTTCACAAGAAGAAATTATCAGAGATTCAATGCTTTGAATCATTTCTTGATTCATTTATATATGAAGAGAATGAGGATAATAAAAATAAGCTAGAATCAATTATTGAACTTAAAGAAGAAGTTGAAGAATATATTTGCATCAAAAAAAATAATTCTAAATTTAAATTAAAGAGAAAAAAAGAAAATTCATTAAATATAAAAGAGATTCAGAGTCCTAGCGGTCTAAAAATTCAAATAGGAGGTAATAACAGGCAAAACGAATTAATCAGTTTAAAGAAAGGGAAAAAAGGAGATCTTTGGTTTCATGCTCAAGAAATACCAGGAAGCCATGTTGTACTGAAATCATCTGATGGACTTGTGGATGAGATAGATATTCAATTAGCTGCTGATCTGGCTTCTTTTTTTAGCCGAGCGAGAGGCAACAAACTTACACCAGTAAATATGGTTCCAATTGAGAATCTAAAAAGGCTATCAGGATCACTACCTGGGACAGTTAGTTATATGGGTGGGAAGGTCCTGTGGGGAAAAGCTGAGAGAGCTGCGAAATATTTCTACCAGAAGTGAACTTCAATGACTTACTATCAGCTTCATTAGACCAGTTTAAAATGATTGACTTTTTGCTAGGCACGCATGAGTTTCTTGGTAATCACACTTTTCCAGAGTTTTTAATTGGATATTTATTTGGTGCTGCTTTAATAATTGGTGCTCCAACAGTCTTTCTTTTATTAGCTTTTACAAGCGCTTTAATGAAAACCAACGGAAAAATGGGTGGTTACAAAGAATATGCTAGTTATGGTGAATCTTCACTAAATGATTGTCCTCCTTTTATTTTGCCTGACCCAACAAAAAACAAGTAAAAAACTTTATCCCGAAAGAGGAATTATTAATAATTTATCTATTTATCACTCATAAAATATCTAGCAAAATTTCTTATTTACTACTTACAAACTCAATTTACTACTAAAATAAGTCTATTAAGCTAAATTAACCTGAATAGCCCCAACAAAAACGAAAATATTTCAAAAGCTCCTCCTCCTATAAGGATCAAGGGAAAAGCTAATTCATATGAGGCATCTCAAACCCTTGAGATGCCTTTGGTTGATCATCTTGAAGAACTTCGTCAAAGGATCCTAAAAAGTCTTATTGCAGTTCTTCTTTCATCAGGTTTTTGCTTGTTATTTGTCAGGAAGCTTGTACAAGCATTAGAGATGCCAGCGGGGAAAATACAATTTTTACAAGTAGCACCCGGTGAATTTTTATTTACTTCAATAAAAGTTGCAGGTTATGGAGGGCTTACTCTCTCTCTTCCTTTCATACTTTTCCAATTTTTAAAGTTCATCCTTCCTGGTCTAACAAAAAAAGAAAAGCTTTTAATAGCACCATCAGTTGCAGGTTCAGCAATTTTATTTTTCTTAGGAATTTTCTTTGCTTGGAAGGCTTTAATACCCGCAGCTTTGGGATTTCTTGTAAGTTATGGTGCTGATGTGGTTGAACCACTTTGGTCAATAGAAAAATATTTAGATTTCGTACTTCTGCTAATGCTCTCAACAGGTTTAGCCTTCCAGTTACCAATTCTTCAATTGATTTTGGGGTTCCTAGAAATAATTTCTTGGAAAAAGATGTTATCAGCTTGGAGATTAGTAGTAATGGCTTCAGCAGTTGCAGGAGCTGTTTTAACTCCATCGACTGATCCCATAACCATGCTTCTTCTCTCAACATCGATAACTTTTTTGTTTTTTGTTGGAATTGGGTTAGTGGCCTTAACAACAAATCTCAAAGGACAAATTCGTCCATCCTTTGATCCATAGGCAAAGGTAAAGTTATTGCTCTTCCAAGTCTTGGCTTTGCCTGTACATTTTTCAACCAATTTCTTACGAAACCTGATTGACCTGCCCGATTAATAATTTCTAGGGTTCGATTTAAATTCTCTCTAAAGGTCTCCTCGTCCAATGGAAAAGATTGTTGTTCTAAAAATCCCCACATCATTTGTAAATATATTTTGTCTTTTTTGATTAACAATTTCAAATCATATGTGACACCCCATCGCCTTCTTAAGCAACCCACTACTTCGTCTACTTCCAAGGGAATTGGAGAAGAAAAGCTACCAGTATTCAATTCATTAGATTTAAAACTCATGTCAAAAGCCAGTCTTGGCATAGATTAATAACCCTTTATGTGTCCATTCTGGTCTAATATCTTTATATAGGTGAACGTCTGTAATGACACAAATGACAACTGCAGATGTGCCCTCAATGGGCAGAAGGCAGTTCATGAATCTGCTTACTTTTGGAACAGTTACAGGGGTTGCTTTAGGAGCGTTATATCCAGTAGCCCAATACTTCACCCCATATAGGGCTGGTGGTGGTGGTGGTGGAACAAATGCAAAAGATGAGTTAGGAGATAATGTAAGTGCAAGTGGTTGGCTATCAACCCATCCAGTTGGTGATAGAAGTTTGGTTCAAGGACTTAAAGGTGATCCAACCTACCTAATAGTTGAAGGCGAGGATGCAATTACTAGTTACGGAATCAATGCTATTTGTACTCACCTCGGTTGTGTAGTGCCATGGAATAGCGGAGCAAATAAATATATGTGTCCATGTCATGGAAGTCAATACGATTCAACAGGAAAAGTTGTTAGAGGACCAGCCCCTCTATCTCTAGCCATAGCTCATGTCTCAATTGAGGATGATCAAGTTCTAGTAAGTCAGTGGACAGAAACTGATTTTCGAACTGGTACTGATCCTTGGTGGGGATGATAAATAAATGAAAAAAAACTTTTATACCATTTCTAAAACCATGAGTCGTTCATTAAAACTTATTCTCTTTTCAGTTTTTATTGGATTTTCAATATTTTTAATTCCTCAACCAACTTGGGCCTACCCATTTTGGGCTCAACAAAAATTTGAAAATCCTAGAGAGGCAACTGGAAAAATTGTTTGTGCTAATTGTCATGTAGCTAGTATGCCAACAAGAGCTGAAGTGCCTCAGGCAGTTGCTGCTGATAGTGTTTTCAAAACAGTCGTAGAAATACCCTATAAAAAGGACCTACAAGAGATTGGAGCTGATGGAAGCAAAGTTCCTCTCCAAGTCGGTGCAGTTGTAATGCTTCCAGATGGATTTAAACTTGCACCTCAAGAAAGATGGACTGATGAAATAAAAGAAGAGACACAAGGTGTTTACTTCACCCAATACAGCGAAGAACAAGAAAATATTATTTTAGTAGGTCCTTTACCTGGGGATCAAAATAGAGAGATTGTCTTCCCTGTATTATCTCCTGATCCAAGAAAAGACAGCAATTACAATTTTGGAAAGTACTCAATTCATGTAGGGGGTAATAGAGGAAGAGGTCAAGTTTATCCAACTGGTGAGAAGAGCAATAACAATTTGTTTACTGCAACAAATTCAGGGACAATAACTTCAATAGAAACTAACGAAGATGGAACACAAATAATTAATCTAAACAATGAAGAAGGAGAAAGTTTTACTGAAAATCTTCCTGCAGGGACTTCATTATTAATAAAAGAAGGCGACACTATTGAGAAAGGTGCAAAATTAACTGAAGATCCAAATGTTGGAGGTTTTGGTCAACTTGACAAAGAGATAGTTTTACAAAGTAAAGCAAGAGTTATTGGAATGATAATTTTCTTTATAGGAGTTGGCTTATCCCAAATAATGCTAGTTCTTAAAAAGAAACAAGTAGAAAAAGTTCAAGCTGCTGAAGGAATATAAATTCAACTAGTTGATGGAAGATATTTTTTTAGCGCTTAGATCACCTGGGCCTGAGTTGTTTCAACTGGGCCCTTTTTCTTTAAGGTGGTATGGATTGCTAATAGCTATTTCAGTTTTAGTAGGTCTAAATTTATCAAGTGAGTTGGCCTCAAAAAAAGGATTAAAAAAAAGCCTTATTAACGATTTACTTCCTATTTTAGTTTTGACATCTGTAATTGGTGCAAGAATTTATTATGTTGCATTTGAATGGAGAAATTACACTGGCAAAAACTTCTGGAGTTCAATTAATTTCCTGAACTTAAATATTCCTATTCCTAGTGCGCTAGAAATCTGGGGAGGAGGAATTGCAATTCATGGGGCACTGATAATGGGTACATTGTCCATTATATTTTTTTGCCGCTGGAGACAAGAACCTTTTTGGGATGTTATTGATATTTTAGTCCCCTCAGTTGCATTAGGCCAAGCAATAGGTAGATGGGGAAATTTTTTTAATAATGAAGCTTTTGGGATACCTACAAATTTACCTTGGAAATTATTTATACCTTATAGATTTAGGCCAGAAATCTTCTCAACACAAGATTATTTTCACCCTACCTTTCTTTATGAATCAGTATGGAATATTTTTGTTTTTGGCATACTGATTTTTCTTTTTAGAAAGGCAAATAAAAAAGAACTTAAGCTTCCACCTGGTAGCTTAAGTTGCTTGTATTTAATCTCTTACAGCTTAGGCAGGTTTTGGATAGAAGGCTTAAGAACTGATCCTCTCTGCTTGGGTGGGGTTCCACCTTTTTGTGAAGGAGGACTAAGAATCGCACAATTTATTAGCTTATTTTTAATTAGTGCAGGTTTATTAGGAATATGGAGAATTTATGTTTCTAAAAAAGCACTCCCCGATCCTTCCTCAATTAATGGGAGAAATCAATGAATCCAATTTCAATTGTTGGCGCAGGTCCAGGCGCTTTAGACTTAATGACAATAAGAGCTCAACAAAGACTTAAATCAGCAGATGTTCTTGTTTGGACAGACTCTCTCATTCCTATACAAATAACAAAACTTGTTAAAGATGATTGTGAAAAGATAAAGACAAGTTCATTAACACTAGAAGAAATCCTTTTAATCTTAATTAAAAAGCATAAGGAAGGTAAAAAAATTGTTCGTCTCCATGATGGTGATCCTTGCTTATATGGAGCCCTATCAGAACAAATATGCAGATTAAATGATGAAGGGATTGATGTAGAAGTAGTACCAGGAGTAAGCGCATATCAAGCAACAGCAGCAACTTTAGGATTCGAACTAACAGTTCCAGATTTAACTCAAACAATAATACTAAGCAGAGCTGATGGTAGGACAGGAAAACCAGAAAGGGAGAGCCTTCAAAAGCTAGCATCTATTCAATCTTCTTTATGTCTCTACCTAAGTGCAAGACATGTGGAAGAAGTGCAATCCATACTTATAAAGTATTATCCTGCGAACACCCCTGTAGCAATTGCATATAGAGTAACTTGGCCAGACGAATGGATAAAAGTCATACCTTTGACTGAGATGGCAAAAACATCTCAAGAACAAAATTTGATCAGAACAACTTTATATATAATCAGTCCAACTCTAAAGATCGGTAATAATAGATCAAAGCTTTATAATCCTACTCATTCACATTTATTTAGGTCGAGTTAAAGATAAAAACTAAGGATTGTATTTTAACAATGACTAGAGCTAGAGATAAATTATCTTTTAGAGACAAACGACTTTACAGAGCCTTTAGAATAATCTAAATACCCAAAAGGTTTTTAATTGGAAAAAAGTGAAGAAAGAAAAAGCGGTAGTTCTCATGTCGCAAATAAAAAATCCTCATTACGAACTGTTGGTGAGTTTCTCAGAGAAGCCCGACAAGGTAGAAATCTTTCAGTAGAGGATCTATCTTCCTCACTCAGAATTGGGAAAGAACAATTGATTGCACTTGAGTCAGGGGACGAAAGCGTACTTCCTGAAAAAGTTTTTATTAGAGCAATGGTTCGAAGAATTGCCGAGAAATTAAACTTAGATAGCAGTTTTATTCTTGAAGAACTTAATGAAAAGAAAAAAAATGAACCTAAACCTAGCCCTGTGATGAAGAAGAAAAATACTAGAAAAAACAAAAACTTCAATCCATTTATCATTGTAATTTTATCGGGTGCTTTAGGATTATTTACTTCCATTATGCTATTAAAATATATTCAAAAAGGACAAAATGATTCCCTTAATCCTCAGCGAAGTGATATTTTTTTATTAGACAAAAAGATATCTTCTTAAAGTATATTTATATCAACATCCATAATCTTTTTAACAAGTAAAATTGCCTTAGTTAAGCTCCATTTCTCAAGATCTAAATTTTGGCCTAAGTTATTAGGAATCAGCTCTATATTAACTTTCTTGTTATTAGCTTCAATAACTATTTTGGATACCAAAGGTTCTGGCCTTCTATCCAAAGAGCATGAAAGTCGAAGAAGTAAAGACATATCTGCAACCAAACTTCTTTGACTTTCATCAACCAATAATTGCCAAGATTCATGTCTTTTTTTTGGAAAACTTTTCCTGTGATACCTTGCAATAGCAGCAACCATTAAATGCTCACTTTGGGAATAACCTAAGAGCTCTCCATTTTTGATTAAATACCACGAATGCTTGTGATAGGCACTTATGTTAATTTGTTTACCACATGCGTGAAGCTTAGCTGCTGCCCACAAAAGATCTCTACCTCCACCATTATCATTATGCAAAATCCCCTTAGTCTGATCATAAAAAGTAAGTGCAAATTCTGATACACTTTTTGATCGTTTTGAATTAACACCAAATCTTTTCGCTTGATGAATAACTGTTCTTTCTCTAATTGATCCTTGAAAGCTCAGCTGATCTTTTAAATAATTATTTCGACACATCCAATCAACAACCAATCCTTCCCGAAGAGCTCTTTCACTTAAAATAATTTCATTAACATCGACCATATTCATTATGGTTTGCAAAATCAAAGCGCCTGGAACAATAATCTCAGATCTTCTTTCACTTAATGACGATAATTGACTCCGTTCAGAAGGTGTCATTTTAATTAACTGACTAACAATTATATCTAAATTATTTTTTGTGATTTTATATCCTTGTAATTTTGATTGCATATGATTTTCTTTATTAGATAGTAACGACCCAATAGCCATAGCAGTTCCACTAGTTGCTACTAAAACTGGTATTTCTCCCGCTTCAATTCTCTTAGATACTTTATCAATTGCAGACTCCATAGAGCCTCTGATAAATGACCTTAAAAACAATTCATTTTGAGAGGATATTGGATCTTTTTTAATAAATTCTCTTTGCAATCTTACTGCTCCAATCTTTGTACTTGTTAATGCTCGAGCCTCAGAGCTATCAGCAAGGATTAATTCTGTCGAACCTCCTCCAATGTCTAGGACGAGATGAGGTTTATTTCCAAATTGCATCCCTGAAAGTACACCTAGATAAATCAATCTTGCTTCTTCTGCTCCGCTTATCAATTCAACATCTAAGCCTATCTTCTTTTTAATTTCAGCAATAAAGATTTTCCCATTTGGTGCTTCTCTAACTGCACTTGTAGCCGCAATAATAAGACTCTCAACTTTATAACTTTCTGATAAATCCTTAAACCTCTTTAATGTTGAAAAAGCTCTATTCATAGCAAGGAATGTAAGGTCTCCTGTCTGAGGATCTCTTTCTCCTAGTCGTGTTGTCGACTTCTCTGCAAGTTCAATACTAAAAGTATTTAATTTTCGCTCAATCTTTGCAATTAACAAATGCGTTGAGTTGGTGCCAATATCAATTGTTGCCACACGGGATAATTCAGCATCTTGCTTTTCGCCAAGATCTAATTCAATAGAATTCCTTTCAGAGGAATTATTTATTGAGTCACCTAACATAAATAAGTAGGTTTAACCTCAATACTCTGACACCCTCAGCACCCCATTGAGAAGACCTTATAAATCATTATCAATTTGAATTTTCGTGAATAATCTTTTTACCCAAAAAATGGGATATTATTTTCAACTTCTTAGATGGAACAAACCCAGCGGAAGATTGATACTTCTCATTCCCGCTGGCTGGTCTCTTTGGCTAACTCCTGCAGCCCCTCCTTCTCTATTGATTTTGGGAATAATAATTTCAGGTGGATTATTTGTAAGCGGTGCTGGATGTATCGCTAATGATATTTGGGACAGAAAGTTTGACAAGAAGGTAATAAGAACAAAAGAGAGACCATTGGCCAATGGAAAAGTATCTCTAAAGGCAGCATGGATACTACTAATTTTAATGTTATTTTTTAGTCTATTTATAGTTCTTTCAATCCCACAAGAAAGTAGGAATTTATGCCTTCTCCTTTCATCCCTATCATTACCTTTTATTCTTTTATATCCATCAGCGAAAAGATGGTTTCAATATCCCCAACTTATTCTTTCTATTTGCTGGGGTTTTTCAATTTTAATACCTTGGGCAGCAAGTGAATCTTCTTTAGCAGGAGGAGTAACATTAATATTTTGTTGGCTTGCAACTATTCTTTGGACTTTCGGTTTTGATACTGTTTATGCAATGGCAGATGAAAGTGAAGACAAAGTAATTGGTCTAAATAGCAGTGCGATCAGTCTCGGGGGAAAGTCATTAAAAACAGTTTCTCTTTGCTACTTTTTAACTTGTATTTTTCTAGCTCTTGCTGCTTTTAAAGCAAATTTAGGATTAATATATTGGCCTTTTTGGTTGATAACTACTTTAGGAATGCAAAGAGAGGTTTTCTTATTAAGTTCAAAATCAAAAGGTATTAAGACTTCAGGTTTGCATTTCAGCAATCAAGTGAGACTTGGCAGCTTATTACTTCTTGGCATGATCTTCAGCAAGATTATTTAATTAATGTACTGACCAAGATTCGCAAATGACTGAACCTATAAAGAAAGGAGATCATTTCCACATAGTTGCGGCAAGTTCACCAATAACTAAAAAAGAAGATCTTCACTCCGGGATCAAAGTCCTTCAGGAATGGGGATTGATATGTAACCATTTCGATGAAATAGATAGGTCATGGGGTTATTTAGCAGGTAATGATGAAGTTAGATTTAATGAATTACACCCAAACAATCATTACCCTCTCTTGGCTTTTGCTCGAGGTGGGTGGGGATCAGCAAGATTGCTAGAAAAACAACAACCATGGAAAGAAGGTTGGATGATAGGCTTTTCTGATTTGACTTCCCTACTTCTTGCGCGGCTAGCCAGTGGGTTTCAAGGAGGCATTCATGGTCCACTAATTACAACTTTAGGTTCCGAACCAGATTGGAGTAAAGACAGGCTTAAATCAATTTTGTTTGGCAATTGCGTACCAGATATTTATGGGGAGCCGTGGGGGGGAGGAATTTCAAAGGGGCCTCTGATAGTTGGCAACCTCACTGTCCTGACTCACTTAATTGGGACTGAACATCTCCCAAGTTTCAAAAAATCAATTCTAATCATCGAAGATATTGGAGAAGCTCCCTACAGAATTGACAGAATGCTAACTCACTTAAGATTGGCTGGAGTTCTACATCAGCTATCTGGACTGGGTTTTGGTTCATTTACAAGTTGTGATAATGAGAAGGACGTCGACAAATCAAAGACGTTTAAGCTTCTTGATATTTTCAAAGACCGAACACAAGACCTTAAAATCCCAATCGTTTCAAGTCTGCCTATTGGACACTGCTGTGGGAATGCATCACTTCCACTAGGTAGTCAAGCCATCTTGAATGGCGACAAAGGGAGCCTTAGTCTTTTAAAGTAGACAATAAAGACTCTGCTATTACGAGATCAAATGGAGTTGTCACTTTAATATTTGAAGGTCCTGCATCATATATTTTCACTGGCAATCCTAAACGTTCAAACAAGGATGCATCATCGGTTACATTCCATCCTTTGGAGATTGCTTCACTATGAGCATGCTTCAGTTTATTTACTGGAAAACCCTGAGGTGTCTGCGCAGCCCATAAATCTGAGCGAGGAGGGCTCTCAATAATCTCACCATCTATATCAACCTTTTTTATGGTGTCAGTGACTTGTGAAGCAGCAATAACAGATTGTCCCTTGGAAACAATCTTTGAGATCTCATCAAAAACGAATGATCTCACCAAGCATCTTGCTCCATCATGAATCAGCACAGACTTTGCATCATTTGGAAGGGCAGCTAATCCCAGTTGAACTGACTGCTGTCTTGTTGATCCTCCATTGATCCATTGAACTGCCTTTACTGAGTTATCAAGAATTGAACAAATGGGATTTTTATCTTTGGGTTGTCCAATAATTCCAATCCAAGAAATTGTTTTAGCCTCGAAAGCTGCTTTTAGAGTCCATTCTAAAACCGTCTTACCTGCAACCTTCAAAAGGAGTTTATTTCTATCAGCACCCATTCGACTTCCACTTCCTGCCGCCGCAATTAACAAATGCAAAACTGATCCCCCTTCATTGATTATTTATTCAATATATTCGACCAGTAAAAATAACTATTTTTACTGGCTGAGCTTAAAGTCTTTATAAAAAGCAAGTAACTCAATAGTAAGTTAAATAAAATAACTATCGGATTCTAACGATTTTAAAATCATAAGATTATGACATTATCAAAATTACTTGAAGGTCAGACTGCAATTGTAACTGGTGCAAGCAGGGGGATTGGTAAGGCTATTGCAATTTTTCTAGCGAAGGAAGGAGCAGAAGTAATCATCAATTATTCTTCATCTTTGGAGAATGCAAATAAAGTCGTATCAGAAATAAACTCCTTTGGAGGGAAGGCATACCCTCTTCAAGCTGATATTTCTAATGAAAACTCGGTAAATGAATTAATAAAAACAGTATTGGAGAAAAATAATAAAATTGATGTTCTAGTCAATAACGCAGGGATAACTAAAGATGGCCTTTTAATGAGAATGAAAACGGACGATTGGAAGAAAGTTTTAGACCTTAACTTGAGTGGTGTTTTTTATTGCACAAGAGCGGTATCTAGGCAGATGTTGAAACAAAAAAAAGGAAGAATTATCAACATAACCTCTGTAGTTGGGTTGATGGGCAACCCAGGGCAAGCAAATTATTCTGCAGCCAAGGCAGGAGTAGTAGGTCTAACACAAAGTGCTGCAAAAGAATTTGCAAGCAGAGGAATCACTGTAAATGCAGTTGCCCCTGGTTTTATTTCAACTGATATGACAAAAAATCTGAATAGTGAGTCAATCCTTTCTGCTATCCCGCTTGGACGATTCGGCAACCCTGAAGATGTTGCAGGGGCAGTGAGGTTTTTAGCAGCGGATCCTTCGGCTTCTTACATAACCGGTCAGGTAATTCAGGTTGATGGTGGGATGGTTATGAGTTAAATTTGTAAGTTGCACATTCATAAATAATCAATTAAAAGAAAGCAACTTAGCCATTTTCGGATGGTTGCTTCAAGGAAGAAAGCAGAATATTTAAGCAAAAAACAGACGGATAGGGCTTGAAGATAAAAACGGAGGTGGAGATAAAGACTTCGATGATTTAATCCTTGGCTTTGATTTTTAATTGGTATCTTAATTCCTATTCCAACATACTCTCAAAGACTTTCACCTAATTCATATCTAAGTAGACCTCCCTATTTTGCAACTTTGTCAAGACAAGGTAACTAGAATAGAAGAATATTAAGCTTCTTAAATATGACTAAATCTTTTATTATACGAAATATCAACTAACTAGAAATAAATAACCACATTCTTAAATAAGACTGATTATGTGGTAATAACAACTTTTAGCAATGAAACTGTAAACATATAGATATGTATGGTATTATAAATTTTTAAAAAATAAATTGACTGATTCAAACAAGAAACCAATCCTTACGTTTGAAGGCAAGAAATATGATATTAACAGCTTGCCTCAGGAAGTCAAGGAATTAATTAGGGGAATGCAGGTATCAGATGCACAGCTAAGATTTCATGAGGATACTCTTAAAGTATTAACTGTTGGAAGGCAGACCATGGCAGCTCAAATTAGTGAAAAACTAAAAACTATCAATCCTATTCAAGAATAAAAAATTAATATATTATTTCTCTTCAGAAAGTGGTGTAAATAAATCACTAAGAATATTAAAAATAGATGCTATCACAGGTTTTTTCCTTAGTTTTAATTTGGCTATAATAGACATGCCTGGTCTTAGTTCTGAAATTTCTAATTTTTCTGGTGACTCAGCACCTAACAAAGATAAATCTGCCATGTATGACCTTTGAGTTTCTTGCCTAGAGACAGAGGTAGAGGTAGGAGATAGAGAAGTAATAACTGATTTAATTGATCCAAAATCTCCTGAAGGAAAAGCATCAACTTCTACCGTTGCACTCATATTTAAATATACTGGAGCCCTTAGTTTAGAAGGTATCATCACTCTAGCGATAAAATCTTTTTCCGGAATAATTGAAGCTATTTGATCATCCCTCTTAACAATTTGACCAACTGTTTGATATTTTAAATCTAAAATATATCCTGTAATTGGTGATTTAATATTGAATCTTTTCTTTTTCTCTAACAACTCAAGTAACAAGGAACTGATTTCCTGAGTGCTCTTTTTATTGTTAATTAAATCTCTTCCGAACTGTATTTTTAACTGTTTAATATCTAATAATAATTGATTAACTTTAGATTCATTTTCTAAATATTCAAACTCTGTTATAGCACCAGCGATATACAGATTCTTTAACTTCTGAAATAATAATGACTGCACCTTATAATTTTCATTATATTTTTCCATTTTAATTAAGTAATCATCAGATATAACTTTAGCCTCTGAATCCAGCAAATCTAATCTTGTTCTTGCACTATTAATTCTAAGTTTAGTTTCTTCATCCTCAAAGCTTAGTAAGTAATCTCCTTCTTCAACTCGCTGATTTGGCTTAACATAGATTCTTGATATTACACCTTGATCGGTTGAATTAACTACAACCTTAGGTTTTATAGTAGTTATTTCACCAGTAACAGTAACAGTATCTTCTACTTTAGCTACAAATGACCACGTGATTAAAAATATACTACCTAAACTTAATGTCCAAATAAATATTCTTGACCAAATCGGTGGCGGAGGTAAAAGACCTAAATCAATAACTTCTGAATCATTAATTTCAGGTTGAGTTTTTCTAGGAGAAATAATTTTTAAAATTCTTAATATTTTTAATATTTTTATTTTTAATTTTTTGAATATTTTTATATATAATCTAATCAGATGAAAAATAAAACTTCTTAAATATTGGATAAATAAAGATAGTAATTTATAGAGGTAATAACTAATTTTATCTAGACAAATAAAGAAAGAATAAACATATTTTAAATGCTTTTTACCCAGAAAATACTTAACATAAAAATTTAAATAAGAAAGAAAATATTTAATACCTTTAGTTAATTTAATAAGGTTTAATTTTTTTATTTTTATTAATAACTTAATGAAATTATACCTTAAAAATCTTATGATTTTTTTAGTGTAAAAGGGTAATATTAGATTTAATTTTAAAGTACGTATATAAATACTAAAACCTTTAATTAATTTATAAAAATTTAACTTAATTATTTTTGATAAAGACCTCCTAAAGTTAAATCTTAAAAACCTTATATTCTTTTTAATATGAAAAATTAATTTTGTTAAAAAATAGCTTTTTGAATATTTTCTTTTCATCAGCTATCATCTTCACCAAATTGAGATTTATACAATGCATAGTACCTTCCTTTTAAATTCATTAATTCAGAGTGTGAACCCATAGAATCAATTCGCCCCGCATCCATAACGACAATCCTATCAGCATCTGAAGTTGTGGATAAACGATGAGTTATAACCAGTAGAGTTTTTTTTGCAAATTTTACTTTTAAATTAGCTAAAACCTGTCTTTCTGTATCGACATCTAATGCAGATGTTGCTTCATCTAAAATTACCATATTTGGATTTTCAAGCAACATACGTGCAAGAGCAATCCGTTGTCTTTGCCCGCCAGATAACCCACTTCCTTTCTCTCCAATTGGTGTTCCATAACCATATGGTAAATTCATAATAAAATCATGCGCACATGCAAGTTTTGCCGCCTCAACAACCTTTGAACTATCAACTTTACTCTTACCAATAGCAATATTACTAAATATATTACCTTCAAATAACAAACAATCTTGAGGAACAAATCCTATTTGATTTCTTAATGAATATAGCTCTACCTTAGAAATATCAAGATTATCAATAAATATTCTACCTGAAGAAGGATTATAAAGTCTTGGTATCATTTTTAATAAAGTACTTTTACCGCAACCACTCTGACCTAGTAAAGCTACAAACTCACCAGCTTTTGAAGATATACTTACAGATGATAATACTGGTTTTGCAGTATTTGAGTAGGCATAAGATACTTCACTAAAAGATATATCTCCTTTTATCTCAGGCATCATAATATTGGCATCTTCGTTATCGTTGATTTCAAGTGGTTGATTAATAATATCTCCTACTCTTTGTAAAGACAAAGATAACTCTTGAAAACTTTGCCACGAGCTAGCTAACCTTAATAAAGGTTGCGTAATATTACCACTAATAATCCTAAATGCAATTAATTCTCCTAAAGTTAATTTGTTCTGTAAAACAAGATATGTACCAAAGCCTATGACTCCTATATTGGAAATTTTGTTTACTAATTGACTAGCATTTGTACTTGCTGTATTGGCAAGTATTGCTTTAAAGCTTTGATTTATAGTATTTAAGTGCCTATTCTCCCACTCTCTTCTTGTTGATAATTCAGAGTTCTGTAATTTAACAGTTTGAATACCTCCTAATATTTCAACTAAATAAGCATTTGTTTTAGCCTGAGCCTCTGCTCTTTGTCTAATTAATTTTTGTGTAATTGGAGTTGCCCCAACTGTAACTAATATAAGTAAAGGTATGGAGATTAAAATTAAAATTGTTAACTGAGGACTATAAAAAAACAATACAGCTATATATAAAACAGAAAAAATCGAATCAAGTAAAACTGTTAATGCTGTACCAGTTAGAAATTTCCTAATATTCTCCAATTCATTTAATCTACTAGATAATTCTCCTACAGGACGAGTATCAAAGAACTTTGCATTCAATCTTAGCAATCTTGATAAAATAGTTGATCCAAGATTTATATCAATTCTATTAGTTATCTCAACAAATTGAAATGTTCTTAAAGAAGAAAAAGTGATCTCAAGTAGAACAAATACGGACATTAAAACCACTAAAGGAGTTAGAGCCTCATTTGCACCTTTACTTATAACTCTGTCTATGATTTGCTGAAATAATAAAGGGGTAGCTAAAGCAAATATTTGATTAAGAAAACTCGCAGCAAAAACTTCAACAAGCTGAGTCTTATATTTTCCAAGATAAGGTAATAACCATGCAATATTAAATCGCTTTTTAGGAGCATGTAATCCAAGACTTATGGATATAATAAGATTTAAGTCTTTAAATCTTTCACTAGCCTCTCTTATTTTTAAACTACTAAGGCCTGTATCTGGGGAGAAAATAACTATTTCTCTGCTATTAGTTGAAAGGACGAGATGACAAGTTTGTTTCTCATCAAGCCAAATAGATGGATAAGGTATGGAAGAAGGTTTATCTTTGTTAAATCTAACTGTTCGAGCATTAATACCAATGTTATCTAATACAATTAATAGTTGACGAATCCTCTCATTATTATTTTTATCAAGAAATTCCGCTGCCTTCTGAATAGTATCTTTTCTAGTTGGTAATTTATAAAATTCAACAATCATAGACAAGCATGCGAAATAGGATTCTTCTCTTCCCCTACCTCTAACAGGTACAAATCCACATAGTTTATCAATAGGAATATTATTTTTCTTTGAGTTAAATTTATTATTTGAACCATTTACACTAGATTTTAAATTATTTTTTGATTCAATATTATTTTGAGGTTTATAATCATTTATAATATTTTTTAAAGGAACATCATTTGAATTAAATTGTTTACTTCCTATGCAAATAATCCTAGGTAAGTCAACAGAATTAAAATATTTTCTTATCGTGCCGATCGTAATTTGCTGACCATATATAAATCCTTTCTTTTCTTTATCAGCATAAATAAAAACATCAGAAGAATTTGAATAAACTCGATGATCGTAGATATATAGCTTCTTATAAAAATCGTTAGAGTTATTTGTCTCTAAATCAGATAAAATATCTTTTTTTAAAGATAGATTATATATATATAATGATTCAAAACAAGAAATAACATTGTTTCTTATCTTTCGCAATTCAAACTGTAATGATAAATCAACTTTTTCATAATCAACAAGATAATATGAGCAAGAAGAAGATGCTCTTATTATCTCATTAAAAATCAATCCAAATTGGCTAGAGATTCCGAAAACACATGGAGAATCAAACTTAGCGAGAGTTAGAGAATTAAAACTTTTACTATCATCAATGCATCTAACAGATCCAGAACATAAAACTAAAAATTTACCAGGTGATTCTCGTTCGGAAAAGATCAAAGAGCCAGGTTCATTATGCTGAAGATTCTCATCCGGAGAAATTAAATCTTTAATTTTTTTTAAAGTATCTTTTGAAATTTTCATTAGTTATTAGATCCCAGTAATTCCTTATAAATTGAGATTAAATCGGGTTTTATCTTGCTTTTCAATACAACATTTCCTAAATAATTCAAAGTTGTTTCATTGTATTCACTGTCAAATCTATACTCTAGTCTCAAAATTGCGTAATCCTGATCAAGCTTAAATGGAGGAAAAAGTTGCCTGGGTTTTGCAGTCCTCAACCTTGCGGCAATATCGGGGTGGGGTGTAGTCAAATCAACAGGTCCTACTATACCTTGAGTTTTATTTTCTGGTCCTTGACTATGTTGTTTAGCCGCATCTCCAAATTCAATTTCCTTTGATTCAATAGAATAATAAAGATCAAATGCTTTATTGTTATCATTAACCCTCAAAATACTATAAAGCACTCTATCAAGGCGATCTTTAAGTTTAAGGAAAATAGACTCACCTTGGCCTTTCATCATATCGTTAATAATCAGCTTTTTCTTATTAACAAAATGAGCATAATTCAAGAATAATTTATTAGAATTGAGTTTTCTAGCTTTTTTAAAATTATCAATCTGATCATCCGATTTGATTTTGAATAGTTCTTTAAAAGTTTCAATAGCTTCTGAATCAGAAGCGACGTATGCATTATTTAAAAACTCATAATCATTGATAAATTTCTCTTCAGCTTTATTTTTTGACAACTCTTCAAGTAAATTAAATCGAGCTAAGTCATCAAGTAAAACTTCATATTCTTTACTAGACATATAAATCTTTTATTTTAGTTATCATAAAAACAATTCCTTGTACAGGCATAAATTATTACGATATGAAAACTAATCTCATTCAATCTCCAATTCTTGCAAACAATCTGAAATCTGTGCAAACATTATTATATCAGACATAATAGGATTTTCATTATGATACATAGTAACTATATTTGAAAGTTTTGATAGTTTTTGTCTTGATAAAATAGGATCATTTAAAAAAGTATCACTATTAAAATTAGTTTCTAACCATTTACCCCAATCCATATCAAAAGATTCTCTACGAGTAAAGTATTTTTGAGATCTAGAGAGGCTTCTAACAATTCGTCCAGGTTCGGAGGAATTGTAAATTAATAACGAAAGAAAAGATGAACCATCATTATCAAATCCAGGGAGTAGGTTTATATCAGAAGAATTATTATTGCTAAAGTCATTAACATGTAATTCCAATTTTTTAGTTCCAAGTTCAACAAATCTTGAATATCCATACCTATCAGGTAATTTCCAACGGCCAGAAATATTCTCATCTCTTCTTATGATATCTAATTTGAGATCTTTTTTGATACCCTTTGCCACAGATGTTATAACTCTTTCTCCAACTACAGGTAAGAATAAAAAAGCTAAAGCTTTTTCTAAAGAGAATGAACTATTTTCGTTTTGAAATAAATCCTGATATATATCATTGTTAAACATACTATCGCCAACTGATTTGAATAAACCAGACATATTGGAAAATAAACTTGAGGCAAATGAATCAGAGTTTAGATTATTAGTACCGATATCATTATCACCTACTATTGATTTAATTTGAAAAGATTCAGAAAAACCAGAATCAAGATTGACTGATCTAGGTAACAAGTCAAAATCTGAAATCTCCTCTACTATTAATTCAGCAACACCCAAACTTTGAAACACAGAACTACTAGTAAAATTAATATTAATAGATGAATTATTTGGTGACGATGAGGAACTAGAGATTTCTGGTGGCGGCTCATCAATCAAGGAAGTATCTTCACTCAACAAATTAGTTTGAATAGGTATTAAAGGATCTCCGATAATACCTATTCGGTCATCAGTATCAAAGAAACCTTGATCAATTAATAGTAAACGTATTCTATCAATAGACAGGTCACCATCTGTATCAATTAAATAAGCTGATCCGTCAATATTCTTAATTTCATTAATATTATTCTCCGCAAAAAGTTCATTAATATTAGATTTGGAAGATGAATTAACTGAAAAAATTTCTTCATTTGTGTCGTAGTTATATAGTTTAAAAGGTATAGAGTTTAAATAGTCGTTGACTTTGTCATCACTTTCTTCATTTAATGATATGATATCGGAGTTAAATATAAATGGAATTCCGGACGAATTTGTTTTAATAATTGTATCTAAATCTACACCACCATCTTCAAGGATTAAATCTACAAAAGAGGCAGTTTCTTTATTTGAATCAATAGAAAATAATATTTCTCCGAGAGGTGATAGGATTTCTCTATCCGTATCAAGTATCCTAGAAGTAGTTTCAATTAATTCATTAGAAACATCTTTTTGTGAAGATTCTAAGAATACAGAATCCTCATTAATCGAGGCATCTAACATAACAATTGAATTTTTATTAAGAGTTGCTCCAATAATCGATAATGAGCCGTTACTAAGATTTTCAATAACATTATCTCTTTTATTTACATCAACATCTAAAATCCTAAAAATTTCAACAACCTCCTTCTCTGATGAGGAAAGTTCAGTTAAGTTTTTATCTTTTAAAAATATTTCATTTAACTCTTCTTTACTTGAGGCAATAATCTTATTAATCCCATTTATTGTTGAATCCAATTCCGTATTAGAAACAATATTTAATTTTAAAGTACCCTTTGCAGATCCAGTCAATGAATCACCTAAAAGGTGATTAGTATCTTTAGAATTAACGATAATTCGATGAATACCATGAGGTAAGTTATCAATATAATTTATATTTTCAGAAAAAGATATATCTCCATTAACTTTATCAATTTCAACAATTCCTTCAAGAGCTTTAGGTAATACTATATCCCATTCTAATGAATCATTAGGATCTTCATCGATAAATACTTCTGATAATTTAAATAAAGTACTTGTTTGATTTAAATTATTTTTATTAATAAATGATGTATTTTGAGGAATAAATTGAGGGGTTGAATTTAATATTGGTATCCAAATAGTGTTCTTTTGACTTTCAGATATTCCAAATTTGTTAAAATAATCATCTTTAACTCTTGTTGAGGTCCAAACTTCTAAAGGTATACCATATTTGCTTTGTGATGTATCTAAATTTGAGGGTATTTTTTGTAGTATATTTGGAGATAAGTCCAGAAATAATGAACTCATATCAAATAAATCATCTCCTCTGATTTCTTCGAAAGCTGTTAGATTAATGCTTAACATTTTATGGTCAAGTTCAACAGATATATCAGAAATATCTTGAACATCAAAATTTGTAGATCTTAATTCAAACTGATCTGAATTACTACTAATATTTAAAAACAACTCATCACCTGATTTATCGTATACTTCTGGATAATTAAATGGAAAAATAGATCCTAAATTTAGACTTAAATTCTTCCTTGATAAGTTTCCTAATTCATTATCCTCAAGAGGTGTTAGACTTAAGCCTTTATTTAAATCTGTGATATTAGAAATAGGATCAATAATTATATCAAACCAATCAGTTTCTATAGATTGATTTTCTAAATCATTTACTCTTAGTTTAAACCTATCAGTAATTGTTTGATTAGAACCTGGCATTAGTTTTATTTCCACACCTATTTCACCAGAGGAATTATATTCAAGCTTTAAATATTTCCCAATGTCTTGTACATTAGTATCAATATCGGGGAGAATGCTTACATTTAGTTTATCTCCATAAATTAAATCATCATCATCAAATAGCCTAGATATATTAGATTTATATATATCACCTTCAATTTTTGGTTCGCTAAACCATGAACGAAAATACTCCTCTGTTCTTTTAATTATATTAGGATTGTCATTTATATTCTTTATATTTAGAGGAAGAATCGCTTCAACAACTTCTCCATTTTGATCCTTAGCCTCAACATATATAGTATATAACCCAACATCCCTATTTGATGGGGCGAGAATCTCTAAAATGGATTGTTCCTTATTAGAAACAGAATGAATATACTGATTTGTTTCATCTAGTCTAAATCCAGAACCATCTGAAAAGCCATCTCTAAAATCACCAGTACCGGCATTAAGCGATATATCTAACTTTGCTGAAGGATTTTTAATAATTGCCTCAAATCTAGCGATCATTTCAGAACCATCAGCTCCTATTGACTTCCCCATTCCTAATGCTGGAGCAGCACCTGCTTGAAATCTAATTCCATTTCCTGATTTTGTAATCTTGGGAAACAAGGGTAAATCAGAAGTAAGCAAGGTAGATGCATCAATTATTTCAAGAGAATTAGTCCAAGTTAAGTCAAAATCTGCTGTTATTACCCCTTTACTCTCTGTATCTCTCATATCATGACCTTCAATCTGAACAATTACAGAAGTATTTGGTTCTAATTTATCTATTTCATTAGCTAATATGACATCACCTTTTGAACCATCCTGGTTTAACAAATAAATTACTGGTTGTAAAACAAACTTATCATTAACATTTGGAATATCGCTTGATTTAAATTTTAAATTCAGCCAGTCATTCTCAATAACTTCTCCTGATTGATCTAAAACCTTATTGATTTTATAGGTTAAAGAATCACCATATTTTATATCATCATCATAAAATAGAATTGAAGGATCAAGCCTAGCATAATCGCCTTGATTAAGAGTAGAAATATTATTAATTAAATCACCAAATGTTGATAAGTCTGGGTTCTCAACAACTACTGGAGCATCATTGATATTCGCCACATCAATAATCAAATTATATGTAACAGTCTCTCCATATTGATCAAAACAACTAAAGCTAAGAGTTGTAACCCCAACATGATGTGGTTGAGGAGTACCATAAATCCTGCCGCCCGAATTTGATTCAGATTTCTCATAAATCAACCAAGAGGGGAAATTGCTTGGACTAATTTCACTCAAATTACTATTAATGTCTGGATCAACAAATAATCCCTCTAAATTAAGATCAAAAACATTTTCAGGTATTAAATTAATTCGTTCTTCCCAAACTAAATTCTTTACATTTATTGCACTTTCACGAACAACAACAGGAGGTTCATTTGTATTTAAAACATTAACTCGCATATTCAATATTATAGAAGCTCCTAAATCGTCAGTAGCCTTAAGAAAAAAATTATTATCTCCCACTTTATCTTTACCAATTGGTAAAATAGATAATACTTTGAATTGAGATACAGAGGCTAGTTGATTAATCTCATTAGACCATGATTGACCATCTTGGCTGATAGAAAAATTAAGTGAATCGCCATGTATTAAATCCTCATCTCTAAATAAACTCAACAAAGAAACTTGCATTTCGTCTCTTAGAAAAAGTTGATTCCCATAAATTATTTTATTGTCTTCAATAATCTGATCCCAATTTACTAAAACATCGTTATTCATATAAGGTCCTGTATTAATATTACCTATATCTAAATTAATAACTTGCTTACATTCTAAACCTAATGGATCAATAGCTTTAATTTGGAGATTATATGAGCCAACATCTATATTTTGAGGAGAAATAGTTAGAACTGAATCAGAAGAAAGAGATATCCAATTTGGAAGAGGATTGGTGTTACCATCCAAATCAATTAAATTCACACTAATTATTAGATTATTAATATCATTATCAGAATCCCTAAATCTATCTTTTAAATCAAAACTAGCAACTTCCCCCTCATTGATCGAAGGAAGATCAGAGGCATCAACAATAGTTGGTGGGTCATTAACAGATTGTAGAGTAACTACAATCTTTTCAGTATTTGATTGTTTTTCCTCACCAGTCTCATCTCCAATACTTATTGCATGAACATCAAAACTAAATAAACCGGTTTGATCTTTTGAAGCTAACCAAAACAAATCAAGGAACTGAGAATAAGGCAATTTAATATTATCTAATAGCGTACCATCTTCATTTTTGTTAATTGCTTGACTGAAAATTGGACCATTTTGGTCTTCACCAAGGTATTTAACAATTTTAGAATCAACAGGTAATGAACTTAACTGAAGATAGAGACTTTGACCCAATCCATTTCCTCGATGAGTCGCATTTATGACTCCATTATTCTGCGAAAGTAAAGGTACTGGTTGGTCTTCTAAAGCATCAAGATTAGATTGAATTTCCAAAAGAGGAGCCTTTATAACTACTTCCTCAATATTATGATTAATCTTCATAAGGAAAGTCTCACCAAGTTCCTTACTAGAACCTTCAAAACTTTGAGGAGTAAGACTTAAAAAAATATCATTGAAAGTTTCACCAATAAAGATACTCAGTTGATTTAGAGATTTACTAGAAATCTCAATAGAATTATCAGCTAATATATTATTTTTTATATTCAAGAGATAATCACTGTTATCAATTTTATTTCCCTTAGAATCAAGAAAGTCTAAAATCAAACTATATTCCTCAGAATTATCTTTATCATGAGAATCAATTGACATTTTCAAATCGTAAATGTCTACCCAACCATTATCTTTAATATTTAAATCTAATATATTACTATCAATTAATAATTGTGGTGTATCAGGGACACCCTCTATATTTAATATTGTTGAGACTATATCTGTTTCTGCTATTTGACCTCCTAAGGGAGGCGTACTGATTATTTTAAAATCAAGCTGATAACTACCAGATAAATTATCATCTGGTTTAAGATACAAGTTGGATAAATTTTGAAATTCTAAGTAATTGTTTTCAGATGAAATAATATATGGAATATGCTCAGAATTAACCAAAGAAATATTACTTGGAATGTTAAGAATCCTAAAACTTATTAAATCATCATCAGAGTTGGGTATTACATTAATATAATTTTCAAGTGATTGTGTTAACATATCCTCCTTAACATTTATTTCCTCAATAATATATTCGGCAGCTATTGCATTTCTAATAAAAGGTATTGAAATATTTCTAGATAAACTTCTAGATGAACTACCAGAATCAATCTCCTGAGATATTCTTGTGAAAACAAGTTCAAAAGATTTATTAGTTGAAAAACCTTGATCAGTAATTGAAAGATCAACAATATCGATTTCGTTAATCAAATAAGTACTTAAATTATCATCTGAAATAATAGAAACCGGCATCCAACTATTGTTATTATTATTTACCAATTTAATTTGCTCAGGTAAAATAATTTCAACACGAGAAAATTCTGAGCCGTCTAAATCATTAAGCTTAACTATATCCGAATCTGTATCAACAATATCATTTAAGGGTATAGATTGACCTTCAAATAGATCTGGAATATCTGGTTTTAAAATAACATCATTTGGTGCATCAGCTAAACCGCTTATTATGATATTTGTTGTTTTTATATTTTTATTAATATTATTATTAGCTCTCTCTGTTGATACGGCGGCAATATCAATATCAAAACTGCCAGAAATATCTTTAGTAGGAGTTATAAATAATTTATTTAATTCATCTAAATTAAATGAATAAATATCATCTATAGGTAAAATCGGTCTCTTCAAATTATTTTCTTCTTTTAATATTTGAAAACCATTTGGTAAAGATGATATCTCAACAGATAATTCCTCAGATCCATCTCTATCCAATAAATATATATCTGATATCAAATCAGAAAGAACTACCATTTCATCTTCTTTCAATGAAATATCACTAGTAACAATATATGGTTTATTAGCTATAGGCTTAACATTAACAGCTATTGATTTAATAGAAGAACTATTTAAACTTCCATCAGGTTGTAATTGACTTAGCATCGCACTAATATTTACATCTCCACTCCAAAAAGCATCAGTAATTAATTCAATCTTATCTCCATTCTGATGGTAATCTGCCCATGTAAATAACCAATCATTCCGTGAATCTTTAACACCTATAGAAGGTTTTATTTGATCAGGTAAGCCAATTAATCTAACAAGAGTAAGTGAATCTAATCCATTTTCTAGCCAAGTGTCACTATTTTGCGATTCTAAATTTAATATTCCAAAATCTCCATTTTCATCAATCTCAATTATATTTTTATCATTACTATCTTTTAAATCAAGTTGTATAGTATCACCTGTAGAAGTTAAAACATTCAAACCAATATCGTAAATATCATAAAAATCTTCTTCTCCAACACCTTCTATTGTGAGTTTTCTCAAAATAGAATTATTGTTAGACCATTCAGGTTGATTAGCAATAGTTTCGACATTATTAAAATCTACATTTGAAACATAATCAGAGAAATTTCTTATTTCATCATTAGATACTATACCGTCTCCATTATCAAACCATAAAGATATTTCATTCCAATAGGTATCACTACTATTTAAATTTCCATCATTATTTGAATCTAAACTTTTAAAAGCTGAAATACCTGAATTAAAAGTTCTAGATCCATTCTCTGATTGAAAATATTCTGAAAATATTTCAGTAATTGATTCAATTACAATGTCACCATTATTTGAATCATTAGAATCATCATTTAAAATAACAAATGCAGAATCTAAATTACCATTTGAATTTGAATTCTCAGAAAGCCACGAAGTATACAGTGGGCCTGAACCAGGTATCATTTCAAATTCAAAGCTATTATTTGAATTTGATACAGATGACAATTCGATTTTTCCATCTCTATTAAAATCTATAATTAAAGGGTCAACAACTGTATTAAAACTTCCCACTAAAGGTAATTTCTCTAAAGAGCCATCTAATTGAAGAGTTGTTGTGGCAATTAAAGAACGAGAATCACCACCAGGTTGACCAGAAATAGAGGCCCCTAGAGATAAAAATAATTGATTAAAACTAGAAAGGGAAGGTACTGATTCACTAAGAGGCAGTAAAAACAAATTTCCATCTAATAATGGAATAAAATTATCAATGCTAGCAATTTCAGTATCTTCAGATAAAGAAGGCAAAGAGAAAAGTGTTATGGTTCCAAATTTATCTGTAGCTCCAACTGTTTTATATATTCCATCCTGCAAGGTGGCTAAGGCATACCCAGAAGGGATATTAGAAATTGAAAATGTTAAAGCTTCTGAAGGATTCCTGTTACCATTATTATTCTCTCCCCTTCTAAAAGGTAGATGAAGTAAACCGGAATTATTTTCAAAGTTTAATAAATTCAGGTTATCATTTTCTGGAAACTCAGGTTGCTTGGCAACCTGCACTACCTCCCAACTTTCCTCGACTTGATCAGATGCAGAAGTAAAATTATTTTTTATATCCCCATCAATTTTACTGATAGAGGTAAAAGAATCATAATCTTCTAAAAAAGTATTATATGCTGTAATTTTAGTAACAAATTCTCCTTTAAATTCCTCCTCACTAGACATAACAAAGACAAAATTATCAATGTAATTAGTATCATTATTTTTAAAATTAGTTCTATATTTTGAAAAACCATTTTCCTCAGAAATTAAAAATAATTGTGCATCATCTCTATTCTTAATGTCCAACTCGGTTCCTAAAGGCAATTCAATCTCAAGAATGGTATTTCTTGTATATTGAGGAGAAATTATATTTACATTAATTTCCATAGGCTCACCAGCCCTTTGTGCAACAAAAGGAGCAATCGTTCCAATATCAGGCTCTCCATTAATAAAGGGTGAAGCCTTAATAATCAAAGATCTTGTGATTGAAGATTGGAATAACGGAGTACCTGGTTCATAAGAAGTTGAATAAATCTCAATTTCAGCTTCATTTATGTTTCCATCGACACTTCTAAGTAAAACAGATTCCCATTCGGATTCAGATAACACATAATAGTCGCCTTGCCTTTGACCTATAGAATCTCCATTATTATCTGTTAGTAAAAGATCAACTCTATCATTTGGTAATTTAATATTGTATGTTAAATACTCTCTTGGGTCAGAACTTTGTGCCTTTAGCAAAGAACCAATTGGTGTAAATAAGAGTGGGTCATTATTAGCTACAAAATTAGATTCAGCATCCCAAACTGGAACACTGGGGATAGGGGTTGATATAAAAGAAAAATCCTTAGATACAGTTTCAGATGATAAACCTGTTAGGCCTAATTCAGTCCTTAAATTTACTGTAAAAATAGTTTCTCCAATATAAAAAGAGTTACCTTGATTTGACAAATTAGAATCAGTTAAAAAAGCTAATATATCTTCATATGATCCGGATATTTCCCATTTCTTTTTATCTGCAATTTGAGTTACTATTGGAGAAAAATTAGAACTTAGTAGGTTAAAAATCTCATTATCCTCAATTTTTTGTTCTATTGATAGAAATATTATTTGTCCATCTATGTCGGGTTTCTCTATATTAATAAATTCACTTAAATTAAAACTACTTCCCTCTTCCCTTATTAACTGTTCTTCAACTAACTCAACTGACAATGATTTATTAGTTCTTTGCAGAAAAAGAATGATATCTAACTCAACAAAATCACCTGAATTATCAGTAACTTTCAATGTAGTATTCCATTCACTCAAACCTCCAGATTCATTAAGACCTAAATCAGAAGTATTACCATGAATTCTTAAATTATCAGAATCTAAAAATATTGGTAATAATTCAGTATCAACATGCTCTCCATTAGAGTTTCTTAAAGGAGAAAATTGATACGTTAGCGCTTCATTAGGATCAATACCTAAATCAACATCATTAACGACAGAAAATGGTATTTCAATACTGAAATCTGATTGTTCAGTTAAATTGATTTCAATACCAGAAGATAGATTCGAACTGGAAGATTCAGCAAGATCTTGCTTAAAATTAAAACTATTAACACCATTAATACTAATTTCAGAGCTAAATTGAGAGAAGCTAATAGTATTAATTTGAGGACTATTATTTATATAATTAACTTGAATTGGAATTAAAGCTGAAGCCATCGAATCAGAAGAATCAATGGCAGATACCTTTATATATTGAGTCCCGATAAGATTCGAAGTTGGATTAAAACTTATCAACTCATTAGTATCATCAAAATCAATCCAATTTGATTCTGGATTATTAAATTTAAATTGATCTATAGTTATAAATTCTGCAGAATTGTCCTCGACGAACAATTGAAAAGTAAGATCTTCATTTTGATCAACTAATAAATCAATATCAGAGAACCACTCAGAAAAATTAATCTCCCTATATTCATCTACATTTATTCGAATAGGATTATCAAATGAAGGTATATTAGCTGTTCTTTGAGGAGAGTCGTTAATATTACTTACGTTGAATGTTACAGGTATTTCTGCAAATTCACCAGCTAAATCAGTAGCTCGTAAATTAATAATAGATTGTCCAACATCCTTATTTAAAGGGACACCAGAAAGTCTACCCGTTAGGGGATCTAGTAATATCCAATCAGGACTATTTTCAATGCTATATAAGAATTTTTCTGAAGAATTTACACTGAAATCCTTATCATAGAAAGTATTATCTTCTAAAGAGATAGTAAAACTATCTCCCTGAGATAAATTAGTAGTTCTTATATCTAATAATGCCTCAGGAGCATCGTTAATATTAATAACTTCCAACTCAAAAGTACTAATAGCATCATAATTATTACTATCTATAGCTTTAACACTTACGTTATGAAAACCAACATCCTTATTTAAAGGAGTACCAAATAACAAATTATTATCATCAATAGATAACCAGGGTGTGTCAGAAATCAACTCATACTTCAAAACATTATCATCCTCATCATAAAAAATTTGATCAAGATCTAAAGAATAATTAGAATCCTGATAAATAACAGAATTAAAGAAATTAGATGGCAGATCATCTTCAGATAATGCTATAGGTGGATCATTAACAGGTTTAACATTTAATATATGATTAAAAGAATCAACATTATTATCTATAACTATTAGGTGAGAACCTATCTCTAAATATGATGGTCTAACTTCTAAAACATTAACTTTAGGCTTATTCTTAGGGAGGATGATAATTTCATCGGGTTTAACATGCTGACCTTGACGAGCTGGAGATAGAATAATATTTAAATTAACATCAATACTTGAATGATCTGAAGTATATTTAAAAGGAATTCTTGCCCAATTAGTCAAAGCAGAACCGGAATTATCGCTCATATCACCCAATGCTTGTCCACGACCAGCAGCAGGCAATGAGCCTGCAACAATCCCTTGTAAAAATGATCGCTCTGGTTGATTAGTAATTTCATTTAACTCAGTATCCAAAACTCCTACATTTTGGAAAAAAGGAAAATTATTTCCGAAAACATTCTTTGAATTATGTAAGCTCGGCTCCAAAGAAAGTAATGAAGGATCCCAATCAACATCAACTTCTAGTCCAATTAATCCTGATCCATTTGTTCTGAAATCGTATGCATTAATTTCTAACCAAGTAACATTATTATCGATATCATCTACAAATTCATAATCAACAATGACCTCTTTTAAATTAATGTTATATGGATTAGCATCAATTTCATTAATAGATAGCCAAGAAGAAAGATTATTTGAAGTTAAATTTTGATCAAAAGTCCTAAAAACGTATTCAGGAGTCGAATCTGATCCTAATTGATCAAGATAGTTACCAATAGCTATAGTTGAAATCTCATCCTCATAAATTTGATTTACATCAAATTCATGAGAAATAAGATTAGCACTCTCATCTAAAAGTGATTCACCATTCAAGTTGGTCTGATTCCATATAACCTTCTCAAGATTAAGAAAATGATTAAAATCAGTTGGAATATATTCACTATTAACAATTACTTGATCATCGCCCTTACCAAAATCAATGTTGGACCTAAAGGGTTTATTACCAGTAATAAGCTGATCATCAAAATGACCAAGATTAACAAACTCAATATTTTCCAACAAATCAATGTTGTCAGATTTAATTGAAGAATTTTTATAAACTAAAATATTATCTGAAGTAATTTGATCTATAAATAAAGGAGAATAAGAAACATCTAAAGAGAGTAAATCTAAATCATTAGATAATTGGAACCCACCAGAATAATTATCAGCTACAAACGAATAATCAATAAGTTGATAATTATTATCGGAGCCAATATAATTGTCATCGCCTAATGAAGCCAAATATATATCATAAGGACTTGAATGATTATTATTAGAAAAATTATTTGAATAAAAAATATCATTACCAGACATACCTTTGAAAATAGATTGATCATCCCAATGAACATCTAAATTATTGGTATAGATATATTTATTATCCTTAGATATAGATATAAGCTTGTTGTCTAATTCATTTAATGATGACTCACTTTTTACACCGTTCTTATCACTAATTGAAAAAAAACGATTATCAGAATTAGTATTAATAGATAAATTAAAATCCTGATTTAGAAAATCTGGTAAGATTTCTAAATCAGGATTAATGTTATTTGTATCTAAATCAGAATATTCTTCTAATATAGATAAAAACTTTTCAGAATGAATATCATGATCATACATTTTATATGATCAGAAATACAAAAATTAGCTTATGTTACCTGTATCTAAAATAGTGCTTACCAAATCCATACCAGCTGCAATATCGAAGTCAGAGTTAGAGAATCCATTTGTTGTTGTTGTTATGGAATCAGATCCTAAATCAAGTTCAACATTTAAACTTCCAGCTAAAGTACCTAAATTAAGTGTTGTCCAGTCATTTCCTCCATTACTTGCACTATAAGTAGCATCAACATCATTGTTGTACTGGAAATCGTCTAATTGAGAAGTACCATTAGAGAATTGCGTTCCATCAGTATCGTGAATGCTTTGTTCCCAATCTGTGTCAATAATGGCAAGATCATTGATATCAATTGTACCACTATGATCAGCATCTACATCACTTGCATTGTTTCCTGCAGCAGCTCCAGCATTTAGATATGCAATGTCTTGCATCGATACTTTACCGTCATAATTGAGATCACCTTGATATGTAATTACGTTATTTGTTGTATTAGTTTTAGCATTTGAATAGGTAAAGTTATAAGCGTTTTGGCTAGAAGAAAGATCAAATAGATCAGAAACAGATGCATTTAAAGACGTTCCCTCAACAGTTGCAGCCTGATCTTCACTTTGTCCAACTGTAACTTTGTATGAAATTGCAAATTCAGATTCACCTGCTGCACCAGCAACATTTGAATAATCTATTACTTGAGTACTAACAGGAGCTTCTTCAGCAAACTCAACCGTAGTCCAACCACCATGCACTAACTCTGAATCATCAAAGGTATGAACAGTTGTTGCACCTGCATCACCTGTATTAGAGATAGAAGCAATAGAAGGATCGTCAGTAGAAATTGAAATGTCAGTAGCCAAGAATGATGTATTACCTACGTTAGTGAAGTAGCTAACAGCATCAACTGTGTCACCAAAGCGAATTAAATTACTAAATTCATTAGAACCTGTTTCTCTTTGAGTACCTAAGACAGTAGCTAGTTCTCTTAGATTCACATCTGCTGTTACACCGTCAAAGCCTCCACCAGTATAAGCAGTTACGTTAGCATTGTTAGCATCTTTGATAGCAGATTCTTGAGCTGCTACTGCAGTAGCTAGAGATGTTTCTGCAGTAGCTAGAGCAGCAGCAGCAGTTGCACTATCATCACCACCATCAATAACGGCCTGAGCAGCAGTTACGACATCAGCAGCATCACTTACGTTAGCAGCAGCAGCAGTTACGGCAGCATCTGCAGCTGATTGAGAAAGTGTATCAAGGGTATTAAATTCTATGTCATTAGAAGTATCTCCAGAAGTAGCGTATTTAATTAAGCTAGAACTATCTGAATCTTGATTTAGGTTTCTAACAGTTGTTTGTTCAAGATTAACTTTAACTGAGGTACCTAACGAATAATTCTGAGTATCAGATTGAATGGCATAAAGATCATTGGCGTTTAAAGTTAGATCAGTTACTGTAAATAATTTAGTCGCTACACTTGAAACTTGTGTACCGGTATTGGTAGCAACGCCATCTAGCATTGCACCAGTTACTGTTAGCTTACTTCCGTCATTATATTGTCCTGTAGCAACTTGATCATTCCAGAAATTTGATACTGATGCCTCTCTATACGCAGCAATCTTATTAACATTTGCAGCATCAACAGCAGCTTGTGCAGCTGCAATTTCTGCATCTGAAGCATCAACACCAAGGTCTGCTAAAGCAGCTTGAGCAGAAGTTAGAGCATTAGCATAGGATTCTTTGTCGGCAGCAGAAACGTTCGATGCGACATCGAAGATTCCGAAGTCAATATCAAACTCATAGGTTTCTAGAGATTGAGCCGCAGAATCTGTTTTAACAAAGACATCTAACGTATATGACTCTTTAAAAGCCTCATCAATAAGACTGTGGTTATCGCTGGCACCTGATAAAAAGCTTATATCAGCAAAATCTTCAACTAAATTACCGTCTGAGTCTCGGACATTGCTGAAATAATAGGTGAAAGCCATTTAGATACCTCTTGAATTCTCAAAATAGAATATACAAATAATATAACAGCTAGATAGGGATCTGTCATTCACGCAATTTTAAAATTAAATAGTTTTTTTTCAAAGCAAGGAATATAGACAAAGAAAAAAAAGACCAATCTACTGAGCAGGAAGAGATTACAAAGAAAAAGGTTCAGAAAGTTACAATAAAATAGTATTAAAAGTATTAAAAATCATTTATATAAAAAATTGTAAAATCTAAAAAAAAAAAGGAAATGTTTTTTGGTATAAAAATATGAATCTGATTTTTTACTTTTTAACTTGTCGGTTAACTCATATTATCTTCAATAAAATGAGCATTAATGCGTAATGTGATTTTGATACGGTTGCATTTTTTTCATAAAATATTGATAAATTGATAAATAATTAAAGAAAAATAATTTAGTATATTTAAGAATTTAAGACCATGGATTAATAGCTGAATCAAATACATCTATGTCATTATTTGCAATTTCCTTAATATAAGAATGATCATCATATAGGCCTAGGCGATCATCAGTTCCTAGTTGCATTATTAAATCTGAACCATTTAATGCAGTTTGAAAATCTTCTAATTCAGTTGTTTCCAACTTTAGCTCTTGCATTTCAAAATAGTCAGCAGAAATTTTATCCATTAAAGAAGTATCGTCGTATAATGTTTTACCCCAATCTGAAGATAATATTTGTAAATCAGATATATCTATAACTCCATTACCATCTGGATCAACTTGACTTGTGTAATTTCCATTTTCTTGCAAAACTGCACCATAGTTTAAATATGCAATATCAATCATCGAAACATTACCGTCATAACTAACATCCCCACCAAATGTTACAAGGGTTTTTTGTATTCGATCACTACTGTTAGTAATTAGATCCGTTCCTTCTGTTCCATTATAACTTAAAGAAAAAATATCAAAATTAGCTGAAGAAATATCACCCTTAGAAGTTGATTGATCAGATTCAAATTTAAATGTGTATTCTATCGAGAACATTTCTTCACCTTGCATATTTGAATAATCCAATCCTTCATCAGAATATTTATAACCAGCGAAAACTAATTCATCTAAATCATCTCCTAAACCTCCGGCACCTCTAGTGGTAGTAGTCCCTAAATCAATATCTATATTTGCTTCGGGGTTCCAAATAGTTTGGTAATTATTTTTTGATCTATGTGCAGCCTTTTGATCGTCTGTAGCACTGTTCCAATCTGTCTTAAAGGTAACATCAGATCCATGATTAAGTGTCAAGTCTTCTATATCAAAACCAGCTGTACCTAAATTTGCAAAATAAGATTTAGCTACTACTGTATCTCCCCAACGTACCATCGGAGCAAAAGCATTGGAACCAATATCTAATTGAGTACCAAACATTGTAGCCACTTCAACTAATTTTACTTCTGCATCAATCGTGCTTAATTTTCCTCCTGGTTTTGAGTCATATAGAATTGCTGTATCTTGATCGAGCTTTAGCTCCAATCCATTCTTAATGTCTATACTTGTATAGTCATTATTACCAACATCAGCATCACTATCATCTGTAAATACGGTTGAAGCTAAATGTGATGAGACACCAAGATCAAAACTCTCATTACCGGAATCACCGGAATATTGAGAGTCTAAGGTCAAATCATTGATAGTAAATAAAGACTGATAATTTCCTTCCAAACCAATATCAGTGGATTCTTCATTCAGTAAATTACCATGATCATCTAAAACATTATCTAAGAATACGCCAGCTACTGATAACGTATTACCACCAACGACAGCATCGCTATGTTTTGAGACCTCCAAGTCTGAACTAAAAGTAACATCACTTGTCTCCTCGAAATTAAAGAAATTATCTAAATCAAGGTCGAATTCAAATGTAGTTAATGATTGTACTGCAATTCCTAAAGCTTGTTCTGCTTCCAATGTCACTTTGGCTGTATCTAAGGTGCCTTTTATTTCATTAACATTTGGATCACCATTTGAAACTGCATTTTGATAGTCGTCTAAGGCAACATTATAAGCTGTCTGAGCTTCCGTTTCTTCAAATATCGTTGTTTTGGCAAAGAATTCTAAGTTATAGTTAGTATCACTATATTTTTTAGTATTATTACCTGTTCGAGCCCAATTTTTTGTCATACCATCGGATGACAAACCAGCTAATTCAGTTACTTCATTACCAAATTGATCAGTAATTTTGTAGTAATAATTTAGTGCTGTGTCCCAAACATCTTCTACGGTTACAGTTAATGCCTGAGTTGTTACACCACCATTATCATCAACAGCTTCAACAGTAACTCTATAGATCTGGCCACCATCTACAGCCTGTGAGTCTTCATAGTCAGCTGCTTCAATAAAAGATAAGACACCACTATTTTCATCAATCTCAAATAAATCTCCATCACCTGAAGCTGTTAGCCGCCATGTCACATCTTCATTGGCATCAAAATTGGTAATCGTTTTAATATTTTCATCGATTGTGATTGTGCTTGTTAGATCTCCAGCAGCACCTGATGGTCCAATGATCTGTGCTCTAGCATTAAACGACTCAGAATAGACATCATTATCAAAACCTTCTCCATCGACATATTCAATATGTGCACGAATGTCATTACCACCATTGGATGCTTCAACTATATATGATGCTGAATCTGCTCCTGAAATATCAGTCCAATTTAATCCATCATCAGATGATGATTGCCATTGATAGGTTGGAACATAATTAGTATTATAGCCATCACCGTCATAAGTTTCATTATTCCACGATACAGATACCGTGTCACCTATCGCTGTGCTAGCTGTGATTCCATTCGTTGAATATTCACGAAATATTGTAGATTCATTTTTAGTTGTATTGTTTAGGTTTGCTCCGGTTAAATTCGTATTCGTTAAATCTGCAGCAGTTAGATCTGCAGCAGTTAAGTTTACACCTGTGAGGTTTAACCCACTAAGATTTACACCACTAAGATTTGCTTCCGGACCAACTAATGAACTAACAGTTGGATAATTTTCATTACCTAAGTATGCAAAATGCCAATCATTTGGCAAACTACTAGGATTACCACTAACTCCACTAGAAGATAAACCACTTAAATCTGCATTACTTAAATCTGCATTAGTTAGATTTGCATTA
>QCHK01000001.1 GCA_003279635.1 Prochlorococcus sp. AG-402-B05 | reverse complement strand
TATTTTAGTATCATTTGAAACATATTTAAAGACTGAGAAAACTTGGAAAAACCTCCAAAAACAGGTCTGATAAATGTATTATAAGGAAATACATAAAAAATTATTTCTTGTGAATGATAGTTTTTTTCAGAATTCAATTCTTTTGTATATTTCGAGTGTATGCATTGCTGCTCTTGCAACAGGCTTTCTAATACCTTATGTACGCTCAATAGCTCTGAGATATAACATTGTTGATCAGCCGAACAAGCGGAAACAACATAAAAAAGAAATTGTTCGACTTGGTGGAGTAGCAATAATAATAGGCTATGCAATCTCATTATTATCAATTTATCTTTTTGGTGCTTTTAGTGGATTAAGCCTTGAGTTTGCTGGAATTATTATACATATATTCTTGGCCTCAGTTGCATTTTTTCTCATAGGTTTATTTGATGATATATTTTCTCTCTCACCTTTCCTTCGATTGATTTTGCAATTATTAATATCATCATATTTATGGGGGAATGGAATTAGAATAGATTTAATAGACTTATCATGGACAAATATTTGGAGTAGTTATATCGAGCTTCCAAATGTAGTTAGCTGGATAATTACCTTGCTTTGGATATCTGGTATCACAAATGCAATAAATTGGATTGATGGGTTAGATGGATTAGCAGCAGGTAGCGTAGCAATTTCCTCATTAGGTATAATTGTTGTGGGTCTAAAACTAAATCAAACATCTTGTATTTTTCTAATAACAGCTCTTATTGGTTCTTGCCTAGGTTTTTTACGTTTTAATTATAACCCAGCAAGAATAATAATGGGAGATAGTGGCTCCTATTTTATTGGTTCTACTATATCAATCTCATCACTATTAACTTGTAATAGTAATACTTTTTCGAATTTAGAAAATATAAATATATTGAGACCAGATTTACTATTATTATTATTATTTATACCAATATTTGATATGATTTATGTAATAAGTTCAAGATTATATAATGGTCAGCTACCTTTCTATCCTGACAGGAGTCATATTCATCATCAAATGCTTCGCGCTGGCTTCAATACTAAAAACACAGTAGAATTAATATATCTATTTACTTTTTTATTTTGTCTGATAGCAATATTAATTAGCTAATTGATTAAGAAATCAAAACTATTTTAATATAAAAAATTAATAATTTATTGATTTCCCTTATGGGTAATCAATTAAATTAGGTTGATCTTTAAATCCCTTATGAGTAAAAATAGAAAGGGTATTATACTTGCAGGGGGAACTGGGACAAGACTGTATCCTCTTACTTCAAGTGTAAGCAAACAGCTTATGCCTGTATACGACAAACCTATGATTCATTATTCATTAAGTACGTTGATGCTTAGTGGAATTAGAGACATCCTCATAATCACAACAGAAAGAGATCTAAGTAATTTTAAAAAATTGATTGGAGACGGAGATCAATATGGAATCAGCATTCAATATGCCATTCAATCTAAACCTGATGGATTAGCTCAAGCATTTTTAATTGGCGAAGATTTTATAGAGAACTCTAATGTCGCTTTAATACTTGGGGATAATCTTTTTCATGGAACGGATTTAACAACTCAACTAGATAAGGCTAGCAAAAGAAAAGAGGGAGGAACTATCTTTGCTTACCCGGTTGATGATCCAGAAAGATATGGCGTGGTTGAGTTTGATGAAGAAGGGAAGGCAATATCACTTATTGAAAAGCCAAAAGATCCCAGAAGTAAATATGCCATTACTGGAATTTATTTCTACGATAATAGTGTTATTGAAAAAGCAAAAAAGTTGAGACCTTCCTCAAGAGGTGAATTGGAGATTACTGACATAAATCTTGCATATTTAAAAGAGGGTAAACTTAATGTAGAGATTTTTGGAAGAGGAATGGCTTGGCTAGATACAGGAACATTTGATACATTGCAAGAGGCTGGGATTTATGTAGCAGCACTCCAAAAAAGACAAGGTCTAAAGATAGGCTGCCCTGAAGAAATAGCTTGGAGGTTAGGTTGGATTAATGATATCCAATTAAAAAAGATTGCTAAACCTTTAATCAAAAGTGGTTTTGGTAAGTATCTTATGAATTTACTAAATACTAAATAAGATGTAATTGAACTATAATAGTATTACTCTTTACATCAACTCAAAACAAATAAGATAAAGAGTTAAAAATATGAAAATAGATTTTCCAAATAGAATAAAAAAAATTCTAATTACAGGAGGAGCTGGATTTATAGGTGGTTCAGTTATTCGAAAATTCCTGAAAGAGACCTCTGTAGAAATATATAACTTAGACAAAATGGGTTACGCAAGTAACTTAAAAGGTATAGAAGAAACAATAAATGAACTAGGAGATAAAAGCAAAAAAAAACATCACTTAATTAATATTGATCTTAATGAAAAAGATAAAGTAAATGAAGCTATTAAGTTTATAGACCCTGATTTAATAATGCATCTTGCAGCAGAAAGTCATGTAGACAGATCAATAGAGAATCCTTCTGGTTTTATTAAAAGTAATATTATAGGTACCTTTAATTTGTTAGAAGCTGCTCGAAATCATTGGGAGAAAATGATACCAGAAAGAAAAGAATTTTTTAGATTTCATCACATAAGTACAGATGAAGTATTTGGCTCATTAGGTATCAAAGGTTTTTTTAAAGAGACCACTGCATATGATCCCAGAAGTCCATACTCTGCCTCTAAAGCATCAAGTGATCATCTAGTTAATGCTTGGTATCACACTTATGGTCTTCCTATAGTCATATCAAATTGCAGCAATAATTACGGTCCATGGCAGTTTCCTGAGAAGCTAATACCAGTTGTAATATTAAAAGCTTTAAAAATGCAAAATATACCTCTATATGGTGATGGACTAAATATCAGGGACTGGCTTTTTGTAGATGATCATGCAGAAGCTCTTATTTTGACTGCTTCAAGAGGGTTGATAGGTAATAGTTATTGTATAGGCAGCAGAAATGAAAGGACCAATATAGAAGTTGTAACTACTATATGTGAGATCATGGATCAAAAATTTCCTAATAATTCACCTCATTCAAGATTAATTAAACAAGTAAAAGATCGTCCGGGCCATGATAAGAGATATGCAATTGATCCATCTAAAATATATCAAGAATTAAAATGGAGACCACAGTTTGAATTTGAAAAAGGTATTAAATACACAGTTGATTGGTATTCGAAAAATCAGGAATGGTGTACGAACATTCTTGACAATAGTAAATAAAAATGAGAAAGATTGCGTATTAAAGAATGAATTTAAAATCAATATTATAAGTTTTGTCAACTGATATAATTAATCTTGAATATTAGACATTTAAATCTATAATATTTCAATATGAATTACTAATTGATTATAAAGATGAAAAAAGCTTTACTTGTTGGTTCTAGCTTTAGCGCTATGCCTTTATTAAAGGAACTTAAAAATAGATCGCTCAATGTAAGTGTTTGTGGTTCCTATCGAGACGACCCATGTCATAAATATTCTAACAATTCCTATTATATCGATTATTCAATTAAAGGTGATCTTTTAGATCTTGTTAAGGAAGAAAATTTTGACTATCTAATACCATCATGTAATGATACAGCCTACAATTCTTGCTCATGGGTACAATCAAAATTAAAGAGATTTTTTGGTTTTGATGATGATAAAATAACTCAAAAGCTTCACAATAAAAGTAAATTTCGTGATTACTTAAGAAATAAAGATCTCCCAAGCCCTGCCTATACAAAATCTGCAGAAGAATATATAGAAAAAAAACACCCTTTCCCATGTATAGCAAAACCAGTAGACAGCTTTAGTGGCAAAGGAATTGAATTTGTAAAACATTCAAATCAACTAAATAAGGCAATGAAAAAAGCAATATCTTTTTCTGCAAAAAAAGATTGTGTTATTGAAGAGTTTTTAGAAGGAAGTCTTCATAGTCACTCTGCTTTTATTAAAAATAATGAAATTTGCTTTGATTATTTCGTAGATGAGTTTTGTACAGTTTATCCATACCAAGTAGATTGTTCAAATCATCCATCAATACTGTTAGAAAATATTAAAAATAAAATAAGAAAATCAATTACTTTTATAATTAAAGATTTAAATTTAGAAGATGGATTATTACATACACAAATAATAGTTAATAATAATAATTTCTGGATAATAGAAACAATGAGACGTGCTCCTGGTGATCTCTATGGATCATTAATTCTCTCTTCATCAAGTGATAATTACTGGGATAATTATATAAAAGCCTTTCTAAATGAAAAAGTATGCTCAAATAACTTATCTAACCTATACAAACCAATAGCTAGACATACAATATCAACAAAAGAAGAATTATCTACTTTATCGTTTAGCCTAAAACTAGACATGGAGTCTTTAAATGTTGTGCAACTAAAGAATTCTGGAAATATTTTAAAAAAAGCTCCTATTGACAAAATGTCAATACTCTTTATAGAATTTAAAGATATTAAAACTTTAAAAGAAAAAACCTCTATGCTCTCAGATTTAATAACTATAAATAGCTATGGATTGAGAGAGTATGATAAAGCCATATAGAGTTGGGTTTATAGGAGGTTCAATAAATTCAGCCGTCGGAAGAACACATAAAATAGCCATAGAATTAGATGGTCAATTCAGTTTAGAAGCTGGTTGTTTTAGTCTTGAGAAAGTTGAAAATGAAGCCACTGCAACAGCTTATCAAGTTAAGCCATCAAGAGTTTACTCTAATCATATACAATTACTTGAATTAGAAATTGACAACTTAGACTTAATAGTAATACTTACTCCAACAAATCATCACAAAAATCATGTTATTGATGCATTATCATATGGCTATAATGTTGTTTGTGAAAAAGCATTATCATGTAATGTAAAAGAAGCTATAGAAATCAAAAATATACTTAAAAAGAAAACAGGATTTTTAAAAGTAATTTATAATTATCAAGGATATCCGATGGTAAGAGAACTAAAAAACATAATCGAATTAGGAAAGTTAGGCCACCTACAACAAATCTTTGCAGAGATGCCTCAAGAAGGTTTTGAAAGAGTTAAAACAGATTCTTCTCCAATTAAACCTCAAGAATGGAGACTTCATGATGGTCTAATACCAACAGTTTCACTAGATTTAGGGGTTCATCTGCATATGTTAGTTAAATATCTATCTGTCCAAAAGCCAATAAACGTGGCTGCCTTAAGCAGCAATTATGGAAATTTCAAAAATATAATAGATAACGTTAATTGTATATTTAACTACACTAACAATCTTAGCGTCTCAATGTGGTTTGGGAAAACAGCATTAGGTATCAGGAATGGTTTACGCATAAGATTATTTGGAACAAAAGGTTCAGCAGAATGGGTACAAGAAGATCCAGAAAAACTTAGATTGGGAGATATTTTTGGAAATATACATACCATTGATAGAGGAAGTCCTAATTTAAATATTGCAAATAAAAGTAGATATCAAAGATTTAAGCCAGGACATCCATCAGGTTTCATTGAAGCATTTGCTAATTACTATAATGATATTTCACAAGCACTTACAAACAAAACAAAATCAAATGACAAAGAGCTAAATGAAGAATGTTTTGGAATTGAAGAATCAATTGAAGGTCTTGAAATGTTTGAAAAAATCGCACTTGCATCACACACAAGAAGTTGGGTTGATTTTTAAATTCCTACCTGGAAAATCATGAAAGAAATAAAGTTTTTAAATCTAAATAGTGCCTATAAAGAAATAAAGAGAGAATTAAATAATACTATTCAAGAAACCATAGACCAAGATTCATTTATTCTTGGTAGATCTGTAGAAAAATTTGAAAAAGAATTTGCCAATTTCACAGGAAGTAATTATACAGTCAGTCTTGGTAGTGGTCTAGATGCACTTCAACTAAGCATAAAAGGTTTAGGTGTAAAACCTGGAGATGAAATTATTGTACCGAGCCATACTTTTATAGCTACATGGATAGCAGTAAGTCTATGCGGTGCTATTCCAATTCCTGTAGAGATTGATCTTGATACATATAATATAAACTATAAAGAAATAGAAAAAGAAATAACAGAAAAGACTAAGGCCATTGTAGTTGTTCACCTTTATGGGCAATCTGCTGACTTAGATGAGATAAATAAAATAGCCAAAAAATATAGTTTATATGTAATAGAAGATGCCGCCCAAGCTCATGGAGTACAGTATAAAAACAAAAGGGTTGGGTCTCACTCTGATATCGTTGCATGGAGTTTTTATCCTGGTAAAAATTTAGGGTGCTTTGGAGATGGAGGAGCAATAACAACAAATAAAGAAGACATAGCAAAACGTATAAAATGTTTGAGGAACTATGGTTCAGAAGAAAAATATATTCACAACGAAATAGGTATAAATAGCAGACTAGATTCTATTCAAGCATCAATTTTAAGTGTTAAATTAAAATATATAGAAGAATGGAATAGCCGCAGAGAAGTAATCGCTAAAAGATATTTAAACGAGATAGACAATAGTGAAATAATACTTCCAAAGATTTCTAACTATAGTACTCATGTATGGCATTTATTTGTAATAAGAACTAAAAAAAGAGAAAGACTTAAATCCTACTTAGGTAAAAATGGCATAAACACTCTAATACATTACCCAATTCCTCCACATAAACAAAAGGCATATAATTTGGATATTTCATTACCAATAGCAGAAGAGGTTGCAGAAACAATTTTAAGTTTACCAATAGGACCTCACCTGAGTAAAGGAGAGGTTAGTTATATAATTGATATTTTGAATAATTTTAATATTTAGAGACATGAAGATAAGTATATTACTGACAACTTATAACCAAGAAAAATATATTTTAGAATCTTTATATGGCATTTTAAAGCAAGAACGTAAGGCAGACCAAGTTATAATTTCAGATGATGCTTCTACTGATAGTACTTGTAATATTATTAAAAATTTTATAAAAAATAATAAACTCGAATCCAAATGGATATTCCTATGCTCAGAGAAAAACATAGGAATAGTTAAAAACTTCAAAAAAGGCTTCAAATATATAACAGGAGATATCTTTATTGCTATGGCTGGTGACGATATATCATTGCCAAATAGGCTTAGTATTTCAGAAAAAATATTTTTAGACAATGAAACAATCTCGGCGATTGCAACAAGCGGTTATGTGATTTCAGAGAGAGGAGACGTTACAGATAAAATATTATTTAAAGATAAAAGACTAATTAAAGATATAAAACCGTCAATTAAGATTGGTTTTGGTGGCGTATTTCCTGTAGGTTTAGCATTTAAAAAGTCAATCCTTGATGAACTGTCAAATCTTTCATCTGAGGTAGAGAATGAGGATGATCAATTAGTATTTTTATCAATAATAAATGGTGGGATATTATATTCTAGTGAAATTACATTTAAGTATAGAATTCACTCTGATTCTGCCTCCTCTTGGCTAAGAGATTATAATATTAATAAATACATAAATAAATACTATAAGGATATACCAAATAGGATAAGTAATTTCAACGGTTGGATTAGATTAATGGAAAATAAAGGAATTTACCATAATGAAATCAAGCTTACTCGTAATAAGATAATTGCTTACAATCAAATAGAATCAAAAGTATATAAAAATCCTCTAAAGGCAATTTTAATAATAATAAAATATTGGAATTGCATATGCATAAGAGAAAAGCTACAAATAATAATAAGCCCGAAAATATTATTTCATTTAAGAAGAACTAAAAAAAAATTAATCCATTTTAATCAAAACTAATGGCACTAAAAAAAATAAAAAAAGGAAGAGAAAAAACCTTTTTTAGTTCACTATCACAGATAATATATTCACTTAAGCTCTCTGGTATAGGAAAAAGATATGAAGTCCTAGTTCTTTTAATATCTTTATTAGTATCAGGCTTATCGGAAGCATTATTAATAAGTTCCATCGTTCCAATAGTAAATAGTTTTTCTAAGATTGAAACAAATATAGAAGATATAAATAATCATCAATTATATATTATTAATTCTGTTATTATATTCTTATTCATAATAATTATAGCAACATTAGCTCGTGTAATATGTCTTTATTATGGTTGTAAGTTATCAGCTATTGCAGGAAATGATTTAGGTGTTAAAGCTTTTAGTAAATTTACGAATCAAAATTATAGAGATCACATTCAAACCTCATCAAGTAATTTTACAGCAGCTCTAACGAAGCATTTAGATTATACTATTCTTTCATTTGAGTTGTTATCACAATTAATACTTTCAGCAATAATAATAATATCTATAACGATATCACTAATAAAATCACAACCATATTTAGCAATATATGTTTTTAGCTGTATATCAGTTTGTTATATATTAATTGTGAATATTTCATTTCCAATCTACAAAAAAAATAGTATAGTAATGGCTAAAGGCTACGATAAAGTATTAAAAACATTACAAGAGGCATATAATGGAAAAAGGGACATTATTCTAGACAATTCGCAAAGACTTTATGTTAATTCATACAAAGAGTATGATTTAAAACTAAGAAAAGCCGGAATAGTTAATAATTTTCTAAGAAATTCACCAAGAATAGTAATTGAAGGGGTAGGTTATTTATTACTTTCTATAGCTATACTCATATCCATTACAAAAAACATACCAGCAACAGTAATTTTAGGTTCATTAAGCACGGTAGCAATAGCCAGTCAAAGATTATTGCCAGCTTTTCAAAATATCTATAGCACAATTTCATCAATTAAATCATACGAGGAAGATATAAAAATAATAAATAAATTCGCATCAATTAAAAATAAAGTATTAAATCAAAATAAAAATATAAATTATCACCCTAATAAGCTTATTCACATCAGTAATTTAAGTTTTTCTTATAGTAATAAAGGTCCCAATATTATAGAGGATCTTAATCTAAAGATAGATATAGGTGATAAAATTGGAATTGTTGGGAAAAGTGGTTCTGGAAAATCAACATTACTTGATATTATATTAGGATTACTTGAACCAGATAAAGGCAAAATCATCTTTGACAACTCACTAGAAATAAAAAATCTTTGTTATGACAATTGGAGGTCGAAGATTGGGCATGTACCACAAAATATTTATTTATTTAATAAATCTATAGAAGAAAATATATCTATATCAGAAAAAGGCTCTAAAATTAATAAGGAAAACCTGCAATATGCAATAAAGGCGTCACAATTAGAAAAATGGATTAAAGAATTAAAGTATGGTTCGTTAACTAAAGTAACAGAGAATGGAAGCAAGTTCAGTGGCGGACAAAGACAAAGGGTAGGAATAGCAAGGGCACTTTATAGAAGGCCAAAGATTTTAGTATTAGATGAAGCAACAAGCTCTCTAGATAAATTTAACGAGTCACAGATTATTAATGAAATTAATAAATCACAAGATAATATAACTTTAATAATAGTTTCTCATAATATAGATTCCTTAAATATCTGTGATGAAATATATGAAATGAAAAATAAATCTTTGATAAGGTTAAATGAATAATCATGATAAAATATAAATATATATAGGAGAAAAAAGAAGTATGGAAAATCTATTGTTTATAATCTGCTCAAATACCAAAGGTGGACATGAAATACAATCAATAGAATTTGTAAATTCATTAAGTAAATATTTTAATATAACAGTTATATATAGTAAATATATTGCAAGTAAAATAGATTTTAAAAAAAATATAAATCTAATTTCTGTCGAATTCAATCTTAGTGCAAAGGGTAATATTTTAAAACAAATATTATACTCACAAAAACTACGTAAAAGAAAAAATTTAATCAATCATATGATAGAAAATAAAAAAATAATTATATCTGCTGGAGCTGTAGAAGCTGGGATTTCCTGTCTATTGACACTACAAAATATTAAAAATAAAAATCAAGAACTAGGATTTTATTTACCATTTTTCTATGATAGAAATGTAAAATGGCCTAAACCAATAAGTACTATATATAATAAAATTCTATCATTTATATTAAATCAATATAAATATATAATAACAATTAATAAACTTAATCAATCAATTCTATCGAAGAGAACAACAAAACCTGTATATTTTGTATCTAATAGTATATCGGATAAAGAACTACAAACAAAAGGTTATATTAGTAATGCAAGATTAATTTTTATAGGACGATTAGGAGTTCAAAAAAGAATAACACAATTAATAGAATGGTTAGACAAGAAAAACAATCCATTTAAAGAATTCGTAATAATTGGAGACGGACCACAAATGAACAAGGTAAGAATACTATCTAATAAATGTAGGCATATTAAACTTTCTATAAAGGGATGGCTTAGCAGTGATGATCAGTTAAATAATATATATAAGAATGATATATTAATTTTAAATAGTCTTATTGAAGGAGAGCCAATGGTTTTAAAAGAATCTTTATCGAGAGGAATAAGATGTATTTCTAGAAGAATAGAATCAATAAAAGAAATTATACCAAAAGAATACCAATTCTCATCAGAAAATGAGTTAATAACCTTATTAAATAAATTGTCAAGAAATTCTATTGATGAATATTTTAAAAAGATTAATATATCTAAGCAGGACCGAGAACTAGAATTGAAAAGATTAAGTGAGTTAATCAATTGATAGAATAATTAAATATAAATATCAAATTTAATTATGAAAAATTTAGACATCGATTGTATTGTATTATCTTATAACAGTAGCAAAACGATAATAGAAACATTAAATAGCATAAAGAGTCAAACAATTTTACCAAAGGTATTAATTATTAATGATGACTTCTCAGATGACGAAACAATAATGATTATTGAAAAGTGGATAAGTGAAAATCAGAGTCAATTTATTTGTATAAAATTTATAAAAAGTAATATTAGAAATGGTTCTGTTAAATCTTTAAAAAATGCATTTAAACATGTCAAAAGTAATTGGGTTAAACCAATGGCTGCGGATGATATTTTAGAGAATAATTATTTTGAATCAATAAGAAATAAAATTATTAAACATAAGTTTGATATATTAATATGTAATCCTAAGTTTATAGATATACATAGTAAATTATTAAATTTTGATAAAAGTTATTATTTCGATTGCTTGCCAATACTATTTAATATTGGAAGACCATTACTTAGATATATAATAAAATTTAGAATGATTATACCATCATCAACAGCAACTTTTTCGACAAAAGTTTTAAATGAAATTATAGACTTAAGATTCAAATTAATTGAAGATTGGCCAATGTGGAATATAATTTTAAAGTCTAACTATAGAGTTATGTATTGTAGAAGTAGATTATTCAAATACAGAATTCAAGATCAACAAGTAACATCTAATCCTCAAGATAAACTCACAAAAAAATGGATCCAAGAAGATCTTAAAAATTTCAAACATATTTATACAGAAAGATTAAATTATTTTGAAAAAATTCTTTATTTATTACATAATTTATTTCTCTTGCCTATATTACTTCTAAGGCCTTGCAAAAAAAAATATACTAGATTAGCAAATGGATTAATTAGTTTAAAACTAATTAAGTTAATTAATCCAATATATTTAAAACTGAATAAATTAAAAAATTATTATATACTTAAATAAAATAAAACAAATATTAATGAATAAAAAAAAATACAAAAGCAACATATTTTTAAATAGTTGGCATATATATAATCCTAATGGAATGCTTTATTATAGTATTGACTATATAAACAGGATAAGCTCAAATACAAATATAATATTTATTGTTAGAAATAAAAAAAACAAAGAAATAGTAAGAAAAAATTTGAAGAGAAATAATATAAAAATTATAATATGCTCTAAAAGATACTATTTATATATTTACCTTAAAATGTTAATACTTTCAATATTTAAAAATCATGAAATCTTCACACCTTCGACTCACCCACTACCATTTTTGAATAATCAAAAAATAGTAGTACATGATTCCTATCCCTTCAGAAAGGAAAGTATAATAAAATTTCTAAAGTTTTATTTTCTAAAAATAATGCTTTTAATATCAAATACAAATATAGTCTATATTAATCATTACGACTCTAAAAATTTCTCTAAGGAAATATCAAACTTTTTTAAAATTCAAAAAGGTAGATTATTATATATACCTAATAAAGTAGAGCGTATTGAAAATTTCACCAAACAAAAAAGACTATCTTTTGATAAGCTAATATTAGGATTGCCTGGTACAGATTCAGATAAAAAAGATTATGAAAAATTATTTGATAATTTATTAATTAATAAGGTGACTAATTTGGAATTTATTATATTTGGTTTTAGAAACAAATATATTGATAAGTTGGAAAGTAAATATCCATTTAAAATAAAAGTAATAGATTCATCTCAAAACAATTTAAAAGACTTTCTTAAAGAAATTGATTATATAATTAACACCTCAAGAGATGAAGGTTATTGCAGACCGATTGCATATGCAACTCAATCAGGTATACCCTTATTATCAATTGATAGTCAAGTTATGAGAGAATTCTATGATGACTGCGATTCATTATTTTTCAATAGTTATAAGGAACTATCTATGTATATTTTAAAGCATATTAATAGTTAATTATCTTTTTCATTATTAAACTTAGAAAAATTTGAGAAATCCATACTATATCCATTAATAAAATTAGTAGAATTAGATTTAAAAAATATGCTTTTTAGTCTTAATTCTAATTTAGTTAAATAATCTTCTTTCCACTTTAAAATATACTTTATCCATGAAAAAATATGATATCTTGATGTTTTGTTGAAAAGAATTGAAGAAAATAGTCCCCTAGAGCTTCTCGATTGATATTGTCCATAATGAACAATACTTGTTCTAGGATCAAATAAAACTCCTTTATTTTCCTTACGCGCTTTCCTACATATATCAGTATCCTCGAAATACATAAAAAACCTTTCATCAAAGCCACCAATACTATCAAAAAATTCTCTATCTATTATCATAAAGCAACCAGAAACCCAATCTACTAAAGAAATATCTTCAGAATAGAATCCTTTATAACTGATTCTATTTAATCTACTTTTAATGATATTATTTGACAATATAAAGTGAGAGATTTTACTTAAATAGCTAAGATGAATAAGAGGTTTAAGAAGAATTGATATTGGATCATAACTAAAAAAAGAAGAACTAGATTCTTGATTTTCATTAAGAATCTTTATACCAACAATAGGGTTTTTAGTATTACATAGACTAATACTTTCTAAAAGTGATTTAAAGTCAGTTTGATTTAACCTTGTATCACAATTCAAAATTATTAATTTTCTTGAATTACCTAATGAGCTTGCCTTATTACAGGCTCTGCTAAAACCCAAATTTTTATCAGATGGTAAATATTGAATAAAGAACTTTTCATCTAAATTATCTTTACAAAAACAAACAATTTTGATTACTTCATCTTTATGTGAGATTTTATAAGAATTATCAACAATATATATATTAATTTGACAGTTATAATTTTTTGATATTTCTTTAAGATCTTTTATACTTTTTTCAATATAGTTATAATTATTATAAATAACATATAGAAAATCTATACTCAACATTTAATTATTTTATATATTTTTATATATATTATAACTGATTTTAGTTTTGTATCACAAGATTATAAATTTATCTCACTCAAAAAATCTTCATATTTTCTAAAATAATCGTCTTCTTCATAAGGCCGAGAGGCTAAAACCATACATACAGCACTTTGACTAAAACAATCCAACTCTCTCCACATCATTTTATTTATATAGATACCCTTAGTTGGATCCCTAAGCCAAAATTCAAACTTACTTTTCCCATCATCTAGTATTAGTCTAAAGCTCCCAGATAAAGCAAAAATTACTTGTTGAAGATTTTTATGTGCGTGTCCTCCTCTCTGAGAATTCACTGGAACATTATATAGATAATATACTCTTTTAATTTCAAATGGAATATGATTACAACCTTCAACAAAGGTTAAGTCCCCTCTAGAGTCATGAATACATGGCAAATCAATATAGCTATTTGACGATAAACCATCATTCATAATATTTGTCTATTGATGTACAAAAAACAATCTTAACATTTTTCTTCAAAATAACTTATTATTTAATTAGATTAAATTTATATTTAAGATCAAAGCAAAATTAATAAATAATTTAACTTAGCGTAACGTAAACTATCTGACCATTGCTGAAACGTTTCCTCCATCAACAGTTAGCAATGCACCTGTAGTAGATTTCATTTTTGCTATTGATAAAAAAGCTTCCGCGACATCCTCTGCTTTTACTTCCTTTTTTAATAAATTTCCTTCCATATATTCTTCTTTGCTGACACCTCTAGAAACTGCCCGGGATTCAATCATTTGATCATTAAGCAAGCCTGATTGGATCCTATCAGCATTAATACCATTACTTCTAATTTTGCATATGCCTTCTTCCAAGGCATATTGCCTCATCAAGGCTAGTAAAGCTGCCTTAGCAATTCCATAAGATCCAAAACCTTTACCAGGGTTTAAAGACTGCTTACTAATATTAAATAGCAATTGTCCACCGATTTTATTTGAATTAGCTTTTATAATTAAATCTTGCAATTTAAAAATTTCAACTGCCTTTTGTGTAACTCTTTGATGAGACAGTAAATTTATATCAATACTTTTCATAAGAACATCTTCATTTAAAATTGAAATATCACCTTCCCATGCAGATCCGGCATTTGAAATCAAAATATCTAACCCACCATGATGACTCAATATTATATCAAATGCTTTTTTTATATCCTTTGGATTGGTCAAATCACAAGCAATAGGCAAAGCATAAAAGCCACATGATTTAGCAGTTTTTTGGGCAGATTCAAAATCTTTATCAATAACAATTACCTCTGCTCCTTGTGTTGCAAAAATGCGAGCGATCTCAGATCCAATTGCACCTCCAGCTCCAGTTATTGCAACTACATTCCCATGAAATTCTAATGATTTCTTCTTCCCTAATTTTGCTTGCTCTAAACTCCAATATTCTAAATCAAATGTATCTTCAGCATTTACAGGAAGAAAACTACCAAATGATTCTGCTGATAGTAATGTTTCAAGCCATGCTTGAGCTATATCTCCATTAATTACAGCATCTTTTTTATTTTTACCAATTGCAATTAATCCAATATCTGGATGTAATACTACTCTTGGAAGCGAATCAAGCTTCTTTTTAATACCACCTAATCTAATATTATTTTCGTTAAAGTATTTCTCATAATTTTCCTTATATTCTTCAAGTCTATTTGAAGAGTCGAGTGCCCAATCTATTAAATTTTCTTTATAATCAATCTTCTTATTAAAAGAATTTAAACTCTTCAGTAATAAAGGTTTTGATTTTGTTCTTATAACATGATCAGGCGTGGCCACTCCTCTGTATATAAGATCTTTGAGATCTTTTCTTTTTATAAAGTTTAAAATAGATCTATTACTTCTAATATCAATTACCCACTTTGTTGATTTATCAGAAATAGCAGAGTTTTGATTTAAAAGACCTCTAAGTATTGGTAAAGTTTTTAGATAGTTGGTTTTAATAACAATATCATTCTCTTGGTTGAGATTTAAGGATATTTTCCTTGACAAACAAGACTCTGCTTTATTTACTAATTTTATCATTCTTTCATAGCTTTCTTTTGCTGTCTTTCCGAAGGTAAACAAGCCATGATTAAGTAACAACATTCCTTCCAATTCATATCCCAATGAAATTGATTTATTTTCTTCTTTCTTATATATTTTTAATGATTCTAAAGCAAGATTAAACCCTGGCATAATATAAGGAACAATTACCATGCTCTTACCAAAAATCTCATGACATACCTTCATTCCTTCTGGTTGATTTGCTAGTGCTAGGATCGATATTGAATGAGTATGATCTATATATTTATAAGGCAAAAATGCATGTAGAAGCGCTTCAACAGAGGGAGTAGGAGCAGTTGGATCTAATAAATTTCGTCTCTGAATTGAAACCATTTCTTCATCTGACAGCTCAACGATATTTTGTAATTGACGAAGAGGCTCTAATTTTACAGCTGGATGTCCTTGTGGTTCGATACTTCCCAAATCCCAACCAGATCCCTTGATATAAATAATGGGCTCAACATTTCCAAATAAATCTATATTCTCACTTTTAGCAGAAGTATTACCTCCTCCATGCAAAACAAGTTCTGGATCATTACCTAATAACCTAGCTGAATAAGTTCTTAAAGCTAATTCTTCACTAAATCCTTGTTTAGCATATTTATTTATAGCTCTTTGAGCTTCTTCATCAGACCATTTATTTATAGATGTCATAGTCAATTAAATATCAATTTCATTATGGATGATATTAATGCTTAAAAAGAGTTTTTATTAATCATTTATAACTATTGATTTTGTAAGGAAAATAATTGTTTCAAACTTGCTTTAGTGGCATTACATATTCCACGTTCTGTTATCAATCCTGTCACATACTTTGCTGGAGTAACATCAAATGCAGGATTTAAACAATTACATTCTTCATAAGTAAGCCTAATAGTTTCTATTTGACCTGAACTTGTTAACCCATTTATGTATTTAATCTCATCCTGCGATCTAGTCTCTATTGGTATTTCATTTAAACCATCACTAATATTCCAATCTATTGTAGAAGAAGGTAATGCTGCATAGAAAGGTATATTAGAATCGAAAGCTGCTAAAGCTTTTAAGTATGTGCCGATTTTATTACAAACATCCCCAGAGCTAGTTACTCTATCACTACCCACTAAAACAAGATCAACTTGACCATTTTGCATTAGATATCCACCAGCATTATCAACTATCACTGTGTGGGGAACTCCCTCACCTTTTAATTCAAAAGAAGTAAGATTTGATCCTTGATTTCTAGGTCTTGTTTCATCAACCCAAACATGTAATTGAACTCCTGCTCTATGTGCCTTGTAAATAGGAGACAATGCAGTTCCCCAATCCACAGTTGCCAACCAACCTGCATTACAATGTGTAAGAATATTAAAAGTATTTATAGACTTATCTTTATATTTTAGATCGACCATATCCTTTATCAAGTTTAAGCCATGATCACCTATAGAGGAGCACATTTGTATATCTTCATCCTCTATTTTTTTTGCCTCAGATAAAGCTATTGTATATCTTTTATTCTCATCTATATTTTTAATCCTTTGGAAGATTCTATTTAAAGACCATTCTAAATTTACTGCGGTTGGCCTAGAGGAATTTAAATAATCTAGTGCTCTTGAAATTCCATTAAGAGATGCATCATTTTTTATCCCAAAAACCAATCCATATGCTCCAGCTACACCTATCAAAGGAGCTCCTCTTACTTCCATGTTCTTTATAGAATTATAAATTCCTTCTAGCGTATTGATTTTTTTTAAAACTAATTCATGAGGTAATTTTATTTGATCAATTATCAAGATTGACTCAGACGATTCATCAAAACAAATAGTTTTAAAATCTTTTCCGTTTAATTTCATAGGGAGTAAAATTTAAATTTACTGGATTAATAACTGGGAATTCAATTCACAATTTATCAAGTCTCTACCTTTTAAACCAGCTAATTCAACAACTACAGCAATTCCTTGAACTATTTTATTTTCAATTAGTAATAACTGCTCTACACATGAAGCTGTACCTCCCGTAGCGAATAAATCATCGATAATACAAAATGTTTTATAATCTTTTATAGCTTTCTTTTGCAAACATAAACTGTTACTTCCATACTCAAGATCATAAGATCTTGTTATCAACTCACCAGGTAATTTACCAGGTTTCCTAATAGGAATTAGTGGCTTTTTAGCACTAAGGGCAATAGCAGTTCCAAAGAAGAAACCTCTTGCATCAATGGCTACAATTGCATCTGAGTTAACCACTAAATCCAATCGACTCATCTCATTAGTTAACTCATGAAAAAGAGGAGGGTCTCTCAAAACAGTCAACAAATCCTGAAATAGAATTCCCTTCTTAGGGAAATCAGGATACGTGTCGAAAGATTCTAAAAGTCTATCTTTAAGCATTAAATTTACGATATTAGAATATATTGTATCATTATAAATATAAAAAAAATCAATTATGCAATCTCAAAATATCGTCAAGATAGGAGTTATTGGTGGAAGCGGGCTTTATAATATACCAGATATAGATTTTATTGAAGAGCTTAGTGTAGATACTCCTTATGGGGCAACATCAGACAACTTAAAATTAGGAAGAGTAGGTGATAGCAATGTGATTTTTCTCGCAAGACATGGTCGTAATCATAATTTAAGTCCTTCTAATGTTCCTTATAGAGCAAATATTTGGGCCATGAAATCATTTGGAGTAGAATGGATAATATCAGCATCTGCCGTAGGATCCTTACAAGAAAATATTAAACCTTTAGATATAGTTATTCCAGATCAATTTATTGATCGAACAAAGACTAGAAAGTCAACGTTTTTTGACGAAGGAATAGTTGCTCATATATCAATGGCTGATCCTTTCTGCAATGAGTTATCAAATCTGATTGCAGAAGTAGCAAAAAGTTTAATTCCAAAAGATAGAAAATTACATAAGGGGGGCACATATTTATGTATGGAAGGTCCCGCATTCTCTACAAAGGCAGAATCACTTTTTTATAAAACTTTAGGTTGTTCTATAATTGGAATGACAAATCATACAGAAGCCAAACTATCTAGAGAGGCAGAAATAGCCTATTCAACAATTGCAATGTCAACAGACTTCGATTGCTGGCATCCAGACCATGATGATGTATCTGTAGATATGATTTTAGAAAATTTAAAAACAAATGCTGAACTTGCATCTAAAATTATTATTGAATCAATAAAAGAAGTTTCTATTAGAAGTCCTAGATCAATTGCTCACAACTCACTAAAAGATAGTATTGTCACTCCACATCAGATAGTCCCTAAAGAAATCAAAGATAAACTTATGATTTTCTGTTCAAAATACTGGTAATAGTTTATGAAACAAATGTAGTAAATAATTAATCAACGTAAATTCTATTTATTAGAACTTTAAAATTAATTTTCATAAACTATAAATTTCTAGAACTACAGATTCTAAGGGACGTTATATTTTCTCTCTTAAGAACATCTGACATTAACAAATTGAAATTTGGAGATAAAGCGTTTAACAAACCTCCATGTAAAAAAATTACTTTATTGTCAGGTGCAGAAAATCTAATGATAGGAATAAGTAATTCAATAAATATAAATGTAAATAAATTATTAGGATTTAATTTAAAACTATATTTGTTCAATAGCTTAATATCATCACAAGCTAATTGATTAATACTATTTTTGCACCATGCAAATCCTTTTGCAGAGAGAACGTCCCCATAAGTTAACCTGTGAAAGCCATTAAAAATATTTATTGATTTAAATTCCTCAAAAAAATAATCAGAAACAATTAAAGGTACATGAGCTAATTCAAGCGATTTTACGTTGGTAAGTCTATTTTCTCTAGAATAAAGCAAATAGGAAAATCCAAAAGAGGTTCCCAACGTAATAAATATATTCGGGTTTAATTTATTTAGTTCTTCATTAGTATTTAATAAATTAAATTTCAAAGAACGCTCATGAATATAAGCCAATATTCCAACATCATTTAATATCAATACTTTTAATTTAGGATTTATGTCAAATATCTCCTTATAAGAAATACAATATCCTAGTGGTGGACAATAAACATTTTTATCATTCCTTGTATCAACAGGCCCTGGGATTCCTAATAATAATTTTTTTGGTTTAAATTCAGAAATAATTTCTGTTAAAAAATTGATTAGGCCAATAGGTTTTTTCGGGGTCTCATAAGATCTTATTAATTTATAAACCTTTAATTTAATATCAAAAAAATATATATCGGTATTTGTCCCACCTACATCAATAGCCAAATCAATTTCCATGATATTTAAAGCTTATAAATTCAAAGTATAAATTCTTCTATTAAGTTATTTGCTTTACCCTGTGATAAAAGACTTTGATAAATAAATGGACTTGATTGTACTGCACCAATAATTGCATTAGATTTATTAGGCATTTCATCAATCTTTATGACAGGAAATTTATCAATTTTGTTAGATGAAAAAGAATTATTAGGATCTACAAAAATTATAGATGAGAAGCCTTTAACATAAGATAATCTCTTTACTAGAGCCTTAGCTTGAGATCCTGTACCAATAATATATAATTTATCATATTCTGGTTTCGTTTTGAAAGATAAATAATTAGACAAATTAAAATCAACTTCTTTAAGCTCTTTATCTATATTATTTATCAACAAATCATTAACTTTTGGCATTCTTTGAATAATTAAATCATCCATAAATATAAACCTAACGTTGGCGATTCTAAGTTTATTATGAAGGTAGATGATTGAAGCTAAAATATTAGGGCTACAATCTTCCTCCTTAAAGTCACAACTAAGCTGAAAATTACAAGCTATCAAATCATTATCTATAATTTGCTCAACAAAACTATCTAATTCATCGAAACTACAATTATCATCTCTTATAATATATTTGACAATAATATTTTGTGGATTGTCTCTCGAATACTTATTCAAATTATTTAGTACTCTATCAAAACCATTTAAGCCTCTAACTTTACGAAAAACATCACTTGTACCAGCATCAACACTAGTAACTAAAAAAACTTTATCTTCATCTATTCCTTTCTTGATTTCTTCCGAATAATTAGTAGAATTCGATATCATTCTAATTCTTGGACCTATATTCATAGACACAATACTATCTAGAATTTTATTGAAATTCCTATCAAGTGTCGGTTCTCCACCTCCCCAAACTAAATAATTTGTATTTGTTAAAAGTCCATTATCTATAAATTCATCAACTAGATTTACGACCGAATAACTTGCTTGCTTTCCTCCAAAATAAGTGTCACAACAATATAAACATCTCATATTACATATAGAGTGATATTCAAGAGATAAATAATCAATTCCATTCTCTATTGGTGAACCACCCCAATCTTTGAACTCTAAATGAGGACATCCATTACAAGGATTATATCCACCTTTAGAATTCATTTCCTCATAAATCTTTTTCTTTGCCTGTCTAATATCTGAAACTGAATAATTAGAATCTTCAGAAGCCTCAATAGCTACAACGTCACCTTTTAAAGTGTTTTCATGAAAAAACCTCTTGCAACAAGTTCTGATTTCATTAGGAGCTAAAAATACAGAATTATGTAAATCATAACAACTCCAAGATTTACCCATTACAAATCAAGAGCATAAATTATTTGTATCATACCATGACTGTAAGAGAGGGAACCTCGAAAGATGTTTGGCATTTTTAATTGCCGATTTAGTATCCAAATTAAACTTAGAAAAAAATATATCTGCTTGAGAGATCAAATAACAATTTAATTCTTGCTTTGATTCTACTAATTTAACTGTATCGAACTTAATTCGATTTGCTCTAGAACCCAAAAAATCTAGTACTCCAACAATTAAATCTATTTCATAATCAAAAATATTACTATAATTGGAGGCTTCCTCTAGTACATAATTTAAAGCCCTAAAATAATAAAATATATGTTTTTTACTTAATGTATTAACAATTGAACCATAACTTCTTATCTTTTTATAAATTGCCTTATTTAAATATATATTTTTATTGGATTTAAGACTAATCTCATACCAGAAAGCTATATCTTCATGAATTCCATCCTTAAAAAATATCTTATAAGTATTTAAGAAATCCTTCTTATAAATCATTTGCCAGCATTCACATGGTAATTCTCCCTTTACTGTTTTTATTAAATAATCTTTAGTAAAGCAACCTGGTATTTCCTCAGAGGGTCTTAACTCTTTAGATTCTATCTCATCATTATTCATTATGACATCAAATGATTTAAATTGTATAGTTGTGAAGTCCCTATCTTCTGATATTTTAGTAACCTCTTCAAAAAAATTAGATGATAGAATATCATCTGAATCTAAAAAAAATATATTTTCAAACTTACTATTCTTTAAGCCAATATTTCTAGATATTCCAGGACCATAGTTGATTTCATTTCTGATAATTTTAATATCTTGCTTTGGATATTTCTTTTTTAAGTAATCAAAAGCTTGATGACTGCAATCATCTATTAATACAATTTGAACATTACAAGATTTATTAGAATAAATTATGGAATTTATAGATCTTTGAATTGTCTCGTGACAATTAAAAGAAGGTATTATTATTGAAAAGTTCATGTCCAATCAAACTTAAAAAATAGTATCATAATTAAATAATTATAACTAGTTTCAATTTAATTGATTTCTATAAATAAAAAATCCTCATACATCCAAGTTAATCATTGTAACCTAAATTATATCATTCTACAAAGCTCGTAGAAAGATTGGTTATAGAAAAACCTTATATAAAAGAAAATTAGCTTGAATAAGAAATAAACTAACTAAAAATTTTCATTACGCAAGACGAATTCCAGCTATAGTGAATAAGTCTATTATATTAGGATTGTTTCAGATCGTTAAGTCTAGGGGTTCCATAAATATTGAAATTGTTTACAAAGCCAATCTAATAATGAACATCCAAAGAATAAAATAAACATAAAGATCTTTTTTGCTAATTAATTAAATTTGAAGAGTAAAAAAAAGCTTAGTGGGAATATAAATAAGCGAAATATGGTGTTAGAAGTATATATTAAAGAAATAGAATATTAACTATTAAAAAAGGATTAATTATTTATCCAAATTAACTATAAATATATAAAAAGAGATTTAAAACTTATTGATAGAATGCTCAAATCTTTTTATCTAAATACTTAGAAAAAGCTGAACAAAGTAGACTCTAACAAATAAAGTAATATATTAGAAGACAAAGGTAATTATTTTTGAATAGTTATAACTGAATGCTTGCTTTACTTATTGATTCTATAAACTTAGTCGATATATATTTACAAGATAATTTCATATCTTTAAAGCATAAATAACTTGTGAAAACGATTTATTATTCGGGCCAATATGAATCAATTCTGATTTGAATCCGATTTCAGATAATCTCTCCTTTATATCCTTAATACTAATATGCCAAAATACTGGGGCAGAAAAAGGTCCTCCAATCCTGCTGTCATGAAATTCAGGGTCTCCAATATATTTGATTTCTCCATCATCGAAATATGCTTTATTTAAGGTTCTTTCTATATCAAAAAAAGGTACACTGAAAATCAATGCGCCATTTTTAGATAAGATTCTGTAACACTCGAAAAATGCTTTAGATAAATTAGGTACATGTTCAAATACCTGATTACAGGTTATTAGATCTAATTGATTTTCTTTAAAAGACGTTTTTTGAACATCTTGGATTAACATTCCATCTAGGAATGATCCTGATTCATGACCTTCATAATATTCTGAAGAAAAAACTTTTTTAATATTTTTTTCTAAATATTCAAGAGTAGCACCATATGTTGACATTTCCCAAGCAGTTTTGACATCAAATAAATCTTGATGTTTTTTAATGACAGGAATCAATGCCGTATTAGTAAGATTCGCTTTACATTTTAAACATCTAAAAGAAAATCCTAAATCTGAAATACAATTATCACTGGTTTTTATATTTTTGCGAAGTTGAATAAAAAAATTTCCACTGCAATAAGGACATTTATATTTTTTAATTCTCCAGTTATAAATAGGATCCATCATTGAAAGATATCTAATGCCAGAGGAAACTCTTGGTAGTATTTTCATTCGCTTAGAGCACATTGAATAGAAAATCTAGCACCATATACTTCACTTATCTGTCATTAGACAAAATCTTCTTGATCTCAGAAAGTCAATTTCAATCTCTAACAGATAAAAAAATTTCACTACATGTATTTTTTAATTTGGTATTCTTATCACTATATTATTATAAATCCAAGCATACTCGAACCACTTCCATGCATGCAATATACTTGCAATGCCCGCCATGCATGGCATATACTTCTTAAGCTATTAATAAATCGTAGAATGGTAGTAATTTAAATTAACTTCACACAGTTACCATTATTTCTGGAAAAATAATATCTAACGCTTCATACTTTATCCTAAAAAAACAATTAAAGAGCTTGATAGCAAATTCGAACAAATTAGTATTAAATAATAGTGATATAATCTACAATAGAGTCTTACCGATTGTTCTCTTAGTTAGAAATCTAAAAATAGATAAAGATATACTCTTATAAAAAATTAGCTCTTTAATTATTTATTACGTTCTCGCATCAGTTCAGATACACATATAAAAATTTTTATGCTTCTAAATACATGGAAAATAAGTTAGTTGTATGGTGGTACTTAAACAATTTTTATACTATATTTTCAACACTAAATAAATCGCTAGAAAATATATAATCGCATTATTATACTAAAATTTTAGGTTATAAATATTAGTATAAAGATCACACAGTAATAGAATATTAAAAGTAGAGATAAGGTATAAAAAATCAATATGCATTAGACCTCCGGAGTACTTAACTCAAGAATAATATCTGTTAAAGATCCTTTCTAAACTAAATATACAGAAGAACTCTTTAGAAGAAAACAATTTATTTTAAGAAATAATAGTTATATTACATAATATTTTTCATTAATATTAATTATAGCCTTGAGGGTTTAAAGATTGCCATTTCCAACCATCTTTACACATATCTTCTAAGCATCTCTTTGGATACCAATTTAAACAAGAAATTGCTAAAGAATTATCAGCTACTACCGATGCATAATCTCCTCTTCTTCTACCTGAAAACTCTATAGGTATCTTAATATTATTAACTTGCTCAAAAGTTTTAACAAGTTCTAAAACACTTTTACCATGACCAGTGCCAAGATTTAAATTAATTATCTGATTTTTATTTTCTAACAAAAATTCTAAAGCTGAAATATGTCCTTCTGCAAGATCCATAACATGTATGTAATCTCTTATACAAGTACCATCTAAAGTTGGCCAATTATCCCCAAAAATAGTTAATTTATCTCTCTTGCCTACAGCTACCTGTGTTATAAAAGGGAAAATATTATTAGGGATACCTAAAGGCGATTCTCCAATCATTCCAGATTCATGGGCTCCTATAGGATTGAAATAGCGAAGATTAACAATTTTCCATTCTTCTGGGTTACTACTATAAATATCAGTTAGGAATTGTTCTACCGCTGCTTTCGTTTGACCATATGTATTAATAGGATTAATACTTGTATTTTCTTTAAGAGGTTCATTATTGAAAATTCCATAGACAGTCGCACTACTGCTAAAAACAATTGTCCTACAATTATATTTATTCATAACTCTTAACAAGTTAATCGATCCGTTGACATTTACATCCCAGTAAAGCAAAGGATCAATCAATGAATCCTTTACAGATTTGAGACCAGCGAAGTGAATAACAGCATTAAAAGGAGTCCTAAGATTATGTGAATCACAAAATAATTGATCTAATTTTTTTTGATCTCTAATATCTAGATTTATGACTTTAATATTAAATTTAACAGTCTGATCTGCTGATTTTAATATATCAATTACTCTCTCAAGGGATTTATTGTTGCTATTCACATAAGAATCTATCACAACTATTTCATATCCTTTTTCAAGTAATACTAAGCAAGTATGACTGCCAATAAAACCTGCACCTCCTGTGACTAGAATTCTCATCAATTAATGGAAATTTTATTTCTCATAATACAAGCTAATATCAGCTAGACAAGATTTAAGACGTTTATGAAAGATTTGACGTTAAGAAGAAATTCCCAAGAGAAATCACTTGAATAAACAAACTTTATTGCATAAAAATACAAATAATAGTTCAATAAAATATAAAGTTGAGAAATAAAAATAATTATTTTTTATTTAATATCCTTAAAATTTTTAATTGACTAGATAAAGGATTTGACCCTGGATGCACTTCCATCAAATAATCAATCGATTGTTGAAAGGATAATTTATGCTTTTTAATAAGCCATGCCATACAAATCATAGGGGAGCGTTCAATTGCAGCTACACAATGAATAAAGACTGGTCCTAAATCTATAAGTTCTTCTAAAATGCTTAAAGCATTATTAACTTCTTCAAGTGTAGTTTTTCTTTCGTATTTATGATCAGGAAGAACAATTCTTCTACATTGAAAATGATTTTCAATGTTTTCCGGAGGTCGAGACTCTCTCTCTGAGCATAAACTCAGTATTGCAATGATCCCTTTCTTTTTTAGCTTATCAATATGATCTTCATTTATTGGAGCAGGACCAATAGCTAATTCATTATGCAAAACCCAGTCAAAAGAAAAATATATATTAAAATTATTTTTTTTCACTTTATTGTTCTAGTTATCCAACCATTTGATAAAACTTTTTCTAATTTTATTATATCTATTATAAATTTTATATATTTTCAATATAATAGGGTTTTTAATCTGATCAATTGATTTTAGTGAGTTCTTTTTCAATGAATCTTCACTATTATTTTCATCGATTTCAGAATATCTTTCATAAGTTTGTAAAGGTGAATATTGGTATCCATACCTACCACTATATGAATAGTTATCATATCTTGCTCCTATTAAATCTGAACTTTCTCTAGTACTATTCGTTACTGCCCCTAAAAGAGTTGCCCCGCTAACTCTAATACGATTAATAGATTCTTTAGGTAAAGCCCTATCAACACTACCTAAACCAACAAGAATAATTACACCATCTGTATTTTCCGCTATAAGTGTAGAGTCAGAAAGTCCTAAGACCGGCGGTGTGTCAAATAAAATCATATCATATTCATTAGATTTAATTAGTTCATTAATTAAATCTTTCATTCGTTTAGAACTAAGTAGTCTTGTAGGATCAGGTGCTGTTGTTCCACCTGTAATTACACTCCAATTTTCACAATCTTTTATTGGTTTAATAACATCTTTCAGGCATAAATCAGATTCAGCTAATAAGTTTGAAAAACCTACTAAATTATTAATAGCTAGTCTATAATGAAGCTGAGGTTTTCTAATATCTGCATCAATTAAAAGTATTCTTTCACCCATATCTGCCAAGGTTTTTGCAAGTAAAATATTAATCAATGTTTTCCCTTCCATAGGCAATGAACTTGTAAGAACTAAAGAATTTACTCTTTTATCGGCATTCAAAAAACGAATTGAGGTAAATAAATTTCTGAAGGCTTCCTGGTAAAAAAATCTTTGATATCGATTTTTCTTAGTTGAATCATTAATATTATTTTCTTTATTTATCAACTCATCAATCATAGAACTTCTTGCTTCTCTAACTTTTTCAAAAGCATCAACATGAGGAATATGTCCAAGCAAAGGAACTTTAATACTCTCTTTGACTTCCTCAGGATAATGAAAAACATGGTCCATTCTATCTCTTATCAATGCTGCAAGAATGCCAAGTAATAAACCAATAAATGATCCTAAGAAAAGATTATCTTTAATAGAAGGTTTTATAGGTCTATTATTCATTGCAGGTTCAGATATAACAACCCAAGGGATACTATTTTGTGCCATTTCCAGTTGAAAACTTTCTCTTGCATTCTCAAGACTAACTAAGTTTTGATTCGCAATTTTTATTTCCTGTTCAATGTTTTTATATTGCTTTATTAAAGCAGGTTGCTCTAAAAAACGCCTTTCTATTTTTTCTTTTTGATTGAAAGCGTTAGATAATCTTCCTGCATTAAGAGATAAGGCAGTATCAACTGCTTCCAATTGATTTTTTAAAAGAATTGGTTGAATCTGCAATAAACGCAGCTCAAGTCCTTTTACAATACTAGAAGAAGATGTATACTTAGATTTTGCTTTTGCAAGTTCTTTTTCTACTGTTATAAGTTGTTGTAATAGACTTTGATCAAAGTCACTTACAGATAATCCATCTCCCATTTCATCCTTAAAACCTCGAGCTGTTAAACTTCTATTTTTTATTTCCAATCTTACATTTTCCAAACGATTTCTTTTAGAGTTTAAATTAAGAATTTCTTGATCAATAATATTTTGTTGTTTTTTTAATACTGTACCCTCTATTTCAGGTTCAATTAATTTATATTTTTCACGAAAAGCTACCAATTTAGTTTGCAACTCATTAGTTTTATTTTGAATTGCAGGTGCCTGTTTGTCTAGGAATTCAAGACCATCGTTTAATTTTTGTTGTCTCCTACGCAAAGAAGCTTGAAGATAAACTTCAGATAATCTTTGCAAGATTTTTTTTCCTTTAATTTTATCCTTAATTGTTATATTAATATTTAATATACCTTCTGCTTGAGATTTTCTTGATGCAATATTAGTATTCTGGTCAATAGAAATCATTTTTGTAAGTTCATTACTAGTCAAATCAAATTCTTTACTCACCTTATTAAGAAAAAGTGGACTTTTTAGTAATGTTATTAACGTAGATGTTTCATATGTAGCTGAATTAATTGCAATATCTTCAATTAAGGAAGAAGTTCTATTCGTAAATCTATCTTGTTTACTATTATTAGTATTCATAGGATCGCTAATCAAAAGCGAAAAAGATCCTTTATAGATAGGCCTGTAAATTCTTGCATACCCCGTAAATATAGCCGTAGCAAACAAAACGAATCCAGCAGTAAAGAGCAATATTTTTCTTTTTCTATGTATCCCTTGCCATATCTCACTTATATCAATATCGTCATTAATTTGAGAAGAAATATTTTCATCATCCAATAAATCAAATCTATCATCAGTATTTTTAGTACTATTAGTAGGCTGAAAATTCAAAATACAATAAAAGTTTTTATATCTTTCAATATTAATATATAAAAGATCCCATGATTGAAAAAGAGAAGGTTTAATGAGATAATTATTTAACAATTAAATATACTAGTGCTGATAAACAAATCACCTGCAGGCTTAGTTTTAATGATATTTATGGCTATAACCACAAATAACAGTAAGTTTTTTTCTGCTTTTGTAGGTTCAGCTTGGGCAAATGAACAGAAAATCGAATCTATAAAAGAAACATCCATACAAAATGATAATTACATTATTGGACCTGGTGATATTTTAGATTTGCAAATATATGATGCACCTGAATTTACGGGATCATACAAGGTATTAAATGATGGATCTGTACCATTCCCATTGATTGGGGGTGTAAATCTAAACTATTTAACTTTAGAAGAAGCGTCGGCTTTAATACAGCTAAAATACAGTAAAGAATTTCTTCGCCCTGAGTTGCATTTAAGCATAAAAGAAGCAAGACCAATTAAAATTTCAATTATTGGAGAAATTGAAAGACCAGGACTGTATTCCTTAACCGTTCAAGAAAAGAGTCAAATCCAAGGTGGTCCTCAATTAACAAATAGTGGACTTCCAACAATGGTAGATGCTATTCAAAAAGCTGGCGGAGTTACACAAAATGCAAATTTGGAAGAAGTAATAATTTCAAGAAGACTTTCAGGAGGACCACATAAATATAAAAAGGCAAGTTTTAATTTATTGAAATTGCTAATGAACGGTAATCATGCTCAAAATCCCTTCTTATTTGATGGAGATATCATAAAACTAACTAAAGCAGATAAAATGCCTGCCGAAGTAATGGAAATTGCGCAAGCAAATTTATCCCCTAGAACAATAAATGTATCAGTAATTGGTCAAGTATCAAATCCAGGAACAATAGAAGTTGCTTCTAGCACTCCACTTTTCCAAGCAATTCTTATCGCAGGTGGGCCAATTGACTGGAAAGCAAATATAAATAATATTGAGCTTATAAGAATAAATAGGAATGGTTCTACCACAAGGAAGAATTTCAAAATTGATCTTTCAAAGGGTGTTTCAAAAGAAGCAAATCCACCTTTAATAGATAGAGATATTATTAATGTTAAATCAACGAATTTTAATAAAATGTCAACAGGACTTAGGGCATTAGCTGACCCATTTTCAAGTATAATAACCTCATATTCTTTATGGAAATTAATTGATTGATTTCTATATGGAATAGGAAGAACTTACTGCTGACGATAGGGCAAAATTTCTACTCCTAAGTTAGGTTGGCTAATTAAGGGCATTAGAAAGGCTCGTAATTTTTTTGGTACATTATCGACAGAAAAGAATGCAAGAGATAAAGCACTCAAGTTTGATGTGAATCACACTATGCGGAAGAAATTAGCAAAAGTAAGGGAGTTGCTAGAGGATGAAGAAACTGGTATCTACACAAGTTATTTATTATCTGAGCAATAGGTATTGATGGTTAAAAAGGGTAAAAGAATTACAAAAAGCTATCAAACAGTGGTGAGTCTCTTCGTACAAATCTGCAAAAAAGGAATCTTTTCCTTCTTGTTCACTCTTTTCAGTACTTTAATCTAAAGCAATTTTAAAATTAATAAATTATGATTCGTCAGCGTAATAAAGGTTGACGTTGAATTTCACATATTCAGCCGATTCAACATAAAAAGGTAAAGCAATACCAGCGAGAAGATGATTAGTAAGCGTTTCATATCTCCTTTCTATCTCTTCTAGTCCAACTCAACAAAGAATAAATAACAAGAGCAGAACAATAAATTTATTCTTTAAATCCGTTTCTTTCACTGAATGAATAGAAGAATGATAAAAATCAGAAGAAACAACCAGACCTTCACCTACAAAGACCATTATTCATCTATCTGTAAGTCTTAAAAATCGACTTCTACAAGAAACATCTGTTGTTGATTCAGTAAAACTTCTTTTTTGAAAAGTTTAAATTTTTATTGATCTGGTTGTAATCCTTCGACTCACCTTTGTTTAAATCTTTCTTTTTCTAATATCTTTTCTACATAACTTTTCTTACTTCATTGGTTCCAAGACTATTAATTGTTTATGTTGGTCTGCGTTGTATTCGTACATGACTTCTAAAACTGCATTAACAGCTTTTAGAATATTCAAAAGTTTACTCTTTGATCTTTTTCAACTTCCTTATCTTCTTTTTGAGCTAGTTCATCAAAAGTGCATTGATTACAAAACCAAATCATTGTTTTTTTGATCACTGCATCTAGCCCTGAACTAGAGCGGGTTTTTCTAAAAACCCTTCTTCCTAGAGAATACTTTTGTAGATAGCCTATTTTCTTTCAGAGAATGCAGAGTAAAAATAGTATTATCAGTTCCAAAAATGCTTTCCTGACCAGAGACTGCTTCATAACCAATTTGGTCATCACTTTTATTTGCATAGTGGATTAGGATTAATGATGTAATAAAATTAACAACTGCTTGCTTGAGTACATACAGCAACATTCCCATTTGCACGTAATTCTCTTAAACACCTGAAATAGCAAAAGCTAGCTTCCAACGTTTACACGCCTCAGTATCTGGAAATCTATCAATTAATTGTAAAAACGCCTCGTCAGTAATTGGATCTTTTGCATCACTATTAACTGATTTAGTTTTCTTCTTGCCAGCAGCACGTCGGGCTTTTATTTCAACAGTTGCAGGCGGAAACCAACGACCATTGAGACATTTCTAGTGAAAAACATATTCTAAAAATCTGCATGCATTATCTATTCTTCTTCGCCTGCCTTTACAAACAGTTAATTGACCTTTAGCATCTTTAATGAAACAGCTCTAATATTCTTATTCTGTTGCAGGCGGATAATCACCTTGCATAAAATTGATAATTATCTGCAAAGTTGGGGCCTAATTATCTTTCCAAGTTGATTCAGATATTTCAGTAAATTCTTTAAAAAGATCTTCTAATTTACTCCAGTTAACATAATTATATTTACTCTTTTAGAATCATTTTTTTGAAAAAGTATCTTTGCAGCCTCTTTTAAACTAACGCCTAATTTATTCATTACTTGAGTAATTTGTTGCGGACTGTTTAATACATTTAGTTCTTTATTTGTTTCCCAAGAGATAGGTAATACATCACTAAATTTTTTATTTATGTCTAGATAAAATCCTTGAACTAATACTTTGCCATGCTTATTTCTTACAAACCAACGAAACCAAAGTGTTCGTATTACACTCTCTTTCAGCTTCTTCTCATATATAAAAAAAGGCCCTAATCAGATGATCGCAGAATATCCCCAAATTGACCTAGTAGCAATAAAAATGGTTGCAGAAACCCTTCATTAGCAATAAAAAACCAACCCCCCCTATCGGGTTATTCTGTAAAACCATTCAGATCAGTTGCTATAAATAGACTATATCTTGATGGAGCCAAGCGGACTCGAACAGCTTCCCCCCTGCATTACATGGCGAAGGACATTTAGTGAGAAATTAATTTGTTTAATTTACCAAGATCTATAAATAATTCTTCCTAAAAGTTCTCTTAAGGCATTCGAGCTTTTATTAAGACTTTTAGAATTAGGTATCCATTCATAAGGGCTTTGCCATCTTGAAATTATGGAGGTTTTGAAGTCTACGGGAAAAGGATAGACAAGAAATCCCTGACGCTCAAATAACTTTTTTGCTCGTTTCATGTGAAAAGCACTAGTCACAAGAAGTATCTCGGATGAAGAATCTATTTGATTTAAATTTTTTCTTATTTCTATAGCTTCTTGTGCAGTATTAACTACTTTACTAGTTGTCGATATAGCATCAAAAGGGATCCCTAAGCTTAAAGCATGTTCTTTATACAAAGTCCCTTCATCTTTCGATTCATTCCCATAAGGAGTGGTTCCGCCTGTAAAAAATAATTTTGGAGCTTTTCCCTTTTTAAATAGACTTATTCCAGCAAAGAATCTATCTGGATCTCCCCATTCATAAATTTTAGATTTCCCAGGAGCTTGAGGTCTTCCTCCTCCGCTTAATACGATTATTGCATCAGCCGTTGGCGCATCATTTTCATCTATTCGTTGCCATGGATATTCTACAAATTTACAAAGTAAATCTGCTACAAAACCAATACTGAAAGTCCAGAGGAAGAAAATTATCATGAAAATATTTTTCTTCGTTGATTTCTTGTAATTTAGAAGTAAATAAAATATGCTAAATCCTAAAGGGAGGATTAATAGTGGTAATAGCTTGCTTAGGAAGTACGTTTTAAAAAAAGATAGTTATTAATAGCTTAAAACAATTGTTTATTTAAAGATGCACTATATTTTGCACTAAATTCATTTGAGACGAGATTTAAGACCTTTGAGAACTAGGTTCTAAACCTATTAAGGTCAATGCTTTTTAGAATGGAGCCAAGCGGACTCGAACCGCTGACCCCCTGCATGCCATGCAGGTGCTCTACCAGCTGAGCTATGGCCCCATGTGTGTGAAACGGCAGTAATATCAAGCAGTTTGGAAGATTTAGAAAAATCAGCTGGTTTACTTGATAGCACTTGATAGTGGTTAAATAAGCACTTATGCGCCATGATATGCGCCATAGGGAGCTAGTAACCACATGGGATCTCGGCAAGAATGGCACAAAATTATGCGCCAAACCATCAAACTCGAGAATGGAGATGGATGGTCAGTTCGTGGCAGAGAAATAAGGGGAATGAATAAAACCCAAGTGACTTATCGTTTCCAAGATGGACTTGGAATGAAAAATCCTCGGTCAGCAGTCTTCCTTCCTTATGACTGGACCAGCCGAAACCAAAGCAAGATTATCACCGCAGTTGCTGATCTAAAAAGACTTATTGATGAAAGAAACCTATCTCTTAAAGAAGCTGCAAAGTTCATGCTTGAACCTGTCGCGAAGGATCAAGCTCCAAGCGTTACTAACTGGGAAAACATAATTGAAGCTTTTCTAGAGTCCAGAAGTGATCGCAGAGGTACAACGCTTAGAGATTTGAAGACAAGAATGAGAAGAGTTTTAGAAACTATTTCAGCTAATCCAAAGCCAAGAGATGGAAGAACTCTGATGAAGAGATTTGCCGAAATGCACTTCGATAATTGCCCAGCTGGAGGACAAGGCAGAAAAAGAAATCTTGGTGATGTAGAAGCCTTTTTAGATTTCGCAGTTAAGAAAGCTGGAGCACCTCAAAGATGGCTTCCACCTGATAAAGAATTTAAAAGAAGTTTGATTGGAAGTTCTACTAGAACCAGCGCAGAAGCATTAACAGTCCCAGTAAAAGGACAAGACCTAGAGATGCTCTTAGAAGGTCTTGCGTCTAATGAAAAGCATGGGTTAAGACTTTGCGTTGGTCTTATTGGTTTGTTTGGTCTGAGGCCGTCTGAGTTAGGAGAGCTAACGGTTGATGATGGGAAGCTTTATGTAGGACAAACCAAAAGGAATATGCAAACTTTGCATAAACCAAAAGCAGCTCCCAGAAGAGTTATTGCTATGGATTTGCCATCGCTTCCTAATGAAGGGCAACGCTTAATTGCTCAATATGATTCTGGGATAGTCAAGTTTCCATTAGCTATTAGTAGAGCCATTCAAAGAGCAAAAGAAAAAGACGAATTCAAAGAAATTGGGGATGCACTTAGACAACTTTTGCAGCGTTATTGGTTATGGCAATCAATGGAAAAAAGAACTCAGGGATTAAAGGTTTATTCCTTGAGGCATGGCTTCGCGTGGAGGGCTCATAAAGAGTCAGAAAATCCTCTAACAGTTAGAGATGCGAGTGCTTTTATGGGGCACGATCCACAAACACATTTGAAGCATTACGGCAGATGGGTCGATGAAGCTGGACTTGAAGAAGCCGCTGCAAAGTTCAAAAAAGGTCAGCAGATGGCAGTATGAAAATTGCTATGTGTACTAAATCACAACCTCATTAATTTGCTTGCAATCTAATTTCTTCTTGGTAAAAAGTTAGTAATAATTGTTAAATGATCTTTTGATACTGCGCTGGTGATTAAATCTTTTACTATTAAATCTATATTTTTTTGATTGAGTTCATCTGGATATGGATGTCTGCTGAATAATTGATATAATAAAAATCCATTATAACAAATTGGATAATCTTCTTTATAGAGATAAAAATATTGATCAAGACTCTTATCTATTAAATTATTACTGATTTGAAAAACTGAGAAGTCCAGATAGTCTTGCTTCTCAGAATCCCATCCTCTTAAACATTTCTTGTATTCTTTTGTTAATATTTCTTTTGTTAATTTAGGAATATTTATTGTTTGTTCTTGAGAATCTGTATGAAATTTCCTGTACAAAAGTAAAATACCAGCAAGCTCACGACTACCTATATTATATTCAAAGCCCAAGGTATGATTTATTGTGAAATTATAATAACATTGCATATAATCAAGGTGTGAAAAATACTTTAAATTACTATTAGAATTTTCATTGATGTATTTTGTTGCTTGTTCAAATATTTCTTTATTTATTTTGTATCTATTAAATTGTTTAAGAATACCTATGTTTACGGCGGCTTCTCTCATTCTATTTATTGTTATATCATTTCTAATAATTTTAAAGGCTGTTGTAATTCCCCTTTTTTTTAAAAATTTATTACTTTCTGATTTTAATATTTCTGCTCCTAAATTAATTAGTTTATCATTAGATTTTTTCTCTGCACTTTCTGATATAAATAGTTCCGCCCTTGATTCTATTTCTTTGTTATCGAATTTTTTCATTGCAATTAATATGCTTTAACGCTTATCAGTTTAGGTTGCTGATCAGGGTTTATAAAGTTCATTATCCAATCGTATATTGATTGTGCAATTTCTTTAATATACTCACCAAAACTTTTAGCAATTCTAATAACCATAGATACGATTGAATCAACAATTTTCTCGGCGAACTTAAAACATTTCCTTAAAAAACTTGATGTTATTTCAAGTGAGTCTCCTATTCTTGCAAAAGCTAGACCAACTTTAGATGGGAAAATATTTTTAGATAAAAGCCATCTAACTCCAAGCGTAACCAATCCAATAACTCCTTGCCCAACAAGAAGAAATTGTAATGGAGGGAAGCCCACTATCAAGAAACCCATCACTATTGATTTTGATAAGTCTTCCCAACCATCCTCTAAAAATCTTTTTAACGCATTATTTACTATGCAATTTCTGTATTGACTTTCCTTCCTAAATCTTTTCCAATCGATATCTCTTAAAAAGCTCATGGATTGTCTTGTTGTTCTTCCTACGACATATCCCATTGATATGGAAGCAGAAGCTACTTCTTCTAAATTAGAATTAAAAAATCTATTCGTTTCCTCTAAATTTTCAGTAGAGATAATTGTTTTTATATCTTCTATCTTTGCGGCATTTTTAAGAATAGGGTCTGGAGTTAATGAATCAATTAAATACGCATCAAGTTTATTATCCATATCAGCATATACTTCTTCACTTAAGCTCATTGGAGAGTTTCCTCTTGCTCTGTTTACACTTGAATCTTCAAAAATCCAATTATCAAAATTATTAGGGCTGCCTCCTTTTGATCTGGCAATCTTATGTGATACATCTTTTATGCTTAGAAAGCTTTCTATATCTTGAGAGTTATTTAGTAAGTGCTCTGGTATTTTTCTAATCAGATCAGATCCGGGAATACCATAATTTCCTCCTCTTTGAATTAATTTGGCTTGAATATCAGCAGGGAGGACGCTAAACAACTCTGTAGCTTTTTGATCTGATAAGAATGTCATTCAAAAGGACTTCTTTGCTCTGATTTTACTAGCCTTTTTTGTATTTGTTTATCTGGTTTGTTTCTATTAAAAAAAAGAATCTGAATTGAATTGTTTTTTGGAGGGAAGAGCAAAACCTTTTGAAGATATGGAATCAGCTAGGGAAGAAGCTGGAACAAAAGTTGAGCTAATACCAAAGCCAGAAGAAATTCCTTTTTAAGTTCGGTAAACCACTTGTCATTACTTAATACCACAGCTACCTTACTTTTTAAATGCCGAGCCTGATAGATCGCAAAGAGATCAGGGGACAGCAAAGCATCACCATCGCCAGTGTTGTTTAGGGGACTATCTCTCAGAGGTGGATTGATCCAAGTAAACCCCTTGCTTCGCTATGACTAAAAAAGCTAATAAGTATTTCCAAGTAAACGATCAATCCTTTGCCCTGCCAAAGAAGGCTCATCAGTCTTTGCATGACAGAAAGAACGCTGATCTTTTAGTGGAAAAAGTTATTGAGGCTGACAAATCAGGCGAGATTGATGCTCAGGAAACTTGGGTTCCTAATCATTTAAAAGCCATAGCAAAAAAAGCGAGATAACCCCTCTCGGATAGTGACAACTAAAACTCGGCTGGAGAGAACTCCAGAAGCTGCAAGGCAGTGTGGAGTATCCACTCAAACCTTGATGCGTTATCGAGATGATCAAGGTGGATTCTTAGCATCTGGAATCGATTACTTCTACGGCGCACATCCAAATTCTCCAATTCGATGGAACGTGCCTGAGTGCATGAGGCAAATTAACCATCGAGGGAAATTAAATCGAAGAGCTAAAAAATTTATAGAGGAGGCATAAAAATGACCTCCAAGAAGAGGCCATTGGGGGCGTACAACCCGATAGTAGCCGACCTCCTGCATACAAGGCAGGGAGTCAGATCGCAACAACCTATTTGTATTACTGGATTCAATTATTCAGAAGAGTACCAAATGGCGCATAATAGGGCGCATAGAGGGTCAAATCACAATGAAATTTGCCGACAAGCGTACCTTTTGTACCTAAAGGAATCTTTTTGGGATTTCCTTCCATGCAAAGGGAAAGTACCAATTGGATTAAATGGTTATTACTTGAAGGATTGGAATGACAAAAAGTTCCCAATCAAAACGATTCTTGCCTTGCCTGAAGCAACAGGCATTGGAGTCAAAACAGGACTTCATCTTTTATGCAAAGACATTGATGGTGAAACTGCTTTCAATTACGCAGCTGATTTAGGTCTTAATTTTGTGGATTCTTTCCAAGTCCATCGAGATGATGATCCTTGGAGATTCAAGGTGTTATATGAACCAACAAAAGCGCAAATCGCAAAACTTCCTCATGGTCAATTTCAAGGAAAAATTGTTACTAAAGAAGCTGTAAAAGATGCAAATGGAGATGTAATTAAAAAGGGAGAAGCACTAGAAGTTTTTCTCACTAATGACCGACAAGTTTTAATTACTGGTAAACATCCAGACAATAATGGTAATTATTTTTGGCCTAGAGGTTATGGCCCCGAAGAGATAAAGCCACCAAGTGATGAGGAGTGGAACTTTGTTTTAAAGCTGGCTAATCAAAAGCCAACAGCATCAACGAAGAGCAAATCACCCAGTAGCAATGGTGATTGGGATGCCGCTCGACCTTGTCCTATTTGCGGTAGGGACATAGATGACGACTGCCGAGCGCATAAAGATGGAGATACAATTCTTTGCCACCGAGGGAATACTTTTCATCCTCCGAGTATGGAATTAGGTGAGATTATTTCTGGCACTCAATGGGCGTATTGCGGCTCTGGTGAAGACTGCACTGGAACATTCTCAACCTTCAAAATTCATAGGCCATCAAAGATCCAATCAATCAAAAGAAAACTAGCGGGGGTTGACTAATGATTGAAATCGAAAAGGGCTGGATCACTAAAGAAGGGAAGGAACCAAGGGAGCAGAATCTTAGTGCTGGAGTATTAAGCCAAATGCTTTCAGTCGATTACACAACTCAACTTGAGTACAACTTGATGAGTGGAGAGGTTGAATTGAATAGGCAACCAATCCAAACTTCATTCATAGATAACTTCTATGTTTATCTCTCTGAAAGAGGATGGAAGATTAATAAAGGCCATGCGATTGATGCCTTACAAACAGCCGCACAAAAGAACACCTACCACCCAGTAGTTGATGAGCTTAAGAGAATTGAACATGATGATTCAATTCAACCGATTGAACTAGATCAGGTCGCAACGGATTACTTAGGAACAAGTGATCCTCTTTATGATGCAATGCTCGCTACTACCGTTATTGGGTTAGTTAATAGGACATTTCACAATGGGTGCAAGTTTGACACTTGCCTTGTATTAACAGGGAAAGAAGGAATCCGAAAATCTACTTTTTGGAAAGAACTTGCTACCGAGGATTGGTTCTGCGATACATGGCAAAGCAAGCAACAAGACCTGTTCATGGCAATCAATCAATGTTTGATTTATGAGCTTGCAGAACTTGATGGAATTACAAATGCAAAAGCTCAAGCTTCTTTGAAAGCTGTTTTCTCAAGTGCTACCGACACTTACAAAAGACCTTATGCAAGAGGCACTGGAAAGTTTCCAAGACCTTCGATTTTGGTTGCAACTTCTAATCGTTGCGACTTTCTTTCAGATCCATCTGCAAGTCATCGAAGGTTCTGGGTTATTCCAGTCAAGAAAGAAATTGATACCGAAAAAGTGAAACAAGATCGAAAGAGGATTCTTAAAGCTGCGATTCTTGCTTATAGAAATGGCCGCAAACCTTATCTAAAAAAAGAGCTGCAAGATGAATCCAATAGGAGGAATAAAGACTTTCAAGCGGAACATCCATTTATGGAAGCATTAGCTGATTGGGTCGGATTTAGACTCGCTCCATTTACAACCACAGAAGCGTTAATAGATTCAGGACTAAGAGACAAAGAAAGGATCAAAGACCTTGACTTAAAAAAAGCATCTGAGTGCCTGCAATCTTTGGGCTACCGAAAAGATAAACATCAAACTCAAGGAGACGCTGGAAAGAAGAGATATTGGAGAAAAACATGAGGTAGCCTGAGGCAACCAAAAGGTAGTCATAAAAAGGGAGATGGGATATTTACCTCATGTCTCATCTCTTTTTTAAAAAATAAATAAATAATAGATACCTATACATATGTAGTAAGTGTTGGGGAAAAGGTGAGACACGTGAGGTCTTTCTTGACTCCCTGCCTGCTATTCAGAGGGTCATTTTCTATTTAGCCTTGGTTATCAATAGTTTTCTTTTCGGGAGCTATTTCTATTTGGCGGGAATAGCGGCGGGATAGTCCTTTTTGACAGCTGATTAATGAACATTTTTTATTTGATTTAATTTAAGCAGTATTTTTCCATCTCTTTAGAAGTATTAGCTCCTAGCTTTGAAGCATTGTCTAAATCTTGACAACCATTTTCAATATCCTTTTGGTCTAAATATGCAAATGCTCTAAAATAATAATAATTTGCACTTCCTGAGTTTAATTTTATTGCTTTTGAATAATCATTAATCGAGCTCTTATAATCACCTAAGATGTGTTTTGAGATTGCACTTTGAAAGTAGTTAACTGAATTATCGGGATTGATTTTTATTGCTTTTTTCAAGGCAATAAGGGCACCTTTATGATCTCCTAGTTGATATTTGGCCTCTGCAATTTGATTGAAAATTAATTCATTCTCATAATTAAGGTTTATAGCTTTCTCTAAATTAGTAATTGTTTCTTTAAAGTTTTTATTGTTTCTATGTGACATGCCTAATGCAACAAAAGCTTTAACGTATTCAGGATTTAATTCAAGAGCTTTTTCATAATGATCAATTGCCTTTTTGTATCCAATTGAGTCTAAGGTCATATGATTAGCATGCCCTAAATAAAGATATGCTCTAGCAGTTTCCTTTATCTTTAGAGATTTATTGACTAGTTGAATAAATTCTTCTCTAGTTTTTTTGTTCTTTGTTAAGAGTGCTGAAAAGTCATCAAAGATTATATTGTTGGCTTCATCAAGATATTCTTCAGCTGTTTTTTGCTGGCTAATACTATTTACAATTCTATTAAAATAATACTTATTTAAAACTTGATATTTAGTATTTATTTTTTGGGAATATCCATAAACCGGATGAAATGGGATAAATGAAATTAATGAGGCAAAAGCAAGGTATTTATATTTAATTAGATAATTCATTTTAAAATCTCTATACCTTATTATTAACATTAAATATCTTATTAGAAAAGTGTAGTTTGATTAAAATTTTCAATAGTATTTTTATTCATAAATAAATCATTTATTGAACTACTATTAGGATTATTTTCTGATTCTGTGTCAATGCTTATACATGAATGATCTTTTAATAGTTCTTGATTGCCAGACCAGTTCATGTCGTTAGTTTGAGATTTCGGAGGGACTAAAGAACCTATAGTCCGATTTAAAGATTTTAATTTACGCATACAATGCATTGAGCCTCCTTTTTTACTACTTTCCAATAAAAAACCTGCATTTGATAATCCTGCTTGTATACGGTCTCTCGCCACAAATTGATGTCTTTGTGGCTTAATCCCTATAAGGTATTCAGATAAAAGAGCACCTCCTTTATCAAGAATATTATTCGCTAGATTTATGTTTTCTTTTGGATAAATAGTATCTAAGCCATTGGGCAAAACAGCAATAGTTGGGATGCCAAAATTAATGGCTGATTTATGTGCTATCGAGTCGCATCCAAGCGCTAGACCACTAACGATGCAATCACATCTAGCTGAGATAATCTCACAAACTTCTGCCCCTTTATCAATAGTGAACTTTGATGGATTTCTCGTCCCTACTATTGCAAAAGGGAAAGAAGTATTTATCGAGGAAACTTCTCCTTTTACAAATAGTATTAAAGGTGGATCAGAAAGATTATTTAATATTTTTGGGTAGTTTTTATCATAGAAAGGTAAACAATTTATTCCAGAATTAACTGTTCTTTCTAGTGTATCCTTGATATGATTACTAATTGTTATCCATTCTGATTTAGTTACAGTACAATTATAATATTCTTTCAAGTTGAAAATAAAATCATCTCTATGAATTGATTTGGCATTATCAATTACTTGCTTAGCTTTTGCCGGCCCAATACCTTTTATTTCTAATAAAGTTAATATATCGGAAACTTTTTCAATCATTATTTAAATAAATTAAATAATATTCTAGCGGCTGCCTTAACACTATTTTTGATTTCATTTGGAATCAAGGGTTCATCTTTATCGATATTTTCAGGAATTATATTTATAGGGCTTAAAGGATTAGGGAAATTGTTTATATTGATTTCATCAGTCAGAGTTTTTTGAGATGAAGTCCAATCTGTCATGCCAATCCCTAGGCAAGTAATCTGATTTTTATAACCTGAATCTATTAGAATCTTTTTGCAAACATTAAATGTCTGTCCACTAGTAATAACGTCATCTAATATTAATATTCTGCAGTTTGCTGAAATCTCAATTTTATTGATTTCAATAGTTTCATATAATTCAGCGTTGGTATATTTATGTTTAAGTGATTTCTTGCCCCTGTCTCTTATCGTTTTTAATAGATTTGAGCCATCTTTTATTGGTCCTCCACTTAAAATTCTTATAAGTTTATTTAGAGATCCATCTCTATAGGCTTTGCTCCCTGGGGCACAGGTTAGTAGTATTTCAGTATTTCTAGGGATTACCATTTTAAAGGCTATTGAGTAAAAACATAATGCCTGGTAATGATCATCTTTATAATGATCTTTAAAAGCTAAAATTCTTTTATCATTAGAATCATGAAGTTCAGATTTTGTTGGGTGATAAAGTTGTAATGCAGTATATTTATGGTTTTGCGATTTTATCAAATCCTCTTTTCTTAGGAGCCAATCTATATTGTCATTTTCAGAATTGATTGCTTCATCTTTAACTTTCTTGCTTGTATAATCAGTATTGATTTCTACTTCAATATTTTTTATTTTGTCTGTTTTGCCTGAAGTAACCTTAGGCGGCCTTCTTTGCTGAGAATTAGTCTCAGCATTCGTATTAGATTTATTACTATTATTAATTGTTTTAATTTGTTCTTCGTTTAGTTCTTGAACTCTTTCTTTCTCAAATAATTCATACGGACTTTGTATATCAATATTGTTATTCTGATTAGCATCTTCTTGATTGATCTTTTCTAGTAACCAGCTTGGATCATAAAAAGGACTATCAAAACTAAAATCTTTTTCTTTTTTATTTAATTCATATAAATAACATTTTTCTTTTTCTGCTGCTTTTTCCATCTTTAAGTCCTCTAAATAATCTTGGTATTCTTCCTCTGCCCAGAGCTGAGCATTTCTCTCAGCTTCCTCTTCTGCTTGCTCTTCGTAAAATTGTTCTGCTGCCTCTTCGGCTCGCTGCAAAACTATCTGTTCTGCCTCTCCAACTGCATCTTCAAAGACACCTTCCATATTCCAGTAATTACCCGCATCGATATAGGTGTCACTAAATTCTTTACTTCTTACTGGCCAATCAGACCAAGAAAAGCCTGGCACATTTCTTAGCCTTTCATCTTCCTCTTCTCTTTCCTCTTGTTCCCTTAACTCGTCAGCATCCGGCTCTGGAAATCCCTTCTCTTCTAAATCATTATTATATTTTTTATTTTCTTTAAAATATTTTATTTTTTCAGCTAACCATTTGTCATTATCGATATTTTGTACATTTTTATCAAAACCCTTTTCTAAATCTTTTGAGTAATATCTTTCTTCTTTTTCAACTAGTTCATACGGGGTTTCTATTTCAATACTATTATTTTGATCAACATCTTCTTGTTTTATCTTTTCTAATAACCATTTGGGATCATAGTAAGGACTGACTTGCTTAGAATCGGATTTTTCTTTAATTATTATTTCATTCTCATCAGAATAAGCTATATCTTTCCAATCTTCATATGACATTTTTAATCCTCTTCTTTCTTTCTCTATTGAGATAATTTCGCTAATCAATTTATCTTTTTCAATTAGAATTTTATTCGATATTTCTTTGATTCTTTTAATATTAAATTTGATTGCATTGATCTTATTAAGTAGTCTATCGCCATTGTTAATATCTATTTCATTAAATGTTTCATTATATGTAATCAAATTCCACAATTTAGTCATTAGATTTCTAGCTTCTTCTATATCGGATTCAATCCCAAATAATTCATTCCACATGTCATAAGATTCTATTTCTAATCTTCTTTCTTCATCATCAAGCTCGTATATTATTGTACTCTTTTCTTTATATACATTGATAGGATGAAATCTTTTTCTTTTTAGATATAAAGATTTATCTTTATCTAAAATGACTATTTGATCTAGCATTTTCTCCCAACCTTTATCCCCATTTAAAAGCGTATTCTTTATCTCTGATCTAATTCTTTCAATAAATTTTTCTCTATCAAAGCTTATTTCATTAAATACCAAACCATTAATTCCATATTTTAAATAACCTTTAATTGGTGACCACTTTTTCTTTACTTTTGGCACCTTAAATGTTTCTGTGTAACCAGACCAATGTTTCTTCCTTAAATCATTAATTTGTTCAAATTCTTTTTCATGCATTAATAATGAAAATAAATATTTTTCACATATATATGCTTCTGCTCTTGGTATATCTTCAGGAACAAGTTCTTTATCCTCACAAAGATCAAAAAGAATTTCTCCATACTCAGAATCGCTAAATCTTCTTTGTCTATTTCTTACTTGGCAAAAACCTATTTTTATGAAGTCAGGATAATTTTTTAAAGATGCAATATAAATAGTTGAAGGAGCCCAAGGGTTTGAAAACCTGCCTTCTAGGTACCCAGTAAGAGTAGTTCCTTTTTCACCTTGATTAGGAGATTCAAAATCCCAGTAAGTAGGTCTAGGCATGGCCTGTTATCGCTTTAATTAAATGCCATCTAGTAAATCTATATTGCCAACCTAATCCTTAGTTGGCTTTCAAAGAGTCAATTTTTATCAATAGGTTGTTAATTATTGCTAGATGCATCGTTTTTATAATGTTGCTTCTGGTCAATTCCTAATGCTTAGAGAGTTCTTTTAGGTCTGGAGTTGTATTTGCTATCGGCTGCTAATCCAGCAAGCGATATTATTTGTCTTGCACAGGCAGCAACGCCACTTGATTGATTATTGATCAGTCCTTTTTGCATTGCTTGCTCCAGATTTACGATTAGCTTTGCCACCATTTGTGGCCGTTCAAGATTGATCTCTTCAAAGTCTTGAACAATCAAGTCCATTGCCTTGGCTGTGATTCTCCGAGCCTGCCTTCTGCTTAATTCATACTCTTCGGTCACTTGGGTCGTTACTACGGTGCAACTATGACCTTGAGCAAGCAAATCAGCAGCAAAACCTGCTCTTAATTCCATCTCTTGTTTATTAGCTTTTTTCATATTCTTGCTTGATGCAATGTAGATTCAATTCCCTCTGGAGCATGTGAAAACAAAGTGCCAACTCAGGAACCAAAGAAGGCATTAGATACCAAGATTGATTCTTTTCTATTACTGAAAAGGCGGAAGTCATTGCTTCTGCGACAGTTAAAAAATCAGAGTGAATGACTTTAGTCATTTTTGATTTTCGAGGCGTTGCTATTTAGCGTGAGTTTGCAAAACTGATTAACCATATAAGCAACCAAAGCAATAACAAAAGTAGTTTAAAATAATAGTAATTTCAATTAAAAATGACCTCTTAACTAGATTCGATTTTACGATGTGGGAGCTGCCTTTGGTGGCTCTTTTTTTGTCTAGTTTCTATAAACAATAAAAAAGGGATAAGCTAGTTATCACAACAGATCAAAGCAAACTCAAAGTAATATCAAATATGCGCCACGGTGTGCGCCATTTACGTTTTGTTGTGCTATCTAAACCCTGTTATATCAATCGATCACAGAAGAATAATGCCCTTCATGCCATGCAGGTGCTCTACCAGCTGAGCTATGGCCCCAAATCGTTGAGATGACAGTGATTGCAATCAACCTCAAGCAACGTAATCATTATACTTCACCACTAAAATATACCCAAATACACTCAGACATACCCAATGTGCGGTGGATACTGCGGCAAATCTGCGGCAAGCTCTTTCTAACAGGCGACAGGTTTTATGGACAAATGGGTAACAAATCTGCGGCAAAACCTTAAAGAGGATTGTCATATTGGTTTTTCTATTACTCAGAAATCAGGAAAAGTTGAGCTAACTCACCGCATCAATAAAGGCAAGGGAAGCAAGAATCCACGCTCCAGCGTGACTGTTCCTCTTGAGTGGAAGAAAGATAACAAGAGAAAAATTCAAGATACCGTTGGGGACATTCATGACTTGATGGCAGAGAGAAAGTTATCTCTAAGGAATGCTTTTGAGCTTTATAAAAAACAAGATGACATTGGAAAAAATTCAACAGATGTTGAATGGAATTGGCTGGCTGATGAATACTTAAAAACTAAAAGTGATAGAAGAACTACAACACTTAGAGATACAACCAGCCGAATCAAAAAGATGGTGTAAGCAAAAGAGTCTCTACCAAAACCACGAGATTCAAAAGAACTATATAAAAGGTATTCAGAAAGATATTTTGAAAAGATGCCCGCTGGCGGTCAGGGTAGGAAGAGAGCTTTAGGAGATATAGCGGCTTTCCTTGAATGGGCTGTTAATAGGCAAGGGTTAGATATGAAATGGTTGTCGCTTGATTCAGAAATAGTTCAAGAATTAATTGGACTGAAAAAATTTAGCGAGCAAATTGAAGCAACTCCACCTGTAAAGCCAGAACAATTCTCATGGCTGTTAGATAAGTTAAAGGAGAAAAAGTTATATGAACTTAGGCCCGCTTATGGGTTAATTGGTTACTTCGGACTTCGATTAGCTGAGCTTGCTGTGTTATAAACTGATGGAAATGAATTGTATGTGGGCTCGAAGGTTAAACAGAATTTAAGGAGTAGAGAAAATAGAAAACCAAGACTTGCAATTGGACTGGATTGCAAAGGCAGAAAGAAGGGCGAAGCTTATAACTTTTTAAAAGATTTTTCTACTGGAGCTGTGAAATTACCTTATGCAGTTAAATCTAAAATAGACATGATAAGTAAAGGAGATAAAGATCACTTTCAAGATGTTGGAGCTGCATTTGCTCAGTTACTTGAAAGAACAGATTGCTGGCAAGAATTGAAAAAAGTAGATCCAAATTTAACTCCATATTCCTTGAGACACGGCTGGGCTTTTCGTAGCCATGCTGATTCAACTAATCACTTATCTGTAAGGAGTGCAGCCGCATCAATGGGGCATACAAACACAACTCACCAGAGGCACTATGGACAATGGATAGACCAAGAAACCTTGAAGCAAGAAAGAAAAAAATTCAATAAAGGAGTAGAGGTGACTTTATGAATATTCACGATCCACACAACAGCCGAGCACTAGCAAGATTAATGAATGAAGTTAGGGCTGATTATGGAGATCGCTAGTCGCAATTCATGGATGATGCACACGAGCTTCCAGACATGGAAGCCATGAGAAATAATTGGCAAAAGAGCCCCACCCCCCCTGCTACCCGTTAGCGACAAGGTGGTGAAGCTAATGGGTAGCCAAATGCATTTAAAAGTATTAAATTGAAGCAAACATAACAGGTGTTTAGATAAGGGGGAAGTAGAAAAACACTTGAAATGGCAAGGCAAAATCTAGACCTACTACTCAACATAGGCAGACAGCACATATCTCCATCCTTATGAGAATCTAAAAGCTCAAAAAGAATTGCAATCACCTACTAATTCTTTTCCACCCTTCGGGATCTATGGCAAAACTAGTGCTAAAGCGGCTTTTAAGCCATAGACCACCGCCTAACAGTTATTGGAGAAACTTTGTGTGAAGCAGCAATTTCTTTTCAGCTCCAGCCATAACTTCTATATCTTTTAATTTTTGTTTTCTTATGATCTAACGCCCAGATAAACAGCATTAGTAGGAACCATAAGCACAGCACAAAGCCATGCAAAAGCGCAGGTAATTGAAATCATTAGTTTGAAAAATCTTTGTTACTCGCTGGTGAAGCAACAAGTTCAACGCTTCCGACTTTTTGACATTACTGGCCAAATGTGAACAGATTCATTAATGCAAAATCTTGCAATCTTTGGATCAAGTTTTAGTTACTTATATATCTGCTCATTTTTTAAATTCCATTGTTTGTTATGAGTTATTTCTTATTTTATGAATTTTCTAGCTCAATTGATAAGTAATAATTTGCAAATTCTTCAATATCTTTTTCTCCGTATAAATTTAATTGATAACCACAACCATCAATAATTGAAGATGCTATTTTTTGAGATAATAATTCTTTGTCTATATTCTTAATGCCTTTCCTATTCTTGAAAATTTCCTTATTTTCTGAAAATGAGAAACGCATAGCACTATCTCTAGAAAGACCAAAACCAATTGAATTACAGAATTTCTTAGTATAATCTTTAGAGATTTTCTCGATTAAATTAGAGTCTTTAGCCTCTAATGAGTATGCTATATCAGTTTGAATGAAAAAAATATTTCCAGTTAAAACAACAAATAAAAAGAAACTACCTATCAATTTCTTTATCTTTTGTTTCATGTCTAATATTTCCAACAGGTTTAAATTAATTCATTAAACAATAATCTATATAGGTTAGAAATATCCTTTAACATCCTTTTACCTCTTATCAAAAATCCAATAAGAGGTGAATTTGATATGAATGGCTCTGATAACCAACAAGTCCCTTAAATCTAAATATGTTGAATTTTTATGTTTAATATCATTTTCTTATCTAATAAATAGACCTAGGCCCTCCTTCGATATTGTGTTTACTTTAATTGGTCGCGTATAAAATGATCTTCTAGGAGGTATTTTATAGACACATGTCTCTTTTTTTGAAAAGTGATTACAAATGCCTTGGTTGCCTACGTTCATTATCTAAGTTTTATGCTTTGTTTTGGTGCATTGATTTATGAACGGACCTCATTAAAAGCTGATCCAAGTCGAAAAGATGCTATATCGATGGTTATCGCAGATATTATTTATGGCATTGCTGGAATAGCTCTTTTAGTTAGTGGGATTTATAGAGTTATCAAGTTTGGGCAAGGTTCTGAGTTTTATACACAAAATCCTATATTTTGGACAAAGATCGTTACTTTTGGCTTGGTAGGAACATTATCGCTTTATCCCACAGTTACTTATGTTTTGTGGGCCTTGCCCCTAAGTAAAGGTGAATTGCCTAATGTCACTAGTAAATTGGTTTCTAGGTTAAGGGTGATAATAAATATTGAACTTGTTGGTTTTGCGTCTATTCCCTTTTTGGCAACACTTATGGCAAGGGGAATAGGTCTCACTTGAAAAGAAAACATACAAATCAAGCATATTCATTCTTAAAATCTTGTAAAACAGATCAATAAATCCAATCACTATTAAGTAGACTTTTACTCATAAATAAATCTATTTATGCTTCTAGAAGCAAGTTTGTATTAATAGTTGTTTTGAGAGGAAAAAGCAATTAGGCAAATTTAGTAACAAGAAAGATTCCAAGAATAGTTATTTTGCAACTATTCCGAAAGCTATTACTTTTTCCAAAATTTGAACCATCTTTATTTTTTGAATTATCTAGCATTTTTTTAGTGTTTATCGTTGTAATTTTTTAAACTATTACTGTAGAAAGCACATTGAAAGCACCTGCAAGAATTGGTATTGCAGGTAGACTCCAAAGGACCAGAATCTTAGCAGCAGTAGATTTATTAATTGCAATCATTACCAAAAAAAGTGGTTTGATTTGTTGTGTGAGGATGTAAAAAACATAACGGCAAGGCTTGGATTACTAAAGGACGGTTGGAGTAGGAGAAACAGTTCTGTTAAATATTGAAAACCTCTTCTTCCTCTTGAGTTGTATCAAGAATCAGCAGCCAAACGCTAGTGAAATTATTTGTCCAGCAAATGGAGTAACGCCACTTGATTGGTTATTGATGAGTCCTTTTTGCATCGCTTGTTCAAGTTTGACGAGTAGTTGTGCAGCCATTTGCGGCCGTTCAATATTGATCTCTTCAAAATCTTAAACAATCAAGTCCATTGCCTTGGCTGTGATTCTTCTAGCTTGTCTTATGCTTAATTCTTTCTATTCGTTCAGTTGGGTCTTTATAACGGTGCAGCTGGGGCCTTGAGCAAGTAAGGCAGCTGCAAATCCTGCCCTTAATTCAATCTCCTGTTTATTGGCTTTTTTTATATTCCACCTCGATGTAATGTAGATTCGATTCCCTCTAGAGCATGTGTAAACAAAATGCCAACTCAGGAGCCAAAGAAAGCATTATATAGATCTCAGGCTTGATTATTTTCTATTGCTGAGAGGGCGGAAGTCATTGCTTCTGCGACAGCTAAGAAACAGAGTGAATGACTTTAGTCATTTCAATATTTTCAAGGTTGCTATCTTCGCTGAGCCTATAAATCTTATTAACCATATAGGCAGTTAACGCAATAACAAAAGCAACTTAAAAACATAGTAATTTCAATTAAAAATTGACCTCTTATTTTGTTTTATATTTATTATTAGTCATACTTTAGAGGCTCTTTTTAGTATAAACAAATAGGAAATAAATGATCTCTTTTCATCAATACTTTAAAGAATCTAACTTAAATAAATAATTTCATTTTTAGAACTTAAGTATATATAATTGAGTTCTAAAAACACAAAATGAGTAAAAAGAGCCATATTTAATATATTAAACTAAATTAAAATAATATATTTTATATTTCCAAGACTTGGTTATTCCGATCGAAGTAAAGCTTTTCAAAGAAAATAGGTCAAAAAATAACTCTTTCAACTCAATATTTAAAACAAGATTAAATTAAAAAATCATTTCTTTTTCTTTATTAAGGGTTTGACTCTCTCTCATTCCAAAATCTATCCAAAGCAGCTTCTGCGAAGATTTCAATGATCTTCCCATTAATTTGAAAAAATTGGTCTTTTTTGCCTTGGCCTTAGGTGATCTTGCATTAAGTTCTTTAAGTTTTATTAGACTAAATCAATCTCTTTCGATAGTCCTTGTGAATTTTGATACTTTTCCACATTTTCCTCTTTTCCTCATATTACAAAAAGTTTTGTGCGAGAATTTTAACAAGAAATTTTTAATGTATCAATAGATACTGAATACTTGAAAACTATTGCAGTATCTAATGTTTAAATTTTACCCACTAATTTTTTCATTAATCCACTTATTCAATTGCATCATCTCTATTGAGTTTTTTTGAAAAATATGAATTTTGTGGAAAAGTGGAAAACCCCCCCCCTAAAAAGCTTTAAATGCAATTTTTCTGATATCAAAATAATTAATTTAAAAACGATCTTTTTAAAACGGAAAAAAGATAAAACTATTCACACCCAATAAGTCACTTTAGTCTATCAATTTTAGCTGAATTTTCTTTTTACAGTCTTAATAGTATTTAAATACAATATTAATTAGGTTTGTCTCCATACAGCGGCTAATTTCCCTTGAATATGGACTTGTTCAGCATCGATTTCTATAGGTTTATAATTTTTGTTAGCTGCTTCTAAACGAACTAAGCTTCCAATCCGAAAGAAATGTTTCAAAGTAGTTCCTAATCCTGGGACCATTGCACTAACAACAGTTCCATTCCTAAGACGAGAAGGGTCATTAACAGGCTCCATCAAGACCATATCTCCATCTGCAATATAAGAATCAATCATAGAATCTCCATTTACTGTCAAAGCAAAAAGTCCTTTTAATTGAAGAACTGAATTCAAGTCCAGAGTTTCCTGTACATCATCAAAAGTCTCCACTAATCCTCCTGCAGCTATTGAACCCATAACAGGAACACCAGATATACTTTCTTCTATCAATTGAAGTGTTCTTGCCTGACCTTCTTGCCATTTTATCCAACCTTTTTCTTGTAAATGTCTTAATCTGCTTTGTATTGGTGCTGGAGATCTTAGCCCCATCGCTTGCATCATCTGCCTTATGGAAGGACTATGATGTTGATCATCAATAAAATTGACAAGCCAGTCATATAATTCTTGCTGAGCAGTAGTTAGAGCTTCACCTGGCATTTGAATAAATTAGGTACATATGTCCTCCAATACATATGTACCTAATTTTTCCCGTAATCGCAACCCTAAAGGCCTCCAAGTTGAGCAGCAAGCAAAGCTTGCTGAACATGAAGACGATTCTCTGCTTGTTCAAAGACATTACTATTTTTGCTCTCTATAGTCTCTTCTGTAATCTCTTCTCCTCTATGAGCCGGCAAACAATGCAAAATAATTACCTCCTCATCTGCAAGACCTATTAATTTTTGATTGACTTTATACTTTTCAAAAATTTCTTTCCTTTTTAATTTTTCTTCCTCTTGCCCCATAGATGCCCAAACATCAGTGTAAATAACTTGGGCTTCCTTTACGGCAATTGAAGGATCATTACTAATAGATATCTTTGAACCCAGCTCAGAAAGAGATTTGGCTTTCTCTACAATTTTTGGGTCAGCCTCAAATCCATTAGGAGAACAAATTTTTACATTAACTCCCAACAATGCCCCGCATATCATCAATGAATTGGCGACATTATTTCCATCTCCGATGTAAGAAAGATTTATCCCTTCAAGCTTGCCAAATTTCTCTTGAATAGTTAAATAGTCAGCTAATGCTTGACAAGGATGCTCAAGGTCAGTCAAGGCATTAATTACAGGAATAGTTGACCACTCAGCATATTCTTCTAACTCTTGTTGAGAAAAAGTTCTAATTGCTAGAACATCACAGTAGCGGCTCAAAACCCTAGCGGTGTCTTTGATGAGTTCACCCCTACCAAGTTGTGTAAGTTGGGGATTCAAATCAACAGTCTGACCTCCAAGTCTTGCCATGGCTACTTGAAAACTAACTCTTGTCCTTGTGGAGGCTTTTTTGAATATCAAGCCAAGGATTCTGTTTCCAAGGTCTATTCTTCTATTTTCACTCTTGAGCTGTTTTGCTAATTCAAATAAAGATAAGATTTGATCAGTATTTAAATCAGCTGAGGAGAGAAAATTGTTTTTACTAAAAGAGCCTAAAGTAGAAGCTAAGCCTTTAAATGCTGAAGCCATAAAATAAGCCTCAAATATCCTTTATCGTGGATAAAGGATACAAAGTCAAGTGATTTAATTAGAAACTTTTTCAGGCATTACGCTGCCTGAAAGCATTTTAACTAGATCATCCCCTTCTATGACTTCTTTCTCAAGAATTTTTTGAGAAATATCTTCAAGTAATGAAAGATTATTTTTAAGAATATTTAGAGCTTTTTCATGAGCATCATCTACCAAACTTCTAACTTCTTTATCAATTGCTTGAGCAGTGGCATCACTTAATTCCCTTCTAGGATTGTTGTTGCCTCCAAGGAATTGTCCTCCTCCTTGTTTGTCATATGCCAATGGACCAAGGATATCGCTCATTCCGTATGTCCCCACCATTTGCTCAGCAATATCAGTTGCTCTTTGTAAATCGTTAGAAGCACCTGTGGTTACTTTTCCAAAAATTATTTCTTCTGCAGATCTTCCCCCAAGAAGAGTAGCTATTTGGCCTTGAAGTTCCTCTTTGGAATTTAGAAATCTTTCTTCCGTTGGAAGTTGAAGAGTATAACCTAAAGCGCTCATCCCTCTTGGTACTATTGAAATTTTCGCCACTTTGCTTCCTCCGGGCATTAAGTGTCCAACGATTGCGTGGCCAACCTCGTGATAAGCAACTATCTTTTTCTCGTCATCCTGCAAAACTCTGCTTTTTTTCTCAAGACCAGCAACAACTCTTTCAATGGCTTCATTTAAATCTTGCTGCTCAACTTCAGGTCTGTAAGCTCTTGCCGCTAGAAGAGCAGCTTCATTAACCATATTAGCTAAATCAGCCCCTGCAAATCCACTTGTAGCTTGAGCAATCCGATCCAGATCAATTTTTGCAGAGAGTTTTACTTTCTTGGTATAGATTTCTAAAATAGTTTTTCTTCCAGATAGATCAGGTCTATCCACAAGAACTTGCCTGTCAAATCTACCTGGACGCAATAGTGCTGCATCTAGCACCTCAGGTTGGTTTGTGGCTGCAAGTACAATTACAGGCTTATCAGTTGAAGAAAATCCATCCATCTCTGTAAGTAGTTGATTAAGAGTTTGCTCTCTTTCATCATTACCTCCAACTACGCCCATTGAACCTGATCTGCTTTTACCAATAGCATCTAATTCGTCAATAAATATTATGCAAGGAGCTTTTTTCTTTGCTTGTTCAAATAAATCTCTAACTCTCGCCGCACCAGCTCCAACAAATAACTCAACAAACTCAGAACCAGAGATAATAAAGAAAGGAACCTCTGCTTCTCCTGCTACAGCCTTTGATAAAAGAGTTTTACCAGTTCCAGGAGGTCCCACCAGGAGGACACCTTTAGGAATTCTTGCTCCTATATCTGTATATCTTTGAGGTTTTTTAAGAAAGTCAACTATCTCAGTAAGTTCATCTTTTGCTTCATCTACCCCTGCTACATCATCAAAAGTTACTTTAGACTCATCATCGGGAACATAAACTTTAGCCTTACTTTTAGTGAAACTTAGGGCTCCTTGAGCTCCACCACCACCCATACTTCTACGAGCGAAAAACTGCAAAACTAATATGAATATTAGTGGCGGTACTACCCAACTAAGAATAGTAGTAAATATGTTGGGTTTTTTGGGAGGTGCAGCTGCGAACTCGACGCCTTTTTTCTCAAGCCTTTGAGGTAACTCCATATCAAAAATCGGAGTCGTTGCTAGAACAGATGGAGCTCCTTCTTCTGCCGTAGAAAGTTCGTATCTAATCTGATCTTGAGTTATGTATGCACGTTTAACTTCTCCATCGTCAACTTGATTAATGAAGAGCGAGTAGGGAACTCTTGGTACTTGTGTATTTTGGTTAGGGAAAAAGCTACTAAAAAGAAGAAGCGCGCCAAAACCAATTAAAACTAAATTAATTATTCCAAAGCGTTTATTTGGTTGATTTTCGTCCTGTCGTATTGGCATTAGCAAAAATTTAATTAGTACCAAGTTAAACAATTTTTATCCCAAATCGACTTGTTTAACTGGGGGGAGATCCGAACGAATATCTAATTCTAAAAAATTAACCCCCTAAAAAATCAGTCTCCAACATACATCTTCTCCTTTTCGATCTAAAAAAGAATGTTGCAATTTATAGGAAGAACTTATTGATTCAAATCCAAAATTGTTCAAAGGACTCATCGAAGACATCCCTCCTAAGAGTTTTGGTGCTACGAAAACTACTAATTCCTGAACACAATTTGCTTCTATTGCACTTGTAGCCAGTTGGGGTCCGCATTCCCAAAGAATTTTATTGCAGCCTTTTTTCGCAAGTGAGGAAAGCAACTCGGATGGATTGTCCGACTTTAATCTCAATTTTTCTGGACCATCTGGCAAATCAGAAAAGAAAGATTCATCTCCATCTGGCCCATAAGCAACTATTGTTCTAGCGATTTTTGTATCCCAAAGTTTTGCCGATTGAGGCACGTTCAAAGTTCTTGAAAAAACCACCCTTAACGGTTCAAAATCTGATTTCCCCCTTGAAGTTAAAAGTGGATTATCGGCCCGAACTGTTCCTCCTCCAACTATTACTGCATCGCACTTAGATCGGATTCTATGAACCGATTGCCTTGCAGGAATATCTGTAATCCACTTACTACAACCATTTGGCAAACCAATTTTTCCATCTAAACTCATTGCCCATTTAAGAATTCCCCAAGGACGTCCATTACGAACTCGAAAACTAAATTCGCGATTAATTGATTCACATTCTTGACTCAAAACACCCTCGATGACTTCTAGTCCGCAGTCTTTTAACCTCGAAATCCCATTACCTGAAACTCTTGGATCCGGATCAACCATCCCAATAACAACTTTTTTTAAACCTGCTTTTATGAGGGCTTCTGTACAAGGAGGGGTTAAGCCTTGATGGCAGCATGGCTCTAAGGTTACAACGATAGTTCCATTAAGCGATTTCTCCCCAGCTTGAGCAAGTGCCTCTATCTCCGCATGAGGATTTCCAGCGCCTGAATGATATCCCTCTCCAACAAGTTTTCCACTTGAATCAAGCACAATTGCGCCAACAAGGGGATTTGGGCTTGTCCTACCCTCTGCCAATAAAGCCAGCTGGATTGCTCGTCTCATCCATGGCACCCATGTTTTGTGAGCCTCTAGAAAATCAATCATTTTCTTGAGCCAATGATCTCCATTCACTTACTAAGTATGGCGGAATTGGTAAATCATTTATCACCCCAGGCAATCCGATTCTCAAGGGTCTATTTCTGTCCAATTCGGCCATTAATGAGCTCATATCAAATTCAGCAGCAGAATCATTCAAAGTTTCAGGTTTGGTTTTAATGTTTTTTGTTATGTCTTTTAGATCCCAAGTTTTTCTTCCTGAATTAACTAACAAGTTAGTTGGATGATCAATCCTTAATGAACCTGGATAACCCACAATTCTTAAAATGAAATTCTTGGACTCTTTGGAACTTGGATAGACGATAATTTGCCAAGTTTGGTAATCCAAGTCTTTGAGGCTCTCTATACTTCTTTTAATCTCTTTTTTCTGATCATTTGAAGTGACTTTAGAATCTGCATAACTTTTGTTAGCGCTAGTAAAAAAAAAACAACAAATCAAAAGACAAGAAATTATCAGACGAAATGAATTACGCATTTCTTCTATCACTAATATCGTAATCTTCCGATTCAAGTAGTGCATCTAATGCTATTGCTGAGCGAACGAGTGACTGATATTTCTTAATGATACGTTGATTACGTTCAACTATTTTGGAAGGGTCATATTTTGCTGAATTATTAATAGGACTTTCAAAGACTTGTACATTATCGTCCATTAATTCTAAATCTTTTTGTTGCTTAATCAGCGCTATCAAAATTTCATGCAGACGGGATCTTCTGGTTAAGGGTTTCTCAAATTCATTTTTTTTAAGATTCACAAAACTTTCAAACTAACTTTTTAAGTTTTAGTTGATTTTCATCAAAAAAATAGTAAAGCTATAAAAAAGAAATTTTTCTACGCCTACTCATTTAAACCATGCCTGATGAGTCAAAGCAGATACACGTAATAGGAATTGATACTGCCAGTGTTGAAAGTTTTTTTGAAGCTAAAAAAAAACCAATTTTTGAAGCTGAGATAATCACTGGTCCGCAAAGAATTTTAGATTCTTTCAAAACTTGGTTAAAGGATAAAAATATAAAAAATCATAAGTTCGAGTTCATTACAACTGACAAACTAAATGACTTTATAGATCTGTTAAAAAAGGACAAGAAAAAAACAATTGTGTTTTCTGGTGGTGATCCTCTTTGGTTTGGGATTGGTAGATTATTAATTCAAAACTTTCCTTTATCAAAACTTTATTTTGAGCCTGCCTCGACCTCTTTTCAACTAGCTTTTTCCAGACTTGGCAAACCTTGGCAAAATACACAATGGATCAGTCTTCATGGAAGAGATCCGCTTCAATTTGAAAAAGCAATTAAAAAGCTTCCTTCTTCACTTGTGGTTTTAACTGACTCAAATAGAGGAGGAGCTAATGAGGTTTACCAATTACTGGATTCATTAGAACTTCAAAAAAAATATGAATTTTGGACTTTCGAAAGGCTTGGATATCACAATGAAAGAATTCTAAAAATATCTTCTATTGATGATTTCCCAATTGATCTTGATCCATTGCATCTTGTAATTCTTTTTAAAAAAGAAGAGCCGCGAATACAATCAAAAGATTTACCTTTATTTGGAATTGTTGATTCTGTTTTTCTTCAAAATGCAGACTGCCCTGGGTTAATGACAAAAAAAGAAGTTAGGGTTCAAATTCTTGCCGAACTTAATCTTCCAAAGCAAGGAATAATTTGGGACATAGGAAGTGGAGTTGGGAGTATAGGTTTAGAAGCATTAAGGATATCTCCAAATCTAAAATTAGTATCCATTGATAAAAGAGTTGGAAGTAAAAATATAATTGAGGAAAACGCCAGAAGACTTGGAGTTAAGCCATCATTAATAATTGAGGATGAAGCATTAAATATATTCAAACAAAATAAAATAACAACTAGTCTATCAAGTCCAAAAAGAGTTATTATCGGTGGAGGTGGATCAAACTCACATTTAATTCTTGAAGAAGTTTTGAAGTTAATAAATAGTAGTTGTATAATAGTAATACCACTAATATCATTAAAATCAATATCAAAATTAGAGTCGATTTTGAAGCCTAAAGTCCACAAGTTATCTATTAGTCAACATCAATCTTATAGGGGTGTAAGTATTGGAGAAGATATAAGATTATCTCCTTTAAATCCTGTTTTTATTTTGAAGGGTGAAATGAAATAATTTTTAAGTTTTATCAGGTTTCGCAACGTGGGGGAGTCCCCAACCTAATTTATTTCTTAGAACTTGAAAGAACTCATGATCTGAAAGTCTCATGAACTTAACTGGATGATCACTTTTTCTGATTAAAACTCTATCCTCTGGCCATACATAACATCCTGCACTGCCATCAACTACCATCATCAATCTTTCAGGTGTGGCAGGGAAAACGGTCACTGGCTCTTCGTTGCTAAAGACTAGAGCTCTCGATGCTAATGAATGAGGAGATACTGGCGTAAGCTGTAAAACTGGGCAATCAGGAGTGATTACAGGTCCCCCAGCACTGAGTGAATAAGCAGTTGAACCAGTAGGAGTAGAGAGAATTACACCATCTGCAGAAATATCGACGGGCGCATGCCGACCAACGGAAATTTCAAAATGACACATACTTGTCATTGGTTCTCTATGCAATGCCATTTCATTGAGGCAAAGAGCTTCCCATCTACATTGATCACCTCTCATGACACTCACTACAAGGCTTGTTCTCTCTTCAATATTCCATTCCCTTGCAACTAAATGTTTAAAAATCTGATCTACATCTGAAAGATACGCCTCAGCCAAAAAGCCTAAATGTCCTGTATTTACAGTGAGTATTGGGATGCCCAATGGTGCAGTTTGTCTTGCTGCAGACAAGACAGTCCCATCACCTCCTAATACAACGGCAAACAAAACTGAAGAATCAAAACTATCAGGTACACATGAGTTGTATCCTTGTGAACTCATATATTGATCAGGATTAATAAAACCTAGTAAACCGCCTGAGCTACTTACTCTTACGACCTCAAAACCAGAATCTTCTAGTTTCTTTTGAAAAGTTTTTGCTGTCTTAACAGCAAGCTCTTTCCCGTCATTAACGATCAGTCCAACTCGGGGCACCGATCATACTTCACAAACAATTGAGTAATATTAGCAATTAAATGTCAATATTATTTGTTTAATAAATTAAATTTAATTCAAAAATATCCAACTTTAAAATTGTTCTAAAAATCTAAGATCACTTGTATATAACTTTCTAATATCATCAAGACCATGACGAACCATGCAAAATCTTTCAACCCCAAGTCCAGCAGCAAATCCACTATATTTTTCTGGATCAATCTCTAATTCTTCCAAGACAGCAGGATCTACCATCCCGCAACCCATAACTTCTAACCACTTACCTCTCCATTGGACATCAACTTCTGCTGATGGCTCCGTAAATGGGAAATAGCTAGCTCTGAATCGAATAGGAAGATCTCCAAAGAATGCTTTTAGAAATGCCATTACTGTTCCTCTAAGATGACTAAAGTCAAGCTTTTCATCAATTGCTAAGACCTCAACCTGGTGGAACACAGGCGAATGAGTTGCATCAACTGCATCTCTTCGATAAACCCGACCTGGTGAGACAATTCTTACAGGTGGCTTTTTGCTTTCAAGGCAACGAATCTGAACAGGCGATGTATGAGTTCTTAAAAGGTATTCACCTCCCAGATAAAAAGTATCTTGCATATCTCTTGCAGGATGATCAGGTGGAATATTTAGTGCCTCGAAATTGTAGTAATCATTCTCTATCTCAGGACCTTCAGAAACTTGGTATCCAAGCCCCAAGAAAAGATCAATTATTTGCTCAGTAGTCGTTATTAAGGGGTGCCGATGTCCTTGAGGAATACCTGTTGGAGGCGCTGTAACATCTATAGTTTCCTTTATAAGTATCTGACTTAGAGCCTGAGTTTTTAAAATTTCAAGCTTTTCCTTGATTAATTCTTGCAATTGAGTTTTTAAAACGTTCGCTCTTTGACCAATTAAAGGTCTTTCCTCATTAGAAAGATTTTTCATCCCTCCCAAAAGAAGTGAGAGTTTTCCTTTCTTTCCAAGGAAACTTAACCTTAATTTCTCTATTGATTCAGAATTTTCAGCAGAAGCAATTTCTTTTGCCGCCTCGCTTTCTAGAATCTCAAGCTCACCGATGAGCTGTTTTAGGGATAATGTTGAACTCAATGAATTTCCATCTCGAGTACTAGTTTAATCGGCAACCTGTCCCAGTTCTAAAAACTAATAGCAAAAAAATGAAACCATTGAAAATTTTAATTAGTAATGATGATGGTGTTTTTGCAGAAGGGATAAGAACACTTGCTACTTCTGCAGCGAGCAGAGGACATAAAGTTACTGTTGTTTGTCCAGATCAAGAAAGATCAGCAACTGGTCATGGATTAACTTTACATTCGCCAATACGCGCTGAAAAAGCTGACGAATTATTTGGGGAAGGTATTAAAGCTTGGGGATGTAGTGGTACCCCCGCCGATTGTGTAAAACTTGCACTTAATGAACTTCTTGATCAAAAGCCAGACTTAATCCTTTCTGGAATTAATCATGGGCCTAATCTTGGTACGGATATTTTTTGCTCAGGAACTGTTGCTGCTGCACTTGAGGGGACCTTAGATGGGATTCCATCTATTGCTGTGAGCGTTGCAAGTTTTCAATGGAAAAATTTTGATTTCGCTGGGAAACTTTCCTTAGATATTGCAGAGAAAGCAATTCAACAAAATTGGTCCAAGAACTTACTCCTAAATTTAAATATTCCTCCTTGTGAAGAAAAAGAGATGGGTGATTTGGTTTGGACAAGACTTTCAATCAGACAATACGAGGAGCAATTCATTCGAAGAGTCGATCCAAGAGGCAATACCTATTTTTGGATGGCTGGGGAAGCAGTAAAAGATCTTCAATCGGCTGGAGAAGGCCCTAAGGAATGGCCAAGTGATGTTTCTCAAATAGCTTTATGCTCTCCCTCATTAACACCAATTCAACCTGATCTTTTTTGGAGAGGCAATTTAGATGATTTGCCAAACTTAATATAAAAATTAGTTTTTTCTAAAAATCCTTTGCAATAACCATAAAGAAAAAATCAGCCCAATCAAATGGGCAAACAAAACTTGAGTATTACTCAAAACAGAGAGCATTTCTAGAGAAGTAATTGGATAATTTTCCATTGCTCTCATACCTGTTCCAATGGAAATACCAGGAGCTTGCATTGAAGCCTGAACGAACAAAGCTCCTGCTAAAGATTGATACCCGATCGACGAAAAAACCAATCCGACTAAATCGACAATCAAGCCTCTCTTTAGTAAGCGACTTGTTTCACCTCTACTTGGGCGCGCCTCGCTGCCTAGGGCTCTACCAGTCTTTACTATCATCCATCCTTGCCAAAGGCTAAATAGCAATAAAATAAATGCCAATGTCGTGAGAGACAAACCTGGCCCTAAGCCCAATGCTCTCTCTGAGTTTCTAGCTAAACTACTTCCAACATTGTTGAACAACAAAACACCCACTACCACTACACCTAAAATTGTTTGAATCCAAAACCGAAGCCAACCAATTCTTCTCATTCCAAGAGAAAGCAATTGAAAGTCACGTTGATCTGCCATCACGATGAATAAGGCGATAAACCAAACTTGCCATCAAAGCACAAAAATTGCACGTTTATCTTGATTCCTCTCTGTGCGCCAGAAAACGCAAAACTACCTACAGCACTAGCCTTAGGTAGTTTTGACGGTCTTCACTTAGGTCATAAAAAAGTAATAAATGCCATATTAAAAGAGCCAATTGGTGTTCCTACAGTTGTCAGTTTTTGGCCTCATCCCCGCGAGGTTCTCTTTGGAGAATCAAGATTAAGATTGGATTTACCAAATGAAAAAACATTCCTACTTGAGCCTCTAGGAATAGAGCAACTAGTTTTGGTTCCATTTAATAAAAATCTTGCTTCAAAAAGTGCTGAAACATTTGTAGAGGAAGTTCTAGCAAAAACCCTTCATGCTAAACACATAGCGGTTGGAGAGAATTTCAGGTTTGGACGCAACCGAGAAGGTGACACTTCTACTTTAAAAAAGATAGGTGCCTCTCTAGGTATAAAAATTTCTATTGTTCCTATTGTTGAAGACAATCATGGTCGACTTAGTAGTAGCAGAGTAAGAAAAGCACTCAACGACGGTGATTTAAAGCATGCAAAATATCTTTTGAAGCGTCCTTACACCTTTAGAGGAACGGTGGAGAAAGGAAGAGGTTTAGGAAAAAAAATTGGATGGCCAACTGCAAATTTAAAAATAGATGGGCGAAAATTCCTTCCATCATTGGGTGTTTATGCAGCTTGGGCCTCCATAGCAAACAAAAAAGAACGTTTCTTAGCAGTTATGAATATGGGCCCTCAACCAACTATTGATCCAAACTCTTTATCAGCAGTAGAAGTTCACCTTCTAGACAAAGAAATCAATCTATTAGGACATGAATTAATTATCGAACCAGTGCAAAGAATTAGACTACAAAAAAAGTTTGAGAAAATCGATGCACTGAGCGAACAAATAAGTTTAGATGCAATATTGGCAAAAGAAATATTGACAAAAAAACTTTGATCTAATTAATTGTGGGATAAGCGTTGGATAATCCCCAAACCACAAATAAACCTATGCCCCCTAACAAAAAAACACCCCAAAGCAGCACAGTCATATTGCTCTCAGAATCATTTTCCACAATAAAATCTAAATACAAATCATCAAATAAAGGATGACATGAAATTAATGCCTGTCACCCCTCCGTCTGATAATCGTATTGCTCAATTAATTGACGCGAACCTTGATCGCGCTAGAGAAGGGCTCAGAGTTATGGAAGATTGGTGCAGATTTGGTTTAAAGAGGAGTGATTTTTCGATTCAAATCAAAGATTGGAGGCAACAATTAGGAGTACATCACCTCAATATTTATCGAAAAGAAAGGCTTACATCCAACGATCCAGCTATGGGCATTTCACATCCATTACAAACAGTCAGATCAACCCCAGAGGCTATATTTATTGCGAACTCATCCAGAGTTCAAGAAGCCCTAAGAGTAATAGAGGAATTTACTCGAGCAACAGATCCGAATCTTTGTGAAATAGCCAGCAAAATTAGATATGAAACTTATGAGATCGAAATAAAGGTGCTTAATTCGACAGAAGGCCTAAATAAAAGACAAACCTTAAAAGATTGTTCCGTATACTTAATAACCTCAAACAGGAAAGACCTTGAAGAGGTCGTTCTTCATGCTCTAAAAGCTGGTGTAAAAGCACTTCAATATAGAGAGAAATTTTTAAATGATAATGAAAAAATTTCACAAGCTAAATGTTTAGCTTCTCTTTGTAAAAAATACAATTCACTATTTATAGTCAATGACCGCATAGATATCGCACTCGCCGTTGACGCCGATGGGATTCATTTGGGGCAAGAAGATATGCCAATAAAAATCGCGAGAGAGCTCCTAGGGGCTGAAAAAATCATTGGCAGAAGCACGCACTGTCTTGAAGACATTAAAAATGCCGAAAGAGAAGGCTGTGATTATATTGGTATAGGACCAATATTTTCCACTGAAACAAAAAAGCAACTAAATCCAATTGGAATTGACTATCTAAAAAAAGGATTAAGTGAAACTCTCCTACCTGCTTTTGCTATTGGTGGAATCAATAAATCAAATATCACAAAATTAAACCAGATCAATAATCTTCGCATAGCTGTGTCCAATGCAATCATTAATTCAAATGATCCCTTTTCAACAACTGATGAACTTATCAAACTTCTAAAATGCAATTAAAAATTAACGGCGAAATTAAAACCATTAATAACTCTAATGAAGAATTACTAATGGAAGCTTTGCTTGAAAACTTAGGCTACAAACCTCAGTTAGTTGTAGTTGAATTAAATGGTGAAATTATTAGCCCAAAAGTTTGGACAAATACAAAAATCAAACATGGCGATTGCTTAGAGGTTGTGACAATTGTTGGTGGAGGTTCCTACAGTTAGTTAATCCTGAATAGATAAGTGTTAAAAACTACTCGCTTTAGTTGGATTAAAAGAAAACAGATTTTTTCTTTTCTGATTGTTTCAACAATAATCTTTTTTTCTTTATTTACCAATCCCAACACTGCAGCAGCAGCTAGTGGAGGACGAATAGGTGGAGGAAGTTTTCAGGCGCCTTCTTCACCACGAAGACAAAATTACGGAGGCTATGGAGGTAACAACCTTCGAGGTTATGGAAGTGGATATAGAGGAGGTGGTATTGGTTTTCCTTTTTTATTGCCAATATTTGGCTTTGGCGGAGGTGGGATTTTTGGGTTTTTAATACTTATGTCAATCATTGGTGTGATTGTTAATTCATTTAAAAGCTCTTCAAATTTTTCTAACACAAGCAATAACTCAATAGTTTCTCAATCAACGAACCCATCCAAAGTTTCTTTAATTCAATTTCAAATTGGCTTACTGGCAAGTGCAAAAGAAATTCAAGTGAGCCTAAGGGAGCTTGCCGCCTCCTCAAACACCTCAACTTCATCTGGCCTTCAAAGAGTTCTTCAAGACACAACACTGTCCTTACTTAGGAAGCCTGAATTATGGGTCTATTCAAATATAGAAACAGGTTCTGTTCCATATGCGTCAGCAGAATCAACCTTTAATCGAATATCAATAACTGAAAGAAGCAAACTAAAGGCAGAGCTCACATCAAACTATTCTGGTCAAATATCTAGCTCAACAAATAAACAATCCAATCCTGGCGATTCTGATTCAACAAATGAATACATCGCAATAACGATTCTCGTAGCAACAAAAAAGGATTTAAGACTTCAAAACTCCGCAAACAACGAAGTCATCACTGAAGCATTAAGAATCTTAGGGTCAATATCATCAAATGACTTAATTGCTTTAGAAGTTATCTGGCAACCTGACGGAGAAGGAGAGACCCTGAGAGAAGAAGAACTAATAATTCAATACCCAAATCTTAAACATTTATAAAGTCAGTGTCCAAAGCAACCAAAAAACGAATTTCTTTATATTTTTTTCATCTTATTTACGTAAACAACAGTCAATTTTTACGTAAATAGCAGTTAGGATTCGCACACTTATCAACTACGGAAGTGTCGGCTTCTTCACAATCAGAACCTCGCTCAATGAAATGGGAAAGCTCGGGAGAGTTAGCTCAAAGAGACTTATCAGAATTAGTCACTCGTCTTCTAGATGTTGAATCGAGCAACAATAGTGATGAGCTAACACGACTTAGTAGCAAATATGACGGAGAATCTTAAGACTACAAATACCCCCTTGCGCTCCTCAAGTTAATAGTTCAATCTAAGGGAAAGAAGTGAGTTTATGAGAAGAAAGACTATTCAATGGATAAACACTCCTGTTCTATCTGAAGCAATATTCCGTTATGAGAAAGGTCTACTCTCTAACTCAATGAAATTATGGTTAGAGCAGGTTCTAGAAATAAAATCCAGAAAATACATATAAAAATCCTAGAGCTAATAAAATCAAAATTTGGTTGATAAAATTCTCATAGCAGCCATCGCGGCTCCATATCCATTATCAATATTCACTACTGTTAATCCTGGTGCACAACTTGCAAGCATTCCCTCCAAAGCAGTTTTTCCGCCACCACTAATCCCATATCCAACTGAGACAGGAAGTCCAATAATTGGATGAGGGATTAAACCAGCGAGCACCGTAGGTAAAGCTCCCTCCATTCCGGCACACGCAATAACTACCTTTGCTAATTTTATTTCTTCAAGCCTGTCTAGCAACCTGTGAAGTCCTGCTACGCCAACATCAATCAACAATTTAGTTTTTATTCCATGCAAGTTCAAAGCTATTTCTGCTTCTGATGCCACTCCAACATCACTGGTTCCTCCAGTCAAAATAATTACTTTTTCCGTAGAAGAAGTACATTCCTTAAATCCCCCAAAAGTTAGGCAACCAGATATTTCATGAAATTCTGCAGAAGGAAATTCAACTAAAAGTTTTTGACCCTTTTCTTTAGTTAGTCTTGTCACTAAAGCAGTTTCACACTCACGTTGATATTTTTCCAATATTTCAGAGATTTGTTCAATTGTTTTATGCTCCCCCCATATAGCCTCAACTACGCCAAGTCGAGTTCGCCTCTGAAAATCAATAATTGATTCATTCATTTTTACTCTGGATTTAATTCCCCCTCAAAGATCAATGGAAAAGGATTTCCACTTCGTTCACCTGTTTCCTTTCTGGCAATCTTTTCAAAGTCATCCTGGACAAGATTTATTTCTATCTGAGAGATGCTTTTCCAAACGGCTCTTGACTCCCATCCAATTAATAAGGTTGCTTCCTCTTTTTTAGGATCCCAAAAAAGTTGGCGTCCTAAAAAACCATCTTGTTTTAATAACCATGGCTCCCAACTTCCTTCTTCGGCTTTTAACCAAGCATTTTTAAATTTTTTCGGAACATCAAGCTTAAGGTGCTCGACAATAGATTCCTTTGGAAAATTAACTTTCAATAAAGACTCAGCTTGAATATTTTTCACGTTTCCAAAAATAGTTGAAATAAAAATCACACTTAAAAAAAAGAAACTAAATATTTTTTCGATAAAATATTTAGTTCTAAGAGTTTTCATTCCTTTTCATTAAAACAACTGCATGGCAACATATACCCTCTTCTCTTCCCTCCGCACCTAATTTCTCATTTGTAGTTGCTTTAACTCCTACATCATCAATGTTCACTCCTATTTTTTTAGATATCTTCTCTTTCATTAAGTCAATATAAGGTTTTAACTTTGGCCTTTCAGCGACAATAACTGAATCAATATTTTGAATTTGCCAACCTTTCCTTCCAATTAATTCCATGACATGTCCAAGAAGAATTAAGCTGTCAGCATTTTTCCACTTGGGGTCATCTGGAGGGAAATACTTTCCAATATCGCCCAATGATAACGCACCTAATATTGCATCCATAATTGCATGAGTAAGAACATCTGCATCACTATGGCCATCAAGGCCTAAACCCTCTGGATGGTTTAACTCGACCCCTCCAAGAATCAAAGGTCGTCCGGAAACCAAACGGTGCATGTCATAACCGTTGCCAATTCGCAAGTTCACTTTAGTTTTCAATAATGAACTTCTTTTAGTAGATGATAATTGGTCGAGCTTCCAAAGTTCGAACAAATCGGGCCTACGTGACTGCGTCCTGATTTCTCTCTGCTTCTGCCTCCATTCTTTAATTAATTTATGATTACCACTTAAAAGGACATCAGGAACTTTCACACCTCTAAATTCTGCGGGTCGTGTGTATTGGGGATGTTCTAAAAGAAACTCATTATGACTTTCTTCTTCTAATGATTCGGAACTGCCTAAAGTTCCTGGTAATAGACGTACAACTCCATTAATAAGAGTTATTGCAGGAATTTCTCCACCCGTAAGAACAAAGTCTCCAATTGAAATTTCTTCATCAGCTAAAGACCGAATCCTCTCATCAAAGCCCTCATAGCTACCACATATCAATATAAGTTGATCTTCTTTTGACCATCTAAAAAAATCAGATTGAGATATTTTTCTACCTTGTGGAGTCATCAAAAGTATTCTATTTTTATTGAGCTTTGGAATTTGATCAAATACCGAAAAATAGGGTTCTGGCTTTAAGACCATTCCTGCGCCTCCGCCATATGGCACATCATCAACTTTTCGATAATTATCTATCGCGTGGTCACGAGGATTATGTATATGAATTGATGCAATCTTCTCTTCAAATGCTTTTTTTATTAGTCCATGATTAAAAAAATTTTTAAAAGCTTCTGGGAAAAGGCTTACGACATCGAATCTTAAATTACTCATATAAATTAGCTACCTTCATAACCAAACTCATTAAGCCGAGAAGATTTACTTCTCCAGTCAGGGACAACTTTAACAAACAGTTCTAAATAGACATTACCATTAATCAAAGTTTGAATTTGCATTCTTGATTCCTGGCCAATTTTCTTCAACATGCTTCCCCCTTTACCTATTAAAATTCCTTTCTGACTTTTTTTCTCAACACAAATAGTTGCAAAAATTCCTGTTCTTGATTTATTTTCAGATTTTTTTTTCGAAGGTATATCTTCAATTTTATCAATAGAGACTGCAACACTATGAGGTACTTCTTCGCGTGTATTTATTAAAACTTGTTCTCTTATAAATTCAGCCATCAAAAACTTCTCAGGATGGTCACAAGTCATATCACTTGGATATAGCTGAGGTCCCAAAGGTAGTTTTTCTTCTATTTCACGAATTAGCTCATTACATCCCTGACCTGTAAGAGCGCTACAACAAAAAACTGGCCAATTAGTACCATCAAAAAATTCTAAATATTCTTTCTTTCTTTCTTTAAATTGACTCAACTCTAAAAGATCCCATTTATTCAAGGCAACAATGACAGGGATTTTTAAATTCCTGATCAAATTCAAAATAAATGCGTCACCCCTCCCTGGAGAATGGCTGGCTTCAAAAATAACTAAGACTGCATCAACATCCCCAATTGATCTCTTGGCACTCTGAACAAGTCTTTCTCCTAACAAATGATGAGGTTTATGAATACCAGGAGTATCTACAAAAATAATTTGAGACTTTTCATTCGTAAGTATTACTTTTAATCGATTTCTAGTGGTTTGAGCAATGGGTGATGTAATTGCTATTTTCTCACCTATAAATTTGTTTATGAAAGTTGATTTACCAACATTGGGTCTACCGATTAATGCAATAAATCCTGATTTAAAATCCTCTTGATTTAAATCTCCCAATGACATTACCTTTCTCTACGATTATCTATAGCCTTACTATAAAAGTGCAATAAAACCATGAATGATCAGAAACCAACTTTTAAAGAAGCAATGGAAGCAACAATGATTTGGTGCAAAAGTTGGGAAAATGATGAAATAAGTGACGAAGTTATTTCTGATCGAATTGGAGAGCTTATTAAAACAGTGGAGGGTGCAAGAGGATTTTTTGTTGTAAGTCTCTCAATAGATTGTCCTTTAATGGATAGATTCCCAGATGCTTTAATTTTTCAATTAAGAAGTTCTGGAGATATTATTGTTGATCTAACCGTAAAAAATCTTGCAATGAGTTCAGCAATGGTAATAACACATCATGATAATAATAATTCACAGGAAATCCAGTCAGAGAGAATAAAAATTCGATGTATTGAGTTACTTAAGCTATTAGATTCAAATCAGGTAAAAAAACGTTTAGATGTTTTACTTGAAGCAACAAAAGGAAATGGAACGGACTTGAAGTTTATTAAAAAATGGGGTTATAACGATAAACAAATCAATGCAATATCAGAAAGTATCTATGAAGTTGCGACATAAAAAAAGAGCCTTGCGGCTCTTTTTTTATGTCTGGTTTATAGAATTAATCTCTTCTTCCACCGCCTTGAAGAGCAATGATTAAACGAAGAACAAAAACAAATAAGTTTATGTAAGTTAGGTACATTCCTAATGCTCCAGCTAAATACTGCTCGTCATTATATCTTCTTGGCATTGTGTAGAAATCTACAAAAGACATTGCAACAAAAAGTACAGTTCCAAAACCAGCAATCATCAATTCAAAGCCACTGCCTCCAAACATTCCTGGAGCAAATAAACCTCCAACAAATTGGAAGACCATAGCGATAATCAAACCAAGCAATCCAAGACCAACTGCACCTTGCAAAGCTTGGCCAACGTTATCACTCATTTTCCTGCCAACTGAAGAAGCAATTACGAAAGTAATTCCAGTCGCAAATACTGCAGTTCCTATCGCACCCATTCCTGCGACTTGAATTGCTAAGCCAACAATCCCACTGAGAGTGAAACCAGTAAGCAAGCTAAATCCAGTCAAGAGTGGAAGAGCTTTGGAGTTATTTGCATTATTGGCAGCGCTACTTGCCATAAAAAATAAAACTATTTCTGCAATAAATGCGACTATAAATAGAGGGCCGAATAAAGGATTGTTAGTTGCTTGTAAAGAAAGTCCACCTAAAACACCTAATCCAGTTAATGCCATTCCTCCGCCTACATAAGGCAAGGCTTTGTTTACTACATTTGGGCCAATAAGTGCACTAGATTGTGCATCACGAATAGCTTGTTGAAAATTGCTGTTTGCTGGCATAACGCACCAGATAATTATTAATACCTATTCTGGCACAAAAAAAATAAGTCTCCATGAATGTGAATGCGGATCACCCTATCGTCTTTTTTTATCTAGTTCTGCATAAGCATCAACAACGCTTTGAACAAGTGGATGTCTTACTACATCTGCTGAAGTAAGTCTGCAAACTGAAATTCCATCAACCTTTTCGAGTAAGTCTGCTGCTTCAATAAGTCCGCTCATTTGTCCATATGGCAAGTCAACCTGGGTTACATCGCCAGTTACTACCATCCTTGACCTCTCACCTAATCTGGTAAGAACCATCCTCATTTGTGCTGGTGTCGTATTTTGAGCCTCATCAAGTATGACAAATGATTCTTCTAAAGTCCTTCCTCGCATGTAAGCCAAAGGCGCAACTTCAATAACGTTTTTTTCTATAAGCAAATTAGTTTTTTCTTGTCCAAGTAAAGAGTGGAGAGAATCATATAAAGGCCTTAGATAAGGATCAACCTTTTGCTGTAAGTCCCCAGGTAAAAATCCCAATCTTTCGCCAGCTTCAACTGCAGGTCTTGTCAAAATAATTTTCTCGATTTTCCTCTCAGTTAGCATTCGCACAGCTAATACAGTTGCCAAGAAAGTTTTTCCTGTTCCTGCTGGGCCTAAAGCAAAAGTAAGATCACTTTTTTCCATAGCTTCTACATAAAATTTTTGTCTAATTGTTCTTGGTCTTAAAAGATTTCCTCTTTGACTTCTCGCTAAAACTTTATTTGTGGATTTGGCATGATCATTTTTTTTACCATTATCCAATGCTTTAGCCGCAGCATGTAAATCAACGGGCGAGACAATTTGCCCTTCTTCCCAAATTGGTCTAACTAATTCAACAATTGCTGCAGCTTTCTCTAATTGGTAAGAATTTCCTTTTATTTCGAGTTGCAACCCCCTTAAGGAAAAAGCAGCACCTGTAAGGGTTTCTAATCTATGAAGTGTTGACTGACCAGTTCCCGCTAAAGCAGTAGCAGCATCGGAATCAGGCAGATCTATACAAAAGCGACCTTCAGTGGTTGCTTCAGACATAAATTTTTTTGAAGTTATTGATACTCATCAAAACTTCTTATTCAGAAGTTTCGGATGCAGCTGCATCTTTTTTCTTTGCTGATCTTTCTTTTTCTTGTTTTTGCTTACCTAGGACTTCAGCTGGTCTAACTTTCTTTTCAAGGAGTCCTCCTTTTTCTAATAAAGTTCTTACAGCATCAGTAGGTTGAGCACCTTGCCCTAGTCGAGTTCTTAAAGCCTCTGTATCTAATCTGGTTTCTTTGGTTCTTGGATTGTAAAAGCCTAGTTCTTGTAGGGGGCGACCATCTCGCCTTGAAGTGCTATTACATGCAACTAGACGAAAACTGGTTTCACGCTTTTTACCAAACCGCTTGAGGCGGAGCTTGATCATCTTCGATTTATTTGTAAGTGGATTGAACTCAAAGGTTCTTCATCTTAATGATACTCCACGGATGATTATTTTAGCCTTTTGATATCTCTAAAGATCACCAAAACCTTTCTTTTTCTTAATTGGTCGCTGTCTTCGGGGGGGCAAACCTGGACCTCCTTTTCCTTTCCTTGACTGATATGAATTAGCACCAGATGAAGGCATACTAGGTAGTCCACCCATACCAGGGAGACCTCCATCCATACCGGGAAGACCTCCTCCTGTAGACATCTGCTTCATCAAGCCTCGCATCCTTTGAAAATCCGCGAGAACCTTATCAACGTCTGCTGGCTTATGTCCACTGCCACTTGCAACCCTTCGACGTCTTGATGGTTGCGCTGCCAACAATTCAGGTTTATTCCTCTCCTCTACTGACATTGAACCAATCATTGCCTCGATTTTTTTAAGTTGATCTTCTCCACTTTTAATCATTCCATCATCAATTTTATTCATCCCAGGAATCATTTTCAGCAGCCCTCCTAACGAACCCATTCGCTTTATCATCCTCATCTGTTTTACGAAATCTGAAAAATCAAAAGTTGCTTCTTGAAGCTTCTTTTGCATGATTTCTGCATCAGCAATTTCAACTTCTTTCTGTGCTTTTTCGACAAGAGTTAAAACATCGCCCATCCCTAAGATTCTGCTAGCCATCCTCTCGGGATAAAAAGGTTGCAATGCCTCAACCTTTTCTCCAGTACCTATAAATTTGATTGGTTTTCCACTGATTTTTCTGATAGAAAGAGCAGCTCCACCTCTCGAATCTCCATCTAGCTTCGTGAGTACAGCGCCTGTTATTCCTACTTTTTCATGAAAACTTCTGGTAATGTCAGCGGCCTCTTGGCCAATCATTGAATCAACTACCAATAAAACTTCATCTGGTTGAACAGCCTCTTTAATTCGAACCATCTCTCCCATCATGTCGGTATCAATTTGGAGCCGCCCAGCAGTATCTACAAGAACAGTGTCAAAACCTTCTTTTTTAGCTTTTTCCAAGCCTTTTTTAGCAATCTCCTCCGGCTTTAAATTAGAACTTAAATTAAAAACCTCTACATCAATTTGTTTCCCCAAAGTTACTAATTGATCAATAGCTGCTGGTCTGTAAGTATCGGCAGCTACCAGTAATGGCTTTTTATTTTTTTCTTTAAGAAGCAATCCAAGTTTTGCTGTAGCGGTTGTCTTTCCAGCCCCCTGAAGTCCAGCCATCAAAATGACCGTTGGCTGTTCCTCTGAATTTGCTAAGGGATCATTCTCTCCTCCCATAACATTCACAAGTTCTTCATGAACTACTTGAATAAATTTCTGTCCAGGGTCTATACCTCTGACAACTTCTGTCCCAACTGCCTTTACTCTTACTTCATCGATAAATTCTTTAACTACAGACAAGCTGACATCTGCATCTAATAAAGCTCGTCTGACCTGCTTAAGTGCTTCATCAACATTTCCCTCTGAAATTTTAGCTTCACCTTTAAATGCCTTTACAGCATCTTCAAATTGATTAGTTAGTTCATCAAACATTTTCTTAGAGTTACAGAAATAATTTAAAAAATTATTTTTTAATTTCCACTAATATAGTCAACTATTAGCCAGTTTCTTTTATTCTTACCTATTATATATTTAACTTTCAAAGAGGGAATAACCGTTTCTGATAAAATCTCACCCGAAGAACTAAGCCTTCTATCTTGATAGTTTAATTCAACATCTGCTGCAATTCTCCTTTCAGATTTTTGAACAATATTAATTGAAGTTATCTTTGCATCAATAATCTGTCTTTGTCCTAATAGTTTATCTTTCTTTCTCTGTTCAATAACTCTGTTGAATAAAGAGGCTCTAGCAACAGAAGAAAGAAACTGACTTTCCGAACCATTCAAAATATCAGCTTTACCTTCCAACCATGATTCAACAAGAGATTTAATTTCTTTATTTGAGGGGTCTAATGAAGTAAGAGGAATTGACTTTTTTAAATCAAATTTTTCTTTATTATTTTCTATTTTAGTTGATCCATTATCTCTATTTTTAATATCTTCTGGTTTAACTAATTCAGACTTAGAGATATTTCCGAGATCATTATTTTTCGAGGGTTTTCTTTGCGTAAGGACTCCTAAGCTTGTTCCAACAATAAATAAACCAATAAATGCTAAAGAACTTGTATATATCGGTCGCTTTAATATGAACGATTTGAAATCTGAGTTTTTTATCAATTCAAAAGTTGAATAATATTTTGAAATTATCTTTTTAACCAAATTAGATCTTAAGAAAAATTCTTTAGTGTCTAATCGTGATTTGAAAGAACTTTCTTTAAGATTTTCATCTAAAGCCCCACCAGGCATTGGCAAATCCGCCTGTTCCTCCAAGTTCCTTGATAAATTATCCTCAATTTGTTGGTCAGGGGCCAATGACGATAAGAAAGAAAATCCAGCTTTTGCAATGCCTAATGCCCCTTTTGCTTCCAACTGCTCTACATAAACTTGTACTTCTGGACTAGCAAACCAATCATCAAGATTTACAGTTTGTATCTCAACATCGCTAAAACCTACTAATACATCTTTTTTCAGCCAATTTCTACAGTAGTCACATAGAGCTCCCAATGTCTCGCTCGGGTAATTGTCTAACCAGTCTTTTAATTTCTCATCTGAACTGCTTCGAAAACGAGACTCTGCTTGCGTTACATCCCCTAATAAAAGATCTAGGCATCCAATCAATGGCATAGGGTCAAAGCCATTAATGTTGATATTTCGAAGATATTTCCGCGCTTCTTGCAAGAGTTCTGGTTTCCGATAAGAAAAGCCAGAAGCAATCAAAGCAAAAGCAGCAAGAAAGCCAGCATCTTCAGACCCCCTTCGATACCAGTTTACATAAATTTTTGACTGTTCTTTAGCAGTTAAAAATCTTCTGATTTGGAGGAAAAATAACTCAAAATCATTTTGATTTAATCCTGCTATTTTTTCTGAATTTCTTTTTCCTTCGAGTCCTCCTCTTTTATTAACAAAGTCTTCCAACAACATCAGGCCTTCCTGATGAGATTTTTCGTCTTCTTTCTCTCTGCTTAATAAATCAAGAATTCTGTATGGAAGTAAAGACTCTAAATCAGATTCAAGGGTTTTTCTTTCTTCAATAAGCTTTCCCATCCTCTGCAATAACTGTATGCCTTCCTGAAGTAAATCAGCGCCTGAAGCGTATCTTCTGCAAGCTTGCTCCTCAATAGAAGCGTCTCTACAAGCTAAAGCTGCTATTAAAGTCAAATCTGACTCTCTACCACTTCCCAAGGCTGGGGTTTGTGGAGGTTGTAATGCTTTTTTTGCAAGCTTGAAAGCTTGCAAAGAGGCATTTGATTCCCACAAGAGAAGTAAACCAGCAACTTCTCTATTTGAAGACAATTCAAGTCCAGACGAACCCTCAATAAGAGCGAGTTCGTAAGATTGTCGTTCGGCAGGATTAGATAAAAGATCAGCAGAAAGCCTAAGCAGCTCAGATCTCTGAGCTAAAACTTCATAAGTAAAGCCTTGCTTTGGAGGACGATCTAGCCTTAGCTGAAAAGCCCTGAGGACTTCTTCAGCATTTGCAGAAGGGCTAACCCCCAATAAGCGAAAATGATCAATAGGTAATTCCAATCGCTACTAGGTAATCAGAAAAAAAGCTCTAGGCATCGTAAGGGGTTTTAACCATTTTGCATCCATTGACGCTTAAAGTCTAAAAAGGATTGATAAGTGAATATGAACGAAGTCATGTCTCACAACCAGGACAAAACAGGTCAAGACCCTATTCAGCACAGGGAACACGCCGATAGGCTAAGCAATCTTGGCAACACCAAACCAGCTCAAATCAATAGAGAAATTGGTTTAAATCTTTTCAAAGATATGACTTTGGGAAGAAGATTTGAGGATAAATGCGCTGAAATGTATTACAGAGGAAAGATGTTTGGGTTTGTTCATCTTTACAACGGGCAAGAAGCAATAAGTTCAGGTGTTATTGGGGCAATGAAACGTAAACACGACTGGTTCTGCAGTACCTATAGAGATCATGTTCATGCTTTAAGTGCTGGAGTGCCGGCAAAAGAAGTAATGAGCGAGCTATTTGGTAAAGAGACAGGCTGCAGCAAAGGCAGAGGTGGATCTATGCATCTCTTTTCTAAAGAACATCATCTACTTGGAGGTTATGCATTTATTGGGGAAGGTATTCCAGTTGCCCTTGGAGCAGCTTTCAGCAGTAAATACAAAAGAGAGGCTCTTAAAGAAAATAGTGATTCTGTAACTGCAGCATTTTTTGGAGATGGTACTTGCAATATTGGTCAGTTTTATGAATGTTTAAATATGGCCCAGTTATGGAAATTACCGATCATATTTGTAGTGGAAAATAATAAATGGGCAATTGGAATGGCTCATGACAGAGCAACTAGTGAGACAGAAATATGGAGAAAAGCTTCAGCATTTGGCATGCCCGGAGAAGAGGTTGACGGTATGGACGTTTTAGCGGTAAGAGGGGCTGCTGAAAGTGCTCTAGAACGGGCAAGAGCTGGAGAAGGGCCAACTTTAATAGAGTGCCTTACTTACAGATTCAGAGGCCATTCATTGGCGGATCCAGACGAACTTAGATCTGAAAAAGAGAAGGAATTCTGGGCCAAAAGAGATCCAATTAAAAAGCTAAAAAATGATTTAACTAATTCTGGCTTAATCTCTGATGAAGAATTAAAAAAGATTGAGAAAGAAATTGATCTAGAAGTCAACGAGGCTGTTGAATTTGCTTTAAACGCTCCAGAGCCTGACCCTAGTGAGTTAACAAAATATATCTGGGCAGAAAACTAAATTTAGATAAAGAATCAAATTCCACTTGGAAGCTTTCTAGTGAGATTTCTCAATTTCCTTAAAGCTTTTAGCTCAACTTGCCTAACCCTCTCACGTGAAACCTGTAACAATCTGCCTATCTCTGCGAGAGTATGTCTTTCATTACCCTCTAAGCCAAACCTAAGCCTAATAACATGCTGTTCTTGTTCGCTTAAATGACTTAACCACCTTCCAAGTTGTTCTTGATGAATTTTTTGTTCTACCTTATCTAGAGGTTCTTCTCCAGAACCGTCAGCTATTAGATCACCTAAAAAGCTACGACCTTCATCTCCATTGACGGGTGCATCAAGACTGCTTGTGGTAAGAGCTTGTCTCAAAATCGAATCAAGTTCTTCTAACTCAATTTCCATTGCCTCAGCTATTTCAATACGGCTAGGCATTGCACCGAGCTTATGAGCCAAATCTAAGCTGACTTTTCTAATGGTCGCTAATCTCTCACTTAAATGAACAGGTAATCGAATTGTTCTTGACTGACAAGCAATAGCTCTAGTCATGCTTTGCCTTATCCACCAAAAGGCATAAGTAGAAAACTTATATCCACGAGTAGGGTCAAATTTTTCTACCGCTCTTTCTAATCCAAGAGAACCTTCCTGAACTAAATCTAAAAGTTCAAGACCTTTTCCCTGATATTTTTTTGCAACGCTGACAACCAGTCGAAGATTGGCCTTCATCATTCTTTCCTTTGCCCTTCTTCCAATTCGAATCAATCTTCTTTGATGAGAATTAAATTCTTTGCTCTGCTCTTTAATCTGGCCATCCTCGGTAAGACTCATCAAGGTTTGAACCTGATTACCAAGTTCAATTTCCTCCGCAGGAGTTAAAAGAGGAACTCTTCCAATAGAGGAAAGGTACCAACTAATTGGATCACTACTGCGTCGTTTCTGAGATTCAGCAGGTTTGGGTGCTATTGAAACCATTGTTTCTTGGCCCCGTACTTCAAAGTGGTAAGACTTTGCTATAGAAATCGTAAAACTTGCCTGGCTTTCATGAAGGCTTCAGATTCTGTTGACGATTAGTTAATAAATGACACCAAATCCACCATTTAATGACCTGTAAATGGTTGTTTCAAAACATTTCAAGTGCTTTCCTTCTTTATAAATTCACCAAGAAAAGTGCAAATAGTGCTCGCTGTGCTCCCTTTAATGCAAAAAGCCCCTGCATATGCATGCAGCAAAGCTGACGCAGCAAGCAAACTGGTATCCAATTTTTTATCACTTGCTAGTCCAGAGGCACCCTTTCCTGAAACCAACCCAGCCAAAACATCTCCAAGGCCAGTTCTTGCAACACTTGAATTCACTTGCCCTATTTGCCAGGTTTTACCTTCTGGATCAGAAATAACACTATGAGCACATTTCAATAAGACAGAAGAACTGCAAATTTTTGCAGCTTCAATTCCAGCATTCAATGGATTCGAGCAGTCAATGAAAGGAAATAACCTTTTAAATTCTTCAAGATGAGGAGTAAGCCAGGTAGGGCCTTTTCTATCATTTAGCCATTCCCAACCTTTTGAAGTTATCGACAGCCTGTTGATTGCATCAGCATCAAGAACAAGTAGGCCTTTGAAATCCTGCAAGTCAGAGCCAAAACAATCTTCTTCTTCTTCTGCAATCCCTAATCCAGGTCCGAGCAAAATCGAGTCAAACCTATTCAAGTCAACTTCATTTGAAACTTTGGAAAAGTCTGAAGAACCGTCCTGAAAAGTATTGAGATCTCCAAGTAACAAGACTTCAGGGTGAGTAATCCAAAGAGAAGATGAAACGGAATTAGGCAAAAAAGCACTAACACTTCCTACCCCACTTGCTAAAGCTCCATTCAAAGCAAGGGATGCTGCTCCCCGGTATTTCTCACTTCCTGCAATCACCAGAACTCTTCCTCTCTGGTATTTACTTTTACTTTTACTTGGCATTGGCCAAACAAAAGTAGACAAATCTGAAAAAGAAATCCTTAGAGGCTGGCTTTCAGGAAAACCAACTAAGATCTTATCCGGAATTCCGATATCTACTCTCTCTAAATTGCCTACATAATCAATAGCTGAATCTTGAATTAATCCCGACTTAAATAAACCCAAAGTTAATGTATAACTGGCTTTGTATGATATATTTGATACTATATTTCCATTGTCTGAGTCTAATCCTGCGGGGACATCAATACTAATTAACTTATCAGGACTAAATGTCTTCTTCGAATTCAATAGGCGAATTATTTCATCAGAAATAATTCTTGATTGACTTAATCCAAATAATGCCTCAATCCATAATAAATCAGAATTCGAATCGGGTTTACGATCCAGGTTTTCAATCCCAATCTGCATTGCATAATCGAAATGTTTTTGTGTTAATTCTTTTTTCAATGGGAATGGACACCAAATAGAGATATCAACGCCTGCCATATAAAGTTCTCTTGCAACAACAAGTCCATCTCCTCCGTTGTGACCTGGCCCTACCAAAACAATTGCACCATTTTCAATCAACCCTTGTCTGTCTAATATCCATGAAGAAATACCAATCCCCACTTTTTCCATTAGAGCTTCAACAGGCATACCCATAGAAAACATTTCTTTTTCTATGTTTTGCATATGCTCTGAAGAAACCATCAAATGTTCCGAATCAGATTGAGGCCAATTCAAAATCAAAAAGCAACCAAACCCACTATGAATAGAAGCTACTATCAATGTCCATGAATGTGGAAACAAGAGACACAAAAAAAATTTTAAATCATTTGACTTCAGAAGAAACAGTCCAGAAAACATTAAAAAGGCTGCAAACATTTTCTGGGAATCATTCAGTTGTAGTGGGGCTTTCCGGAGGAGTAGATAGCTCCTTAACGGCTGCTCTTCTCTGTGAAGCTGGATGGGATGTGGAGGGATTAACTTTGTGGCTAATGAAAGGGAAAGGTTCTTGCTGCTCTGATGGATTAGTAGATGCTGCAGGAATATGTGATCAACTTGGAATCAAGCATCACATAGTTGATTCCAAAGAAATCTTTCAAAAAGAAATCATCAATAATGTCTTAAAAGGATATGAAGAAGGAATTACTCCTTTGCCGTGCTCGCGCTGCAACAAATCAGTCAAATTCTCAGAAATGCTCAAATGGGTTAAAGAAAATAAAAATATCGAAAAGATCGCAACTGGACATTACGCAAGGATTAGATACTCAAATGAATCTTTCAGCGAGAATGATCTTCCGAGTGATGGAATTAAAAGACATAAGCTTTTAAGAGGTAAAGATCTCAACAAAGATCAAAGCTATTTTTTATATGATCTCCCTCAAAAAATTTTAGGAAAAACAATTTTCCCACTTGGAGAATTAACTAAAGAGATAACACGAATTGAAGCATTTAAATATTCACTAAAAACTGCCGAAAAGCCAGAAAGCCAAGACCTTTGTCTTGCTGAACATTACGGATCAATGAATGCATTTATTGACAAGTATTTACCTCAAAAAAAAGGAGAGGTTGTACTTAAAAATGGTCAAATAATTGGTTCCCATAATGGAATTCAGCATTTCACAATAGGACAACGAAAGGGATTAGGTATTGCTTGGGAAGTACCTTTACATGTTATTGAAATTGACGCCTCATTAAACAGAGTAATTGTTGCCCCAAGAGAAGACTCTGGCAAGTCAGAATGTATTGTAAAAGATATAAATTGGGTATCAATTGATGCGCCTCAAGAACCAATTGAAGTTGAGGTACAAATTAGATATAGAAGTAAAGCAGTGAAAGCACAGTTAATACCAATGTCTGATAGTACTAAAGAAAAATATTGTAATAAATGTTATATTCATTTTAAAGAAGATCAATTCTCAATCACCCCTGGACAAGCAGCAGTATTTTATATGGGTGATTATGTATTAGGAGGGGGACTTATTTCAAAAGAGTTTTAATATTAACCATACTTACGCAATCGCAAAACACCTATTAAACTGATAAGAATAACTACTATCATTGGTAAATCAGAAATCAATGTGTACAGTGTTTTCTTTCCATTTAATTCCAGATCAGCCAGTTGAACCAGTTCTTCATTTGGCTTTACAAGGGTATCAATTATTCCATTACTTTTAATCAAAGATGTTGGTCCGGTATTAGAGACAGATATTAAATTTTTTGATGTTTCAATACTTCTTAATTGAGCAATAGATAAAAATTGTCTCTGCAAAGAAATAGGATAGGGATCTAAATTTGCAATCACTAAAATCCATTTAGCGCCTTGATTTACTGCTTTAGATATAGCTTTCCCATTACTCAATTCATAACAAATAGCACCTGCAAAAGAGGGTCCCTCCCAATCAAGAAGTCTTGATGGATTCCCACTTTCAATTCCACCTACTGCCGAGAGGCCATTTTTCAAAAAGTTAGGTAATGCAGGGATCCATTCGCCCAGCGGGACTAATCTAGATTTGTCCAATACATCCGAAAAAGACTCTTCACCTGGATTAAAAACTAATAGTGAACTTCGTAGAGAAACATTTGTTTTTCTGAAACCTCCAGAGAGAAATTTAATAGGAAAATCTCGGATCCTTGATCTATCAAGAGGCAACGTTCCCTCTGGAGCAATTAAAAAAGAGGCATTCATTTCAAAAGCTTCAGTTAATGCTCTATTTACTTTTGAGGGCAAAGCATTTATCTCTTCCTGACTAAATTTTTGTCTTATTGGAATATTTGTTTGCCACATCGCAACCTTTTCTGATGAATCGGTTGGAGAATCCAACAACAAGATAAATCCAATTAAATGAGCTAACGAAAAATAAGCAAAGCCAAGAATAATAAATTTCTTGAGTTTTTTTCTAGCTTGAAAAGCAATTGAAAGTTGCCATATCCACCATCCAGCTAAAAGATGGATAGAGGCCAAGCCGCCCGAACCTATCCATCTTGCTAGTCCAGCCAAATATCTATCTTGTGGTAATAAACTTGGCCCTACACCCATCCAAAACAAAGGGCCTCTAGATAGTAGTTCTTCAGAAAGCCCCCATATTGTTGACAATAAGACGGCATAAATAAACTTATTTTCTAATTTAGAAAACTGAAGTCTTCCAGGAGCCAAAAATCCACTCAAAGCTGACCAAATAAAAACCAGCCCCCCTCCAAAGGCTCCACAAAAAAGCCATATAAAAATGGTTATTGGTAAACTTAAATTTGAGCTTATCCCTACCCAACTAATTGGATGCAAAGATAGCAACCACTTATGACTCCATAAAATAGCCATGGCCCCCCAACAAAAGCCTCCCCATGGATTTTTACTAGCAGGCCAAAGTAAAGATATTCCCAAAAGCATGAAAATATAATTGCCTTCACTTAGGGAGATTCCTGCTAGAGCTCCACCAGCGAAAGCTTTAATAAAAAGAGAATAGATATTATTCATAAATCCAATTTAGTTAAATATACTCCGACAAAATTCATACTCTCTGGTTAGTTATCTTTTAAATAGATGTAATTCGGGTATTAATCTGCAAGAATATTTCCGAGTACATAATATTGCTGTGAGAGAAATCTTAATTAGCTTTTCTGTTTGCCTTAGCTGCTTGATGATTGCAGTGATTAGCCAAATCATCTCACCGACCCCAACGAATGCCTTACAAATTGACCAACCAATCCAGGCGGATGTAAGGCAATCCACAAAAACCAGCGAGTCTGTAACTAATCCATTTGAATTAGACCCAGAAGACCCAAATCCATCACTTTTTACTATGGCTTCAGATAAAACCAGCGCAAGCAACGCTCCTCTTGGAGGAGCTGAAATAGGAGCATCTCAAGTAACTTCAAGTGGGCTAAAAATTACTGAATTAGTTTTAGGTGATGGTCAAGAAGCTACCCCAGGAACAAGTGTCTCAGTAAATTACAAGGGTACTCTTGATGATGGGAAAGAATTTGACAGCAGTTATGGGAGAGGTCCTTTTGAATTTTCGTTAGGTGCAGGGATGGTGATAAAGGGTTGGGATGAGGGAGTCGCAGGAATGAAAGTTGGAGGTAAAAGAAAATTAGTCATTCCACCAGAATTGGGGTATGGCAGCAGAGGAATAGGTCCAATCCCTCCTAATTCAGTTTTAACGTTTGAAGTGGAATTATTAGGTGTTAAGTGAGTTTCTTAAATTATTCAGAAAGCTCTAGATAAAGTTATGGCGTTTGTTGACAAACGCCATTAATGTAAAAAAAAATGTTCACAAATTATTCTCAGATGTTGAGCGAAACACTTACATCAATCTTTAACAAGCTTCCAGCAAAATCTGTTCACGCTCACTGTGACGGACCTTGCGGTGTATACGACCCTGCTTCAGCAAGAGTTGCCGCAGAAGCAGTTTTGTCTATGACAAAAAAACTTATTGCTCTAGCTCCAGCTGGTAACGATCAAGCTTCCATTTCAGCTTATAACAACACTTTTTCTCGCTTCGTTGCGATTAAAGAAGAAGAATCACAAAAGGCCAAAAAAGAACTTCTAATCCTCTGGACTGATTACTTCAAGCCTGAGCACTTAGCTACATATCCAGATCTTCATGACACTTTTTGGAAAGCAGCAAAGCTTTGTAGTGCATGCAAGGTAAATATTGATCAAAGCAAGGCAGAAGAATTATTAGCAGCTGTACAAAAGATTCACTCGATGTTTTGGTCATCAAAAGGTAGAAGTGATAGCTGGGTTACCGCAAGCTGATAAAAGTCTTTTTCACAATCCAGACTTATTTACTTTATTTACTTTAATAATCGGTTACCGACAACATTTACGTGTTGTCGGTTCTTCTATGGAAAGAACTCTTAAAGAGGGCGATTTAGTAACATATAAAAAGTTAAATCCAAAAAATATTGACTTAGAGATTGGCGATATCGTCGTTGCCTCGCATCCAAAAACAAAAAATAAGTTAATAATTAAAAGAATTCATAGGATTTATCAAAATAAATTTGATTTAAGGGGAGACAACTCATTGTCAAGCACTGATAGTCGAAAATTGGGTTTATTTGAATTAGATTTAATCATTGGGAAAGTAGACAAAATCTTCTCTAACTAGGCTTATGAGATTGGCTAATATATTTTCCCTAATTCATAAGTTACCAATTAACTTTTTAACTCCAACTAATATATCTTCCTGTGACATAAGAGATTCACCAACTAAAACAGCATCAGCCCCATAACTCTTCACTAAATCTAAATCCTCACGATTAAATAAACCTGACTCGCTTACCAAAGTAATAGAATTTTCCTTGATTTGGTTAGCATAATTCTTAGCCAATTTCTTTGTAACCTCAAGATCAGTTTCAAAACTCTTTAAATTTCTATTATTAATACCTATTAAATTAAATACATTAATATTTAGTACTCGTTCAAGTTCTTCTGAGTCATGAACCTCTACTAATATTGTAAGTCCCAAATGATCAGCGACCTTAGATAAGTACTTTAAATCAGAATCAGTCAGAATTGCCGCTATCAAAAGTGCAGCATCAGCACCAGCAGCTCTTGCTTGGTAAAGCTGATAGGGGTAAAGGATAAAGTCCTTACATAGGATTGGGATCATGATTTCCTTTCTAACTTCCCCTAAGACATCAAAACCACCTTGAAAAAATTTTTTATCTGTTAAGACCGATATGCAGTTAGCACCCCCCTCTTGATACATTTTACCTATCATTTTCGCGTCAAAGTCTTCTCTAATTATCCCTCTACTTGGACTAGCCTTTTTTATTTCTGAGATTAGTGCTGGTTTCGAATTACTATTTCTTAATGCATCTATGAAATTTTTTGTTTTTGGTAAATCCTTGATCTTTTTCTTTAAATCTTCAAGCGAAACTTTTTTTCTTGCAATCTCAACTTCTAGATGTTTTTCCCAAACAATTTCCTCCAAAATATTTTTAGGTTTTGAATCTGGATGAGGAATTGCATACTCTAAATTAGCTACTTTTATACTTGGGTTAGGAGGTCTTCTTCTGATTTCCATAATTTAAATAATTAATGATCTATAAAGATAAAATTTGATTTACTACTTCTTTATTTGTAAAGATGCCTGCTTATAAGCAACCTCTACAACTTCGCTTAATGTTGGATGAGTATGAACTTCTTTTGCTAAGTCATTAACTCGTTGTCTTCTAGAAATTGCATTAGAAACCTCTTGTATGAGATCAGCCGCATGTAATCCATAAATATGAGCCCCAAGGACCTCTCCCGTCTCTTTATTAAAAATCAACTTCATAATTCCATCACTTTCTAATTCAGCCAAGGCCTTAGAGTTCGCTTTAAAATAACTTCTAACAATTCCAAGTTCAAAGCCTTCGTTTTTCGCTAAATCTTTTGCTTCTTCTTCCGAAAGTCCAACGGAACTAATCTCAGGGTGAGTAAAAGTCGCTGCAGGAATACTTCTGTAGTCAATTTCTATTGCTTTTCCTAAAATATTTTCTACAGCAATACTCCCCTGAGCTGCAGCAGTATGGGCCAACATCAGCTTACCCGTAACATCTCCCACTGCCCATAGATTAGAAACTGGTTTTTCATTTACCAATACTCTCATCTGATCATCAATTGGAATAAAACCTCTCGTTGTTTCAACTCCAACAGATTGTAAATTTAGATTTTGAGTCGACGGTACTCTGCCTGTTGCGACCAGAACAGCGTCAACTTGTAACTCCTCGATTACTTCTCGACTCTTTGCATCTTTAAGCTCGACCTCGACAGGACAACCTGGCTTAACTTTAGTAGCGAACACTCCAGCTCGAGTTTCAATATCTCTTTTATCAATTAGGTTTCTTGAAGCAATTTTCGTGATGTCAGGATCAAAAGTAGGCATTACTTTATCAAGAGCTTCAATCATGGTTACCTCACAACCTAAAGCTGTATAAATATCAGCGAATTCCAAACCTATATAGCCACTACCAATTATTGCAATCCATCTTGGCAACCATTCTAAATTAATAGCCTCATCGCTTGTAAAAACAGTTCGTCCATCAATTTCAATTCCGGGCGGTACAAAAGGGTCTGAACCTGTAGCTAAGATAATATCTCTAGCGGAAAAAATTCTATCAACTCCATTAGTTTCTCTTAACCCGACCTTTTGAATGCCTTCTAAACGTCCTTCTCCTCTAAGTATCTCAACTCCCGATCTTTCCAATGTTTTAGTCAGATTTTTTCGAATTGTCTCAACTAAGTTTTTTGCATGTTCGGCTATTTTTTTACGTTCAAATCTAACCGGAGCCGAATGAATCCCAAATTCAGCAAGATGAGGAACATTTGCAAGCTCACGAACTTTACCACTGGCTGCTAGTAATGCTTTAGAAGGAACACAGCCTCTGTTGACACAGGTTCCGCCCATATCTCTTGATTCGACAATTGCCACTTTCAAACCAGCCTCTGCTGCATGTTTAGCAGCGTCAAAACCTCCATATCCAGCTCCGACAACAATTAAGTCAAAGTCAAAAGAAATTTCACTCACGGTTTTTTTTGGATACCCTTAACCATTTTTACTCTTTGCCGCTCCAACAAGAGAGGAACGGCAGCAGATGCCACATTTAGTGAATCAACTAATGAGTTATGAGGCAACGTAACAAAGTCTGTACAACAGGCTTCAATTGAAGCATGAACACCTGAACCTTCATTACCAAGAACCAATATTGTAGGGAGATCCCAGTCTAATTCCCAGTAAGGTTTCACTTTCTTATCAGTAATTTTATTCGGTGAAATTGTTCCTACTACTTGGTAATTATCATCAATTGCAATATTGAGTTTTGAAACAAGCATTTCAATACTTGAAGAAGATGAATCTCCAATTCGCTCAAAAGGAATATGAAGAAATGAACCAGCGGAGGATCTTAAAACCTTTTGATTAAGTGGATCGGCTCCAGAAGCTAACCAAATAACTTCATATTCACCAGCAAGAGCTGATCGAAATAAATTTCCCAAATTACCTGGATCTTGAATCCTATCCAAAGCCAAAATATGTTTAGGGGCTTTCCCCGATTTTGGTAACCCTTGCATTGGGAATATCGCTGCGACACCATCAGGTGTCACTGTTGACAAAGATGTTTCTAAAACGTTTTTGGTTACTAGGGTTAACAAAGTTCTTGAAGCTATTTTTTTTAAAATTTCCTCATGCTGATCACACCATTCAGGAGTTGCAATAACTTCTGTTGGCAAAAAATTTGTTTTCAAAGCCTCTTCTAACAAATGAGACCCCTCAAGCAAAAGAGAAGAATGCTCTTCACGTCCAGTTTTTTTCAAAAGACCCCTTAATTTTCGAACCAAAGGATTTCTTTTACTTGTAATCAATGGCGAATATGAATTATTAATTTTCCAACCTCAACTTATTTAATTTTTGAAAAACAGAAAAGTTTCTTGCATTAAAAACCACTTATTTTCTTATTAAATTCAATAAAAACTATATAAAAATTTTATTCAAACTTTCAACATTATCAATATTTAATTTGAACCCATCAATTTTCAATAAAGTTGACTGGACTATTCGAAATCCACTTGGCATTATGGCTTCGTAAGCAGTTCGCTCCAATATGAGTAGTGTGGCGACAATTAAAAGGAATAATATTCCGCCACATCTGGAGGTAAAAGGAGGGCGTCCACTTAGTGGGATCTTAAAAGTTAGTGGGGCAAAAAATTCTTCGCTAGCTTTAATGGCAGCGGCGCTTCTTACGAAAGAAAAACTCCTCATTCAAAATGTTCCACAACTTACGGACATTGAAGTCATGTCAGAGATTCTCCGTAATTTGGGCGCAAAGTTAACTAAAATAAATAATTCTATCGAAATTAATTCAGAGTCCATTCATAATGTTGAATTACCGTATGAACTAGTTAATAGCTTGAGAGCAAGTTTTTTCTGTGTTGGCCCCTTACTTACAAGACTTGGAGAAGCAAAAATTCCTTTACCTGGTGGCTGTAATATTGGAGCAAGACCTGTCGATGAACATATCAATGGTCTAAAAGCCTTAGGTGCGGAAGTTGAAGTTATAAATGATGTTGTAAAAGCTCAAGTTTCAACCAAAGACAAAAGATTGCTTGGGGCGAATATTACTCTCAAATATCCCAGCGTTGGAGCCACGGAAACCATCTTGATGGCTTCTTGCTTAGCTTTAGGCAAAACAACAATATCGAATCCAGCTAGAGAACCAGAGATCCAGGATCTCGCAAAAATGCTTAATTCAATGGGAGCAAAAGTTTTTGGAGCCGGAACGAAAAGAATCACAATACTTGGAGTTAAATCTTTAAGCGGGACCTCTCATTGTGTTATCCCAGACAGGATAGAAGCAGGAACTTTTCTTATTGCTGCAGCAATAACAAGATCGCCTCTCATTATTGGTCCAGTAATCCCAAATCATTTGAGCGCTGTTATTTCAAAATTAAAAGAATGTGGCTGTTCAATATCTCAACATGGGAATCATCATTTAAAAATCATTCCAAGAGAAATTTCAGGAGTTGATATAACAACAAGTCCATTTCCTGGCTTTCCAACTGATCTTCAGGCTCCATTTATGTCACTAATGGTCACCGCTAAAGGTTCAAGCAAAATCAAAGAAAGAGTTTTTGAGAAGAGAATGCAACACGTTTTGGAGCTAAATAAAATGGGCGCCTGTATTTATCTAGAAAACAATACTGCTTATATAAAAGGAGTAAAAGAACTTGTAGGTTCATATGTAGAGGGAGGAGATTTACGTTCTTCTGCTGCCATTATCCTTGCATGTCTCTCTGCCAAAGGAAATAGTATTTTCACGGGCCTCGAACACTTAGATAGAGGCTATGAAAAATTAGAAGAAAAATTAACTAGTGCAGGTTCTATTATTTCTAGAAAATTTGATCAATTAACATCTCATAGTTCTTTCTCTAATAAAATAATTAGTAAAGACAATATTGATACTCAAAAAAATGCAGCTTAGTTTCATATTTTTGCTAGTTTTGACATAAAATAAACACATGGGAGCGTGGTGGAATTGGTAGACGCACCGCACTCAAAATGCGGCACCTTCGGGTTTGTCGGTTCAAGTCCGACCGCTCCCACTTCATTAATGAAAACTTACAGTCGTTTTCCCTTAGATCTTATTAGGGGTAAAGGATCATGGGTTTGGGACAAAAAAGGCCGAAAATATCTTGATGCTGTGGCTGGCATTGCAACATGTTCACTAGGCCACAGTGATAAAGCATTAATCAAATCCTTATCAAAACAATTAAAAAGACTTCAACACGTATCTAACCTTTACGGAATACCAGAGCAAGAAGAATTAGCTCAATGGTTAACTACACAAAGTTTTGCCAAGAGTGTATTTTTTTGTAATAGCGGTGCTGAAGCAAACGAAGCTGCAATTAAATTGGCAAGAAAATATGGGCATATAGAACGTAATATCGACAACCCAGTCATTCTTTGCTCAAAGGAAAGCTTTCACGGAAGAACACTCGCCGCTGTAAGTGCGACAGGCCAAACGAAATACCACAAAGGTTACGAGCCAATGGTTCAGGGATTTCAGTTTTTTTCTTATAATGACAGTAAATCTTTTGAAAATCTATTTGATGATTTAGAAAAAACAGGTCCACAAATTGCAGCTGTATTAATTGAACCTATACAAGGTGAGGGAGGAATAAATATAGGAAAAAAATCATTTTTTGAGCTCTTAAGAAAAAAATGTACTCACAGCAATGTTTTATTGATATTTGACGAAGTACAAACTGGAATGGGGAGGACAGGTACTCTTTGGGGATATGAACAACTAGGTATTGAACCTGATGTTTTCACACTAGCCAAAGGGCTTGGTGGAGGTCATGCCATTGGAGCGTTATTGGTTAATCAATTGGCTGATGTCTTTCAGCCCGGTGATCATGCTAGCACTTTTGGAGGAAATCCTTTCGCTTGCAGAGCAGCTCTAACCGTTGGGAAAGAAATACAAAAAAGAGACCTACTGAATAAAGTCACTGAGAGAGGTACTCAATTAAAAGAAGGATTAATTAAACTTTCAAATAAATATTCAGACATTTTTATTTCTACTAGAGGCGTTGGGCTTATTCAAGGTCTCGTTATAAACGACAATATCAAAACAACATCTCTTGATATTGTCAAATCCGCCTTAGAAGAGAAACTACTTCTAGTATCAGCTGGTGTAAAAGTATTAAGAATAGTCCCTCCTCTGACTATTACAAAAAAAGAAATCAACGAGCTTTTATCGAGACTAGATAAATGTCTGATGAAACTTTCATAGCACAATCGAATTTCATTTCTGAAAGCAAGAGCAAAGAATATAAAGATATGAATCTGGGCATAGATCGTATGTCATTGGCTATTAATGCCATGGGAGATCCCTGCAAAAAAAAACCTGCTATTCACATAGCAGGAACAAATGGGAAAGGCTCTATTGGCGCTTTTATTAATAGTGTTCTTAGCTTAGTAAATATCAAAACTGGAGTTACCACTTCTCCCCATTTGGTTGATTGGGTTGAGAGAATATGTATCAACAAGACTCCAATATCAAAAGAAGAATTTCAAGCATTAAGCCTGTCTCTTTCTCCAATTGCAAAAAAATATAGCTTGACTCCTTTTGAATGTGTAATTGCAATAGCACTTAAATATTTTACTTTAAGGGAAGTTGAACTTCTTATCCTTGAAGTAGGGCTTGGAGGTAGACTTGATGCAACAACCGCGCATAAATATAGACCTATTATTGCATTTGGAGCTATTGGGCTTGATCATTGTGAATACTTAGGCAATAGTCTAGAAAAAATAGCTATTGAGAAAGCAGCTGTAATAACTACAAAGAGCACTGTCATTACAGCTACTCAAGACCATATTGTAAAAAGAGTTTTAGAAGAGACTGCCAAGAGGAAACAAGCAGTCATTCATTGGGTAGATCCAATTCCATCAGACTGGGAACTCGGCCTCTCAGGAGTAATACAGAAAGAAAATGCAGCTGTAGCCAAAGGGGTTATTGAATCCTTAAAAAATATTGGCTGGAATATTTCTGAAGGACAACTTCGAGAAGGCTTATCTCTTGCTAAATGGCCTGGAAGACTTCAAACAACAAAATGGGAAGGGATGCCCATAGTTGTTGATGGTGCACATAATCCTAATGCGGCTAATCAATTATCAATTGAAAGGGACACATGGACTAATCAAAAAAGTGGAATTATTTGGATACTAGGGATTCAAAAAAGAAAAGACATGATAGGCATTTTGTATAAACTAGTTAGAGAGAAAGATTTAGCTTGGATAGTTCCTGTCCCTGGCCAACAAAGCTGGTCAAAAGATCAAATTTTAAGTTTCTGCCCTGAATATAAAAACCAAATCAAAGAAGCATTTAGTGTAGAAGAAGTTTTATCAGCACTTAAAAAACAACATAGATGGCCATCTCCACCACCAATTATCTCAGGATCGCTATATTTAATAGGTGACCTTTTTCAAAGAAAAATATTGACAAGTTAAATTGTTTAAAAATATAGCAATTAAATCAATTGACTTTTAGATTCCATCCTTTGAGTTTACCTGGATTGAGAATCCCTTTTGGATCAAAGTTACTCTTAGCTTGCACTTGATCAGAATCAATCACACCTAGACCTCCATCTTCAACAGTGATTGTATGCGGGTTAAAAATCACTGCACCAAGCTCTCTGCATTGACTGATTAATTCATTCATAGCTTCTTCACCTTGCCACTTAACAAGAGGAAGTGAAGCTAATCTTTGAACTCCATTTTGACGAACACATTCCAAATGCCATAGAAGATTTGCTCCCCACTCGGATTTCAATTTTTTCATCATTTCTAACTCAGGCTGAGGAAGAAGCATTTGCAAATATGTCCAATTAGGATCTATGCCACGCATATGTAAAGTCGTGTGGTTCCAAGAAAGCTCTCGAAGTCCAGTCCCTGCCTTAAGGTTTTCTGGACCTAAGTCATCAAAATCAGCGCCAGCCGATTTCGCAAGTCGCTCAACGGTACTAACACCATCAGGTGAAACCAAAAGTAAAATTCTATGTTTACTTGAAGGTTTGCCAGACCCAGAGGGAAGGCAAGTAACAATTTCTTTATCTAACAAAGTTCCCAAATAAAGCTCCAGTGCTGCGCAACTAAATTTGCTTAACAAGTCAACCGCCTGATCCAAATCAAAACAATCGACTACTATTTGTTGCCATTCAACATATGGAGCAGTTGTTAATGTCAATGCAGTAATAATTCCGTTGGTTCCATAAGCATGATTTAAAGCTTCGGAATTGTTTGCATTCAATTCAAGTTTTCTTGGTGAATCCTCAGTCGTTATGACTTCTAAGGCCTGCAAATGCCCAGGATCTCTAAGGAAGCCCCAACGAACAGATCCTATCCCGCCTGAACCGCCAGCAATAAAGCCACCAATAGAAGCGCTTCTCCATGTACTCGGAAGCAACCGTAACTGACGACCATGCTTGATCAACTCATCATTAATATCTCTAAGTAAACAACCAGATTCAACTGTGATTTCACCTGATTTTGAATCGAAATTTCTAATTTTCCGAAGACCAGACATAACCATAACGACTCCACCGTTAAGTGGAACACACTGACCATAATTTCCTGTTCCAGAGCCTCTAAGGGTCAAAGGTGTTAAATACTTATTACACATTTGAGCCACAGCAATAATCGCATCTACCGAAAGCGGTCGAACGACTATGTCAGCCAAACAATCTTTTAATTCATCAATTAATATTGGCGAATAATCAAAGAAGTCTTTAGAGAACCTTTTTAAATCACTAGTTTTTTGATAGATCTCTAGATCAGGTACTGATTTTAGTTCACTTAAAAGCAACTCTACTTTCTCTGTATTAGTCATAGGTGAGAATTGTTGAATGTTGATTTTTTGTTTTTAGGCAATTCATTTAAAAATTCGCCATTAACTACTACTCTTCTTTTAGGTCTTTCAGACAAAGCTTTCACCCAACTATTTGAATCTAACAAAACAAAATCGGCAGGACTTCCTTTTTGTAAAACGCCATCCCATTGAAGATTCAGAATACTTGCTGGGGAAGAAGTAAATGGAGAAAGGCCCAATCTATCCCAGGGAGCTAAATGAGCAATTGGCATTGAAAAAGCCATTAAATTTATTGGATCAAAATTAGTGAATGGAAACCATGCATCATTTACATTGTCTCCGCCTACAGATACAACAACCCCAGCCTTTTGAAGTTGAAATATTGGAGCTAGAGGTCTTTTAATTGAAGTAGATCGTTCATTTCTGCCGAGCAGCCAAAAATTCGTAAGTGGTAAAGCAACAACATTTAATTTCTTTTCAGCCATTTCCTTTGCCAAATTTGAAATCGATTTTTCTCTTAGTAAAGCCATACTGCTCAAATGACTACAAGTTATTGATATCTCATTTTTAATACGGCTTAATACTTCAAGAAGCAATTTCACCCCTGCAGCAGGACAAGACTGAGACTCATCAATATGAAGATCAATATCACAATTAAGTCTATTTGCAAGTTGAACTAAGTGTAATAAAGACTTAATTGTCTTCTTTTTATTAAAAGGAGGAGCTATGACTCCTCCTAGAAGATCTCCATTCAAAGCAACTCTTTGCGCTAAAAGCTCACCTTCATACGTTTGCCAAAACTCTAATGGGACTAAAGCCACAAATTGTAAGAAAATTTTGTCTCGCCATTTTTTTCTAACATCTTCTAATAGGTCCCAATCTCTCATTACATTTTCTCCAAAGCTATCTATATGAGATCTAATTGCACGGATACCATTAACAAGGGCTAGGTTCAGAGATTTTTCAACACTAAAAAGCAATTGGCCTTGAGACCTACTTTTATAGTCATTTAAATTGGCTATTAAAGCTTCTTGATAACTCCCTTTATAATTAGGAGCTCGAGACCATGAAAATGCTTTATCTAAATGAGCATGAGGTTCAGAAAATCTAGGTAGAAGGATTTCATTAGGAACTTTTGAAGCATCTTTTAAACCTTTAATTGAGCAGATTTTTCCATGCCTCCACTCAACTTGAAGCGAACATAACCCTTCAAAGTCAACTGTTAATCCCAGAATATTTGCACCCTCTCCAATCAAGCATCTTGGTACTAAAACATCAATACGACCAGACGCTTTAGTAGATAAATTGAATTCTTCTTTTTCTAAAGTCACTTAATAATACAATCACCAAGTCAAAAGCCTGTTTTCAAGGCCTCACAAATCCACAGTAACTTTAATATCTTTAAAATGCGTTGTGATCAACATACAAAAAGTGATAATTCTAGAAACTTCCAAGTTAGAATAATTTAGGAATATATTTAGCTAAATCATTTTGATCTTTTAAAATGGCAAAAGTTTGATAAATTCTCATTTCGAGGCGGGTGTCGCCAAGTGGTTAAGGCAGCGGCTTGTGGTGCCGCCATCCGGGGGTTCGAATCCCCTCATCCGCCCTCAAATTTTTTTTATTTAAATCCCTTTAAAAAAATTTCCTAGAATAATTTTATTTCAAAGAAAAAATATATAGCTTCACGATGACAACAGTTCAGCTCCAAAAAACAAATCAGCCTCCAATCAAGGCCCCAAGAGGTAGCTATTGGATTACAACTTTTGGATGTCAAATGAACAAAGCTGACTCGGAAAGGATGTCAGGAATACTTGAATATATGGGTTATTACCCTGCAGAAGAAGAACTTAATGCAGATTTAGTTCTTTATAACACATGTACTATTCGCGATAGTGCAGAGCAAAAAGTTTATAGCTACCTCGGAAGACAGGCAATAAGAAAAAGATCATTACCAAATCTAAAAATTGTCGTTGCAGGTTGCTTGGCACAGCAAGAAGGAGAATCTCTTTTAAGGCGAGTCCCAGAAATAGATCTTCTAATGGGACCTCAACATTGCAATCGTCTAGAAAGTTTGCTCAATCAAGTTGATAGTGGCCAACAAGTTCTTGCTACTGAAGAACAATTTATACTTGAGGACATAACAACTCCAAGAAGAGATAGTTCCATTTGCGGATGGGTAAATATTATTTACGGATGTAATGAGCGTTGTACATATTGTGTGGTTCCTTCTGTGAGAGGAAAAGAGCAATCAAGAACACCAGAAGCTATTAAATCAGAAGTTGAGGATTTAGCAAAAAGTGGTTATAAAGAGATAACTCTTCTGGGACAGAATATAGATGCTTATGGCAGAGACTTTCAAAGTCAAAATAAAGAAGGTTCTGCACAAATAACACTATCTTATTTATTAAAATTTATTCATGATATTGAAGGGATTGAACGCATTAGATTTGCAACGAGTCATCCTCGCTACTTTACTAGGGAATTAATAGATACATGCTCAGAACTGCCAAAAGTCTGCGAACACTTTCACATCCCATTTCAAAGTGGAAGTAATAAGATTCTGAAAAATATGGGGCGGGGCTATACAATTGAAAGCTATAAAAATATTATTAATTACATCAAGGCTAAAATACCTCAAGCAGCAATTAGTGGGGATGCAATCGTAGCTTTTCCAGGAGAAAGTCAAACTGATTATGAACAAACTTTATCATTAATCGATCAAATAAAATTTGATCATGTCAATACAGCCGCATACTCTCCTAGACCAAATACTCCAGCAGCATCCTGGCCTAGACAATTAAACGAAGATATAAAAGTAAAGAGACTTAGAGAAATAAATAGTTTGGTTGAAAATATAGCTAAAGAAAGAAATCAAAGATATAAAAATACATCTCAAGAAATACTTATTGAGAATATTAATCCAAAAGATAGTTTTCAATTAATGGGGCGAACACGTACAAACCGTCTCACTTTTTTCCCAAGATCATTAGAAAATGGAGTAGGAAACAAACTTGGTGAACTTATCAAGGTAAAGATTACTGATGTTCGTCCTTTTTCTTTAACAGCCAAATTACTTTGAAAAGATCTTACATATCAAAATTGATACATAATTAAAAAACAAATTCATTAAATATGTTAACGAACAAAGCAGTTATAGGAGTTGTTTTTGGAGGCAACTCTAGTGAACATGCAGTCTCTATAAAATCGGCAAAAACTATTTATAGTGCTTTAAGACATTTAAGTAATAAGGAACGTTATTTAGCCAGACCAATTTATATCGATAAGTCCGGTTTTTGGCATGACTATATATTTTCAGAATCCATTTTATTTAATAAAAAAGATCATTTATTCTTTGAAGAAAGAAGAGTTAATCTCACCAATTTATCAAAAATGGAAGATATTGATGTCTGGTTCCCTTGTCTTCATGGACCAAATGGAGAGGATGGTGTAATCCAAGGAGTGTTTAAATCAACTGGAAAACCATTTGTAGGTTCGGGTGTTCTCGGGTCCGCATTAGGGATGGATAAAATAGCAATGAAATCAGTATTTAAATCATATCTTTTACCTCAAGTTCCTTATATAAGCTTAAACAAAGCTGATATCCAAAATAATTTATATATGAAATCTATTTATGAAAAAATAAATGAAATAATTAGTTATCCTTGTTTTATTAAGCCTGCCAATCTAGGTTCTTCTATCGGCATAACAAAAGCATACTCAAAAGAGGAATTTATTACTGGAATAGAAGTTGCAGCAAAATTTGATGACAGAATTATAGTGGAAAAAAGTATAGAAGGAAGAGAACTTGAATGCGGAGTTTTAGGAAAGTCAATGATGAAATCATCTGTTATTGGGGAAGTTAAATTTCAAACTGATTGGTATACATATGAGTCTAAATACAATACGAATCTAAGCAGTACAATTATCCCAGCTGATTTAAATGTAGAGATAGCTAATAAGATACGAAAACTAGCTATAGAGGCCTGTAAAGCGATTAATGCTTATGGTTTAGCAAGAGTCGATTTTTTTTATCAAGAGAGTACGCAACAGATTTATATCAATGAAGTCAATACCTTGCCAGGCTTTACTAAAACAAGCATGTATCCGACATTGTGGGAAGCTTCTGGATTAAAACTAGAAAAACTTATTGCTAGTCTCATAGAAACAGCTAAAGAATGAATTAACCATGACATTTTTAAATATCTTTTTCAAAAAATGATTCACGGTCTACTTTGGTTGCCATTACTAATGGCTTTTATCCTCATAGCGTCCCTTGGATGGATAGAGAGAAGACGACAGAATCTCTACTTGGTTTGGGCAAAAGGTTCTGAGCTAGCCAAGCTTGATGGAACAGGAGCTGCTCGATTAAAAGCTGGCATTTTAAGCTGGAGCAGCTTTGAGGCTGGCAGCTTTAAAGAGGAAGCAACTTTCGAAGTTAAGAAATTAGAAATGGTTGAGCTGATGGCTCTCAGCTCAGGTGAAGCACCTTTAACAAAAGAATCTGAAGGACGTTGCCGATTAAGACTTGTAGGTTCAGGGAGAGAGATAGATGTGCCTTTTTCAGATGCTGAACGTGCTCGTCAATGGATGGAAAAACTTATGTCCAGAGCAAGATGCGACCTTTGAAATCACATAAAAGAAAAAAAAGAAACTCACATAAAAACAATCGAATATCAACTGAAAAAGTCTCGTTTATTACTCAAAATAAAAACTTTTTAACTGAACTTTGGCAATTACTTTTTTTTACTAGCACTTCAATTTTTCTAATTCTTACATTTTTAAACCAAGCTTGGAAACCAATAAGTTTTGATCAAACTCAAATCACAGGTTTATCTGGAATAACAAAAAACGATATCAAAAAAACCACAAGTATTTTTTATCCTAAAAATTTGTTGGAATTAAATCCAAAAGAAGTTGAATCTTATTTAAAAAAAAAGTTTCCTATTAAAGGAGTTTCAGTAAATCGAAAGTTTTTTCCTCCAGAAATTCATATAAATGTTTTAGAAAGAGAGCCAATCGCATTTGCAAGTCGAGTTTTTTCAAACAATATTGAAAAAGGAATGATTGATATTGAAGGATCTTGGATACCGCTCCAATTTGTAAATAAATCTAAACAAAATAAAATAAAATTATCTATTGAGAATTGGAATCCAAATAAAAAAAAAGAAATCATCCTTATTATAAAAAATAGATCTATTTTCCAAAGCCCTCTTCAAAAAATCAAAATAAATCCTCTTCAAGAAATCAGCCTAAAAACCAAGCACTTTGATTTAGTCCTTTTAGGCTCAGGAACTGATCGCTTAATCGAGCAAATTAACAAACTCAACCAGCTACAAAAATCATTACCAAATCTTTTAATCAACACAAAAGTAAAAATCGTGGATCTGAAAGATCCAACCAAACCAGAATTAAAAGTAGAAAGAATACTGAACGATGGAAGGTGAAACCCTTACTATAACATGACTCTTTAGAGATCTTTAATATGTCCTGGTCAATTCAGGGTCAATCATGGGAATTAATTTGTAAATCAATTTGAACCTATAAGCCAACAGAATTCATGGATGATGTTCATAATGCCCAAAATGAGTTCTAATCCTGAATATGGTGATGGGAATGGGAAACAAATCTAGTTTCAACATGGACGAAGGAATCCTACCCAGTCAATCTGCACGTATTGAGGTCATTGGCGTTGGGGGTGGTGGAAGTAATGCCGTCAACCGAATGATTAATAGTGACCTTGATGGAGTCACCTATCGAGTGCTTAACACAGACGCTCAAGCTCTTATCCAATCATCCGCTACTCATAGAGTTCAGCTTGGCCAAAGCTTAACTAGAGGTCTTGGGGCTGGGGGCAATCCAAGCATTGGGCAAAAGGCAGCAGAAGAATCGAGAGCTGATCTTCAACAAGCCTTAGAAGGAGTTGACCTAGTATTTATAGCCGCTGGTATGGGAGGAGGTACTGGAACTGGAGCAGCCCCTGTCGTGGCTCAAGTTGCGAAAGAAAGTGGAGCTTTGACAGTAGGAATAGTTACAAAACCATTTAGTTTTGAAGGTAAGCGTCGTTTAAGACAAGCTGATGAAGGTATCGCAAGGCTTGCAGAGAATGTTGATACGTTAATTGTTATCCCAAACGACAGATTAAAAGATGTAATTTCAGGAGCCCCTTTGCAAGAAGCCTTCAGAAGCGCTGATGATGTTCTTATGAAAGGAGTTCAAGGAATAAGCGACATAATTACTTGTCCTGGATTGGTGAATGTAGATTTTGCTGATGTGCGTTCTGTTATGACTGAAGCTGGTACTGCGCTTTTAGGAATTGGTTTAGGCTCTGGAAGGTCAAGAGCTCTGGAAGCAGCTCAAGCAGCAATCAATAGTCCTCTTTTAGAAGCAGCTCGAATAGATGGTGCAAAAGGATGTGTGATAAATATAACTGGAGGGAGAGATATGACTCTTGAAGATATGACATCTGCCTCTGAGGTTATATCCGATGTTGTAGATCCAGAAGCGAATATCATTGTAGGTACAGTTGTTGATGAAAAACTTGAGGGGGAGATTCAAGTAACCGTTATTGCTACTGGGTTCGACAGTAATCAAATTTATTCAAATGAAAGGAATAGAGCAAGACTTTCCCCTCAATCACTTTACGAACAATCAGAAGCAAGGGAATCGGGGGCCTCAATCCCTGAGTTTTTACGTCTAAGACAAAATCGTTGAGACTTATCAACTTCAACTTACTAAGATTAAGGTGACCCGGAGTCCACGCCTGCTGTGAGCATCCCGTATGGCTGCTACCTTCCGGTCCTGACCAGGTTTAAGCGTCACAGCCGCATGGGGCCGAGTCACTAATATTCTAGCAATAGCTAAACACGTTATTAAGAATTAAATGCAAACCACAGAATTGGTTCATTTTAAAAAGTTGGGTAAACAGATAACTGTATTAACTGCTTGGGATGCTATTTCATCCTCAATAGTCGAGGCCGCAGGAGCTGATGTTGTTCTGGTGGGAGATTCTCTTGGAATGGTTGTCTTGGGACACTCAACGACACTTCCGGTAACACTTGATCAAATGCTTCACCACACAAAGGCTGTTTGTAGAGGTTTTTGTAAGCCTCTTTCAAAACAACCCCTAGTAGTTTGTGATCTCCCTTTTTTAAGCTATCAATGCGGAGAAGACAAGGCAGTTGAAGCGGCTGGAACTCTCCTGAAAAACTCTTCTGCTTCAGCAGTGAAGCTCGAAGGGGCAGAACCTGAGACTTTATTAGTAATTAAAAGACTTATTAGAATGGGGATCCCAGTAATGGGGCATCTTGGCCTAACTCCGCAGTCAGTTCATCAACTAGGATATAAATCACAAGCAAGGGATAAAAATAGTCAAGAAAAAATTTTTAAAGATTCAAAAGTGCTTCAAGAATCAGGATGTTTTGCAATAGTTCTAGAACATATTCCAGGAGAAATTGCAAGCCGATTAAAAAAACATATAGATATTCCTGTGATTGGCATTGGAGCTGGAAGTGATTGTGATGGGCAGGTAAGAGTTACAGCTGATATTCTTGGCCTTTCTATTGCGCAGCCTCCTTTTGCAAAACCTTTACTTGCAGGACGAGAACTTTGCATAAATGCCCTAAAAGAATGGATTAATTCTACTGATCTCGATCAAGTGAATCCCACCACAAAAACATCTCAATCAAAATCTGATTGCTAATTTGCATTCCCTTTGGATCACTTAAAAAATATCTACCATTGTGTCTTAACAGAGATCCTTCATTTATAGAATTTACCCAGAAATTTTCCAGTGATTTTAAATTTTTTTCGCATTCTTTTTGAGTCCATCCAGCATTTTCAGCAAGTTCCTCCAGATGAACACCCTCACGTTTTCTGAGACCAATCATCAGAAGTTCATCCAATGGCATTGGTTTTGACTTTTCATTTGACAAAGTTTTCTCTAATAAGTGACTCTCTTGCTGTTCAAGCCATTTTTTATAACCAGCAATTGTTCTTGGTCTAGAAAATCTTTCCCCCCAAGGAGCACTTGTCGCCCCCATCCCAAAGCCCCACCAACCAGAGCCACTCCAATACATGCGATTATGTCTAGACACATGACCAGGCAATGAATAACTTGAAATCTCGTATCTAGCGAAACCTCTACTTTTCAGTAATCTATTAGTTTCAAAATCTATTTTTTGCGCTTCAGAATCAATTGGGATATTTAAATTCCCTTTTTTATGAAGTCTTCCAAAAACAGTATCTGGTTCGATAGTTAAATCATAAATTGACAAGTGAGGGGCCTCCGAAAGAACTGCTTGTTCCAACTCTTTAATCCACTTGGACAAATTTAGTCCTGGAAGATTTTGAATCAAATCAAGACTCCAGCTTCTTAGCACTCCTTTTTTAAATAATTTATTGACCCAATCACAAGCCTCAATTAATTGTGATCGATTATGTTTTCTACCAATTGAAGCCAAAGTACTGTCATCAAATGACTGAGCACCCAAGCTAAATCTATTAATTCCAATTCCTATGTATCCATTCAGGTCATTTTCAAAAAATGTTGCTGGATCAACCTCCATAGTTATCTCTGCACCATCTTGAAATCCAAATTTTCTTTGAAGATTTTTCAACAAATCACCCACCTCATTTTTTGTTAATAAAGAAGGGGTGCCACCGCCCAAATAGATCGTTGATAATGCAGGACCTTTCGGGGCAATTGAAATCTCTCTATGAAGTAAATCCAAATATGCGTTAATAGAAGTTATCCTTGGACTATCTGGATCTTGAGCGCTATCACCTAAGGGGATAATCGAAAAATCACAGTAAAAACATCTTTTATGGCAAAAGGGTATATGCAAATATGCACTTCTTGGTGGGCCTACCATTTGAGCTCCAAATATACAAACCCAAATAAATGGTCACTTTTACAATCCAAATCTTTGAAAATAAATAAAGCTTTAGTAAAAAACGAAAAGCAAGCATAACCTGAATATATGGCAGACCTAGTTATTCTGGTTTTATTTCTCATATCAGGTGGAATCACCGGATGGATTGGAGTAAATTGGTTACCTGAAGAGACTTTAGATCATATAACTAATCTCAGAAATTTAAAAATTGCTTTATCAGGATTAACCGCTCTTATAGGCCTTTTAATAGCCTTCCTTTTTCAGCAATTTAGAAATAAATTAACTAAAAGAATAAGAACTATGCCAACAGATCTACTAGTTAGTAGATCTGTTGGCATAGTTCTTGGACTTGTCATAGCAACCCTTTTATTAGTTCCTGTACTTCTTTTACCATTACCTTCTGAATTATTTTTTGTAAAGCCTATTTTTGCTGTACTTAGCAACATTTTTTTTGGAGTACTGGGATATAACCTTGCCGATGTTCATGGACGAACCGTTTTACGTCTGTTCAATCCAAATAGCACTGAATCTTTGTTAATGGCAGATGGGATTCTAACTCCAGCCAGTGCAAAAGTTTTAGATACCAGTGTAATAATTGATGGTCGTATTCAAGCTCTCCTCAGATTTGGACTTATAGAAGGGCAAATAATCGTAGCCCAATCAGTTATGGATGAGCTACAAAAACTATCTGACTCAAGTAACAACGAAAAAAGAGGAAAAGGAAGAAGAGGACTAAAATTGCTTAACCAATTAAGAGAAAGTTATGGAAGAAGATTGGTTATAAACAGTACAAGATATGAAGGGGAAGGAACTGATGAAGTTCTTTTAAAATTAACCTCAGATATTTCAGGAATATTAATCACTGTCGATTACAACTTATCTCAAGTAGCTCTAGTCCAAGAAATAAAAGTGCTTAACTTAAGTGATTTAGTACTTGCAGTAAGGCCTGAAGTTCAACCTGGTGAGAAGTTAAATTTAAAAGTAGTTAGAGAAGGTAAGGAAAACTCACAAGGTATTGCTTATCTTGAAGATGGAACAATGGTAGTTATCGAGGAGGGTCTCCAATGGATCGGTAAAAGAATAGAAGTAATTGTGACTGGAGCATTACAAACTCCGACTGGCCGAATGGTTTTTAGTAAAGCTTCAAATGATCAGCCCCCGAACAAAAATGAAAAAACAAAAGCATCTTAAGGCTAGATCTAGCTAGGCTCGAATCCAAGAAGACTTAACTCCATATGACCACATCTTCCCCATATTATGGCGATTCTGCCGTAATGAGAACTCCCCCCCCTGATTTACCATCACTTCTTCTAAAAGAAAGGATAGTTTATTTAGGCCTACCATTATTTTCCGATGATGATGCAAAAAGGCAACTTGGAATGGATGTAACTGAACTAATTATTGCTCAACTTCTTTTTCTGGAATTTGATAATTCTGAAAAACCTATTTATTTTTATATAAACTCAACTGGAACGAGCTGGTACACAGGAGATGCGATCGGATTTGAAACTGAAGCCTTTGCAATCTGCGACACTCTCAGATACGTAAAGCCTCCCGTGCACACTATTTGTATAGGCCAAGCGATGGGAACAGCCGCAGTAATTCTCTCAGCAGGGACAAAAGGGCAACGTGCAGCGTTACCTCATGCCTCTATTGTCCTTCATCAGCCTAGAAGTGGTGCTCAAGGCCAAGCAACTGATATTCAAATCAGAGCGAATGAGGTTATTCACAATAAGAAAGCAATGCTAGAAATACTTAGTCATAACACTGGAAGATCAGTAGATCAATTATCCAAAGACTCCGATCGAATGAGTTATTTGAACCCTTATGAAGCAGTTGATTATGGGATTATAGATCGCGTTCTTACTAGTAGAAAAGACTTACCAGGCGAGAAAGTTTTACCCACATAAACAAATTATTTCTACAAATTTTTAAAATCATTACCCTCAACTACTAACTGAATTAACCATGCCAATAGGTACCCCAAGCGTTCCATACCGTCTTCCAGGAAGTCAATTCGAAAGATGGGTTGATATTTACACAAGACTTGGTGCAGAAAGAATTCTTTTTCTTGGTCAAGAAGTAAACGATGGAATTGCAAATAGCCTAGTAGCTCAAATGCTTTATCTTGATTCTGAAGATAGTAGCAAGCCAATCTATTTGTATATCAATAGTCCTGGAGGGTCCGTAACCGCGGGTTTAGCGATCTATGACACGATGAAATATGTAAAAAGCGACCTAGTAACTATTTGTGTTGGGTTAGCGGCCTCGATGGGGGCTTTTTTACTCTCTGCAGGAACAAAAGGCAAAAGGCTTGCATTACCCCACAGCAGAATAATGATTCACCAGCCACTTGGCGGTACTGCGCAAAGACAAGCAAGTGACATAGAGATTGAAGCACGTGAAATCCTTAGGATCAAAGAAATGCTCAATAAATCCATGGCAGAGATGACGGGACAAACATATGAAAAGATAGAAAAAGATACTGATCGTGATTACTTTTTGAGCGCGGAAGAAGCAAAAAATTACGGTCTAATCGACCGAGTAATTACACATCCAAGTGAAAGTTAAGATGAAAAGTTCGGCGTTCTCATTAATTAAATTGTCTTGATAGTCAAAAAAATATATCAATGAAAGTGGTTTCAATAGCACTCTATTTCGTAAGCTCGGCCTTAATTCAGTTCTGAAATACCCACTCACATGGCAAAACTTTTTTACGACTCCGATGCAGACCTAGGTCTTCTTCAGGATAAAACGGTTGCAATTATTGGCTATGGATCGCAAGGCCACGCGCATGCATTGAATTTAAAAGATAGTGGCATCAAAGTTGTTGTTGGGCTTTATGAAGGAAGTCGATCAGCTAGCAAAGCAACATCTGATGGATTGGAAGTTTTAAGCGTCGCGGAGGCTTCGGAAAGGGCAGATTGGATCATGATCCTTTTGCCTGATGAATTTCAAAAAGATGTTTACTCCAAAGAGATAGCACCTCATTTAAAAGCTGGAAAAATACTAAGTTTTGCTCATGGTTTCAATATTCGCTTTGAATTAATAAAACCACCTGAATTTGTCGATGTAGTAATGATTGCCCCAAAAGGACCCGGTCACACCGTCAGATGGGAGTATCAAAATGGTCAAGGGGTTCCTGCTTTATTTGCCATTGAACAAAATGCCTCAGGCAATGCAAGAGCACTTGCGATGGCATATGCAAAAGGTATTGGCGGAACACGCGCTGGGATTTTAGAAACTAATTTCAAAGAAGAGACCGAAACAGATCTTTTTGGAGAACAAGCAGTTTTATGTGGAGGCCTTTCAGAGTTAGTCAAAGCTGGTTTTGAGACTCTTGTTGAAGCAGGTTATCAACCTGAATTGGCCTATTTTGAATGCTTACACGAAGTCAAGCTAATAGTTGACCTTATGGTTAAAGGAGGTCTAACTGCAATGAGGGATTCGATTTCAAATACAGCTGAATATGGAGATTACGTAAGTGGTCCAAGATTAATAACCAAAGAGACAAAAGAAGAAATGAAAAATATTCTTGCTGATATTCAAGATGGTACTTTTGCTAAAAACTTTGTAAAAGAATGCGATGCAGGAAAACCTGAAATGAAGAGAATACGCCAAAAAGACTCAGAACTTCCAATAGAAAAAGTAGGCAAAACACTTCGCTCTATGTTTAGTTGGCTTAAATCAGACTAAATATCATTCACTTAATATTAGTTGCTGTTATTCTTGACCTTTTAATAGGTGATCCTAAAAACTTGCCACACCCTGTCCAATTTATGGGTGTGGTTATTAGTTTTTCAAAAGAGTTAACAGTGAGAATTGCGAAAGAAAATAAATCTGGGTTATATATAGGAGGATTAATAATTACATTTATAGTTGTATCATCAAGTGGAATATGTGGATGGATTATAGAAAGATTATTTTTATTTTTTGAAATAAAAAATCCTATTTTAAGTATATTATTTTTTTCTTTGGTTATAAGCAGTTCTCTTGCTTCAAAAAGTCTAAATAAAAGTATTCTTGAAATTTTAAATATAATAAGCAAAGAAAATACTATAGACAATTTAAGTAATCCAAGACAAAAATTAAGTCTTATAGTTGGTAGAGATGTAGAGAATTTAGATAGGAATGAAATTCTTAGAGCTTTAGCTGAGACAGCAAGTGAAAATTCTGTGGATGGTATATTTGCTCCATTATTTTGGATGTTTTTAGGAACTATTTTCTGGGAATTTAATCAATCCATGCCAGGGCCACTGGCCTTGGCATGGATCTTTAAAGCATCTAGCACCATTGATTCAATGCTTGGATACAAAGAAGGGAAATTAAAGTGGATTGGCTTTATTGGTGCGAAGCTGGACGATCTAATGGTATGGATTCCCTCAAGAATTGTATTAATTACTCTTCCTTTTTGCTGCAAAACAAGGCAGTCAATTTTTAAAACAATAAAAGATGCCTGGAAGGATGGAAATGTTGATTCTTCCCCAAACTCAGGAATTTCTGAAGCAATTTTTGCTTATTGTGCAGAAGTAAAAATGGGGGGGGTAAACTATTACAAAGGGGAAAAAAGGATAAAGCCAATAATTGCAGAAATGTATTCTATGGCAAGTATTAATTCAGTCAGAAAAATACTGGGTCTGAGTCTTAGGCTTGAGTTTTTTTGGATTCTAGGTTTTTACTTGATAATAAAATTTATAAACTTATAAATTCAAAAAGCACCTCTATCCATTGGAAAGAGTAAAACGCCTAAAGTAAGAATAATGATTTCTAAATCAAGTATGAAATTTCTATTTCTTGCATAAAATAAATCTAATTCAACCCTTTTTTTATAACTCAGGTTATTCCTACCACTAACCTGCCATAATCCAGTTAGACCTGGCCTAACTGATATAACCTCTTCCATAAAAAGACTATATTTAATAGTCTCATTACTAACTATTGGTCTTGGTCCAACAACACTCATTTCCCCTTTTAAAACATTAAGGAATTGGGGTAATTCATCTAAACTAGATCGTCGAAGAAATCTTCCTAATTTTGTTATTCTTGGATCTTGACGTAATTTAGAATCATTTTCAAATTCCTTTCTCATAAGGGGATATTTCTCTAATAAGTTTGGTAGTAAATCATCAGCATCTTTATACATAGTACGAAACTTTATACATCCAAATTCTTTATAGTTTCTACCTACTCTTTTTTGTATATAAAAAACTGAACCGGGAGAACTTAACTTTACTAATATCCCAATTAAGATAAATATTGGTGAGCCTAAGGTTAAAATAATCAAAGAAAAAACAATATCTCCTATCCTTTTTAATGTGCGGCCAGATCGACTTTGATTTCTTATTATTTCTAAAGCAGGCAAACAGGAGGGTTCTTTTGAAATGACTTCATACGGAATTGTTGGCGAGCCTTTACGGAACTCAGACCATCGTAATAAAGATTTTCTAGGATTAGTTTGCACAAATTATTGAGGTAGTTAAACAAAGACCTCAATCAATATCCAACATACTTAATTAGGATTTTCATGATGAAGAACTAAGGTCACTAGTAGCAATGTCACAAGAATTGACATGCTCCCTCCAAGCTCTATTTAAGGTTTTGGCAAATTTATCTTTAAAAGAATCTTGAGAAAAAGAATTACTCCAATCTCTAATTAACTCAGGATTTAAATCTCTCCAAAGTTGCTTTTCCTTGAAAAATTCGATTGCTTCAACCAAGGACTTTACTGTCTGAGAAGAAAACAAAAGGCCAGTTGCTCTTTTGTCTGAATCAGAATGAAAACATTTAACCGTATCTAAGACCCCTCCCTTACCAAAAGCAACCACAGGAGCTCCTGAGGCCATCGCCTCCACAGGAGCTATTCCAAAATCCTCAATACCAGCATAAACAAAGGCCCTACATCTGCTCATTAGACTTTCAATCTTCTCTTTGCCTTGAAATCCAATAATTTGAACAGTTGGACCTGCAAGCTCTTGTAAATATTCCTTTTCCACTCCGTCGCCAACAACTATTAAAGGTAATTTGAGTCTATTAAAAGCCCTAACAAGTAAATCAACCCTTTTATTAGGAACCAATCTACAGACACTTAAATAGAAATCTTCCCTAGGCCTATTCCATTCAAAACGATTTACATCTACAGGAGGATGTAGAACCTCTGAACGCCTTCTCCAATACTTCCAAATCCTTTTTGCCGTAAAATTAGAATTGGCCAGAAAGTAATCTACTCTTGAGCTGCTTAATTGATCCCATTGCCTCAAAGCATGCAATTGCCATCTAATTAACGGCCCTAAACCAATTCTTCTTAAAAAAGATCTTTTCAAATATATATTCATTTGATCCCAAGCGTATCTAACAGGTGTATGGACATAACTAATATGAAGTTGATCAGGTGATGTCAAAATACCCTTAGCGACAAGATGATTACTGCTTAAGACCAATGGATATCCCTCTAAATCGAGTTGCTCAATTGCAAAAGGCAAAAGGGGTAAATATTGTTGAACATGTGAAATCCCAAATGGTAATTTTTGGATAAAGCTAGTTTTTACTTTTCGATTAAATAACCAGCTATTTTTTTCTAACCTTTCATCATTAACCAAAGAAAACAGTTCTGGCTGTGATGCAATCTCAGTTAACAAATCATCAATTATCTGAACAACATTCTCCGCACCTCCTGTAGATCTTGGAGTAAACCACTCATGTACTAATGCAATATTACTTGGAAGATCTAAAGATGAATTTACGCTCAAAGTAAAATCCTTAAATCCTTAAATTATTTTTATTTTATTACAACATTGATATTATGACAAGATAGAATAAAATCATAAATTATTTAACCTCAAATCATTTTTCACTAAGCACAATAGCTTATCAAATAATTTCCCTAAAAAGAAATACCTATCTTATCTATAGATGATATCAATGGATCATAAAAATTGTGAAATAAATTGCCACTAAAAGAGAATAAATAAACTAATCCACTTAACAGCCCTAGGTAAACAAAGTACCTAACATAACCAATTCTTCTTTCTAATTTGGCAACTGAAAAAAGCATAATTAATAAGAAGATTAAACCTATTGATTCGGAAAACAATAAAGATGATCTATCAACAACTAATTCAAAATTACTTCGAAAAAAAAGATTACTTCCTACTATATTTTTTTTGAATAAAATAAAATTAAATATCTCAGAAAAGGATAAACTGATAATAATAAAATAAGAAACTGGCTTTGTAAGCCTGTTCATTGTTTTGCTAAAACTTAATAAGAGCAGAGCTATAAAAAAAGATGCAATTAATGGGATACCAGGAATTAGCCAAGTAAGATTTAACAACATAGTTACCAAACAAGCTTGATTTTATACACAAACATAAGTTCTTTTATTAGTTCTTGAAGATAAAGAATAAAAAAGCAAATTGAATCTAAAATAATACTAATAGGACTGGCACTTTTCATTTTGGAAAACCATATAATATTTTTTAGCAAAAAAATGAGCAAAAGACAAGCTATCAATTAATAGTCAAACAAAACTTAATAAGGAACAAAATAAAATCTTTTTCACATTTAAACAACTCTTTTCTTTTTTTGTATAAAGAATATAAACTGTTAATACATACAAAATAATAATAATATTCTAATTAATATAATATTATTATTATTTTTACTGATTCTCATTAAAAATTTAGAATATTTTCTAAATGATGCTTAAAGTTAATGATTTCAAAGATCTAAAAGATATGGCCACATATCGAAAAGACAAAACTCCTTTCAAAATAGATTATAATTAGACATATAGAATAATCTTAAACTCAAATGTCCGAGAATGATTCAGAAACCAATAATCAGAGTATCAATTCAGACCTAGATGATACCGAAATAATTCAAAACAAGAATGATTCTAAACTAGTTGATCCAAGTCAAAACCTCAATTCCTACCCTAAATGGATAAATAACAAAGGCGAAGAGGTAAAACAAGTTTTTGGGTTTAATGAGAATGCTGAACTCGTTAATGCCAGAGTTGCTATGATCGGTTTTTTAATGCTCATACTCACTGAATTAGCTTTTGGTGGCGAACCAGCAACGCTAAAAATTTTTGGAATTAGCTAGAAATCAAATCTTTATATTATATTTATTCCATTAACTTACTTGCTTTTTAAAAGCTATGAATAAAAAAACATTAGTTGGTGTCTCTTATGTATCTGCTTGGGTAATTATTTGGGGAACAATTGGTTCACTTATTGATTTTTATTTCCTTCAAAATACATATCTTCCAGGATCAATAGGTCAGTTTGCAACATTTATAATTACAGCCTTTCTCTCATCAATTATTGCCATATATATTTTCCCAACTATCAATAACAAATTTATAAGTTAATAACGATAACGTTCAACTACTTGAGAAGGCTTGTCATTGATTCCTTTCTGATAAAGAATCCATTGATTAGTTTCTAGATCGTGATCACAACCCAAGCCTTCTAGTTCAACAGATTGCAATCGTAATTCATAATGACATTGCTGATCAGCTTCAAAAGCAGATTTATAACCAGTAAAAAAATATAAATATCCAAGAATTATTGCAATTATTGAAATTAACGCAATGCTTATTTTCATAAAAGCTAATCAATTATTAATGATATATTAGCTTTTCTCGTAGACAAAAAAAAGAATTTATAATTTTTTCTCTTTTACTGTTTCTAAAGGTATCTCACATTCAGTTAAATCTTGATCATTTAAACGGTCCAATATGCGAACCATATCGAGTGCTGAAAGCTCCCCATTAGTTCCCCATTTAAGAGTTGTCTTTCGCTGTTGAGGGATCTTTTTCGCCTTCTTCTCCTGGCTTCTTTTTTGGACCATTACTAGTAAAATTTATCTATTAAAACATTAAAATATAGAGTTTCTATCTCTGAACTCAAAAACAAATTCTTAGTCAAACTTTACTTTTATTTTTTATTAGTAATATCTTACTATTTTTAGAAATCTCACTGAATTGTTCCTAATGATTAAAATATTAGGTTTATAAAACCGCTATCATCGTCCAAAATTATAAACAAACTCTTGAAATGCAGGATTGTAAAAGTAAACAAGTACACTAATAACTAATAAGACATTTAAACCAATTACTATTGAGCCAATAATAACTCTCTGGCGCTTACCTGGGACTTTATATTTCATGCCAGCGGGCAGGTTAACTAACACATCTGGATCATTAGTAGTTAATTTCTTAAACTTATTGTCCTTAACCTTATTTGTCTTGGTTGCCTTATCATTAGTTTTTTTGGAATTAAAAGCTTTGGATCCCATTTTCTTAGTTAGAGGAATTTTTTTATCTTTATAGTTCTAAGCTTACTTAGGCAAATCAAATAAAAACATGTTTTGCTCTGGTTTTTCACATTAGTTTGTTAACTAAGTCAGAAATCAAGATTCAAGTGATCAGTTTTCTGATTTTATTTAGCAATATTTCTTGATAGAGTCAAAAATACTTTTAGCTTCTTTTCTTTTGAAATTAGAATTCATAGCCATTATTAAATTCGCCTCTAAACCTAGTAATCTAGTTTGACAAGAAAACTTTTTATTTATTGCAGCACTTTTTTGATAGTCATTTATTTTAAATAATACTTCCTTGCATAATTTAATGTCTTTATAACATCTCAATACCAGAATATCTATTTCCATATATTCTTTGGAATCTTTTGCTATCAGTGGATTTAAAGGAATGAATATATATATAAAAAAAACAAATATGAGTTTAATTTTTTCAAATCGATAACTAATCAAAACATCATCTCCAATAGAATGTGTTGATAATTGTTTTAGTATGACTAACAATACCTGAGTAAAAAAAAAGAAAGCTTATTTTCTTAATCATACAAAGTTTAGATTTTCACAAAAAAAAGGGACTCATTTTTAAAGAGTCCCTTTTTAAAAAGAAAAAGGTAAGTAAGCAAAACAGCTTTTTAAAAACTCATCCCTGAACACGGTCCTTAAACAATTTACCAGCTGTAAAAGCAGGGACTCGCTTAGCAGGTATTGCTATCTTTTCTCCAGTTTTAGGGTTTAGTCCCTGACGAGCAGAACGATCGCGGGGCTCAAATGAGCCAAACCCCAGAATGGAGACTTTCTTACCCTCCACTACAGAATCAATAATTGTATCTATGGCGGCATCAACTACCAGAGAGACGTCTGTTTTAGTTAGCTCTGTACGAGCAGCAACCAGGTTGACTAAATCTGCTTTGTTCATTGGAAGGATTGTATGTAGCAGGGAGTAAAAGGGGAGGGAAACCAATATGTAATTAGTTTCCAAAAAACTCAATCTTGCTAATCGTATGGAGCAAATCACTTACCTGCAACCCAAAGGGCTTGTGACAGTAAGCTTTCTAAAAAACATCTCTGCATTTTTTCTTCATTAAATAATCTTTGAAAAATTCGAACTAGATAGCTTAAGAAAGATGCAAGTTTTCTATTTTCCCCAAGAAGCTTGTCAGGGAAAGACTTCTGAAAAGATGTGTTTCCACATTCATTCCTAAGAAGAGCTCTGAAGTGTGAAATTTATTATTGTTTCTAACAAAAATCAGACAATCAATGAAACCCTCATGAATTAACAAAGGTCTGCAGAACAGCACATTTATTGGTATTACAAAATAATACCCAGACTAAAAAAGAGAATAATAAATGAAAAATCAGATTATTTTTTAGCTCTAGGACATCCATTTTGAAGCTGTAATCCCTAAAAGCTCTAAAATTTTGATTTTCAATTGGAATAAGAATCTGATTGAACTCTGTTCAAAACCCAGATTGCAACAAAATAATGAAGTTCTCTCACCGAAACGATTTAGTATTCATTTTTAGAAGCATCAAATACCTAATACAAGTTCCTATTAAGATTGAATTTCGTTTTTTATAACTTGTAAAAACAAACTAACCAACTACCTTGAAGGGAAAACTACTTGATTATTTTTATAAAGGACAAACACAATTGGGAAAAGTAAAAGCTGGTTCAGCATGGCCTTTGGGTAGCTCAGTTACTCTTAATGGGGTTAATTTTTCTATCGCAGCACCACATGCTACAAATGTAGAATTATTAATCTTCCAGAATGAAGATGACGAGTATGCAAAAGAAACAATACCCTTAGATCATAAAAATAGATCTGGAGATTATTGGCACGTTGAAATAGAGGGCCTAGCTGAAGGAACATTATATGGATACAAAGTATCAATTGACGGCCAAAAAGCTGTCGAACATAATATTGTTTTAGATCCATGTGCTAGAGCAATTACAGGGTGGGGAAATTACATAAGGGATTATAAGGAAAAAGTGAATCATGGTTATGCTAATTGCCTAAAGGGAGTAGTAACTAAAAGAGATTATTTTAATTTCAAATCTCATCCGAGGCCTAAACATTCATGGAATAAAACTATTATTTATGAATTACATGTTGGTGGGTTTACTAAAAGTAGTGATTCAAAGATTAGTGAAAGCAAGAAAGGTACATTTATAGGATTAATTCAAAAGATACCTTATCTTAAAAGTCTTGGTATTACATCTATTGAATTACTTCCGGTATTCGCTTTTGATTCTAATGATGCCCCTGAAGGACTTGTTAATTATTGGGGTTATAGCCCTATCAATTGGTTCACACCACATCAAGGTTTTGTAGATAGTTGTAATCCATTGGAAGCGAGGGAACAATTTAAACAGTTGGTAGAAGTTTGCCATGATAATGAGCTAGAAGTATTAATAGATGTTGTTTATAATCACACAACAGAAGGGAATCAAGATGGTCCAAGTATAAGTTGGAAAAATTTTGGTCCTAAAACTTACTACCATCAAGATGAAAAGGAAAATTACCAAGATGTAAGTGGATGTGGAAATAGTATTGCCGCCAATCGTCCTTTAGTTAGAAAATTAATATTGGAATCATTGCGTTGTTGGGCAATTGAGTTAGGTGTTGATGGATTTCGTTTTGACTTAGGTATTGCTTTGAGTAGAGGCGAAAATTTAATTCCTTTAGATAAACCTCCCTTATTTGAAGAAATAGAAGCAGATCCTAAACTAAGCGATGTGAAATTAATCAGTGAGCCTTGGGATTGTGGTGGGCTTTACAAACTAGGTGATTTTCCAGCGAAACAATTCAGAACTTGGAATGGTCATTTTAGAGATGATATTAGACGATTTTGGAAAGGAGATAAAGGCACAATCTGGCCACTTAAAGATAGATTAATAGGGAATAAGTCCCTATATAATGATAATAATTTAGCAAATATATTTAGCATTAATTTCATTACCTCTCATGATGGATTCACATTAAAAGATCTAGTAAGTTTTAACAAAAAGCATAACCTTGCAAATGGAGAAAATAATAGAGATGGGGAGAACGATAATAATAGTTATAATTATGGAGTTGAAGGACCAACGACTGATAAAGAAATAAATAATTTAAGGCAAAAACAACAAAGAAATCTTCTGGCAACACTTCTTTTATCCCCAGGAGTGCCAATGATTTTGATGGGAGACGAATTAGGTAGAAGCCAAGGAGGTAATAACAACACATGGTGTCAAGACAACCCACTTGGTTGGATGGATTGGAATCACAATAATTGGGATCATGACTTAAAAGAATTTGTATTAAAGCTGATATCTCTAAGGAAACAACTATCTGAATTTTTCAGTCCTGATTGTATTTATGATTGTCAAAAAAATAATACCAAGGTCAAAACATCTCATTTTTGGATTCAGTGGCATGGCATTAAAGTTAATAAACCCGACTGGGGTGACTGGTCACATACTCTTGGATTTAGCATTAACAAAAACAATGATGGCTCAGCAATCTGGCTTGGCTTTAATGCTTACAAAGAATCAATGCTTTTTGACTTGCCAACCCCAATTTCTCCTTGGAAAAAATACATTGATACCTCTATCTTGAAAACTAAAAAAGTCTCCCAAAAACCTCTAACTAATCAATCAAATGTGCGGATTGAAAGTAACAGTCTTGTTCTTATGGTCTCAAGCGAGTATTCAAAAAAAATTAACCTATGAGAATCAAATTCAAGCGGGCGGCGGGAATCGAACCCGCATCATCAGCTTGGAAGGCTGAGGTTTTACCACTAAACTACGCCCGCGCTAGAACTAAAAAACTACTCCCTGTTGAAGTAAATGTTAATTCTTCATTCTACATTATTACCTTGCGAGTTCCATTATCCAAAAAAGAGTGACTAATTCCACATCGCTTTACGAAGGAAATACTCGCACAAGACTAATGATCTCTTATGCAATGGGAGATGCTGGAACGGGATTAGCTGCAATACAGTTAGGTACTTATCTATTTCTTTTTTTTACTTGTGCTGCAGGAATTCCTGCATTTATTGCAGGCTCGCTTCTCATGGTTTCAAAGCTTTGGGATGCGATAAATGATCCTCTAATTGGATGGATGAGTGATCGCACCAGATCAAGATGGGGGCCAAGGCTTCCATGGATGATAGGAGGTGCTGTTCCACTTGGTTTATTCCTTGCAGCAATGTGGTGGGTCCCTCCAGGAGATATAGATGCGAAAACAACATATTACGTATTCGCAGCAATTTTGTTGATGACAGCTTATACAGCTGTAAATCTACCTTTTGCAGCATTATCTACTGAGCTAACTGAAAATATAGCTATTAGAACAAGACTAAATGCTGCAAGATTCACTGGATCTATTATAGCTGGGACCACTGGATTAATAGTGGCTGCAGGCTTCTTATCTCAAGGAGTAGAAGGTTATACTTCAATGGGAAGAGTAACAGGAATTATTGCTACTTTTACCACATTAATTGCTTGCTGGGGACTAGCCCCATTTGCTAAAAAAGCCAGAAAGCCAACTTCTCAATCAGAACCTTTTAATCAGCAACTAAAAAGAGTTTTAAATAATAAACTTTTCACACGAATTATTGCTCTTTACTTGCTGCTTTGGTGCGGACTGCAATTAATGCAAACTGTCTCCTTAATCTATCTTGAGCAAGTAATGCTTGTTCCAATAGAAATTTCAAAATGGATCCCTATACCATTTCAAATTAGCACTCTATTAGGTCTACAGTTTTGGAGCTTTTACTCTAATAAATATGGAAGAATATCAGCACTATTCAAGGGTGGAAGAATATGGGTATTAGCCTGCCTTTTAGTTATATTTATGCCCCCAATATCTAAAGGAGTCAGTATCAATTCTTTATTATCCTTTAGCAATATTGAAGGTATAAAGCTGTTGATTCTTTTATTAATAATTATTTTAGTAGGGTTTGGAGCTTCAACAGCATATCTTATTCCTTGGTCTTTACTACCTGATGCTATTGATCAAGATCCCGAAAAGCCTTCAGGAATATATACAGCATGGATGGTTTTCACTCAGAAAATAGGTATTGGTTTAAGCGTTCAATTTCTAGGAGTTCTTTTATCTTTATCAGGATATAAGTCATCCACTAATTGCTTATCAAGTCTTGAAGACTTAGATCAACCTCTAACAGCAATTATTACCATTAGATTGTGCATGGGATTAATACCTTCTTTACTAGTAATTGCTGGATTAATAGCTATGAAACCTTGGCGAAGTTTAGATTTCAAATCTAGAAGATTAAGTTAATGAACTACTCACCTCGTTGGCTAAGAAGATTTTTTAGCAGTATTTTAATTGGAGGGCAAGCAATTGCATCAATCGCCAAAGGGAATATCAATAAATCAGATTTAATAGATCAATTAATGGAGGCAGGACCAGGAAGCTTCCTCATCGTCTTAATAACAGGCATTGCAGCAGGAACTGTTTTCAATATTCAAGTCGCAGCAGAATTAAGTAAACAAGGGTTAGGTTCTGCAGTTGGAGGACTTTTGGCAATTGGTATGGCAAGAGAGATAGCTCCTTTACTTACAGCAACTCTTCTTACTGGAAAAGTTGCAACTGCTTATGCTGCTCAAATAGGAACAATGAAAGTTACTGAGCAAATAGATGCTATTACAATGTTACAAACAGATCCCGTTGAATATCTAGTTGTTCCAAGGCTATGCGCAATGGTTGTAATGGCGCCAATTCAATGCTTACTATTTTTTTCTATCGCTTTATTTAGTGGTCAATTTAGCAGTACTATTCTCTATCAAATCCCACCAACCATCTTTTGGAATTCAGTTAGGGAATGGCTGATAACATCTGATCTTCCTTTTATGCTTGTTAAAGCATTAGTGTTTGGTCTCTTAATCGCAATTATTGCTTGCGGATGGGGATTAACCACAAGAGGCGGGCCAAAAGAAGTAGGTTCAAGTACTACTGGAGCAGTAGTAATGACTCTAATAACCGTTTCTTTAGTAGATGTTTTACTCACCCAAGTTCTTTTTGGCTAATAACCCATGACTTCTGAAAATCTTGTTGATAACGATAGTGTGATTTTATCGCCTTCTTATCGTTTACCCATCTTCATAATATTGGTTGGTTTATTATTCTTAATAACACCATTTCATCCTTGGCCAACTATTGTAATCAGCAGTTTTGGATTTTTCCTATTACTGCAATCATTTACCTTAAAACTAAAATTTACCAAGGACGATTTAATTGTCATGCAACTTGGGAATGAATTAAGAAGATTTCCATTTAAAAATTGGATAGCATGGAGAATTATATTACCTAAATTGCCAGGTTTTCTTTATTTTAGAGAAGAAGCAAGCCCTCATCTATTGCCTATACTTTTTGAGGTCAACTCATTAGAAGAACAGCTAAGGTTAAGGGTCAAGGATTTAGAAATACAAAAAGAAGTAGACTCATAAAAATCTAAAACTTAATTGAAGTTTTTGAAATATGGAATCCGAAGAAAATCTATCTAGAGAGAAACAAAATTCAAAACAGAATATTTCTGTGGACAATTCTTCTTCAATAAAAAATACATCTCAAAAACCACTCGAGAAGCAAACCAACTCACAAAGTGTAATTAGTGCTAAAAACAATCAAAAAGCCTCTAGCGCGCAGACACAGCCTTTAATTGATATTGCGCTTAAAGATCTTCAGCTTTCACGTCAGAAGTTAGAGAAAGAGTTAGATGAACTTTCTCAAAAGAAAGTACAAATTGAAACTGAACTTAAAAGCTCATTCACTGGCCAATCTGATTCAATAGCTAGAAAAGTTAAAGGTTTTCAGGAATATTTAACTGGTGCATTACAAGATCTAGCGCATTCAGCTGAGCAACTAGAGCTTGTTGTTCCGCCAGTAATAGTTAAGCCATCGCCACTTGATGAGAATATAAAAATTGAGCCTTCTAAAGAGCAAGAAGTTATCTCTGCTGTTTCTGATACATTCAAACCTGACGAGACTTTAATCAGAAACTGCTTTAGTCAATTTCTAGAACAACCCGATTTCTATGCTGAGCCTTGGAAACTTAGAAGGAGTCTTGAATCAATTGATATTGAAATGCTTGAAGATTGGTTCTTCAGTATGGGTGGAAGAGGCGCTCAACCAAGCAGAGGGAGTAGATCAAAGAATGCTTTACTTACCGCAGCGATCATTGCAATTTTAGGTGAATTATACGGCGAACAATTTCAGACTTTAGTTTTAGCGAGTCAACCAGAGCGACTGGGAGAATGGAGAAGATGTCTCCAAGATTCATTAGGACTTACCCGTGAGGATTTCGGGCCAAATAGCGGAATAGTTCTTTTCGAGCGTTCCGATGGACTAATTGAAAGAGCAGATCGACTTGAAGAAAGAGGTGAGTTGCCTTTGATAATTATTGATGCGGCTGAAATTAATGTAGAAATTCCAATTCTTCAGTTTCCTATTTGGCTTGCTTTTGCAGGAAGTCCCAATGAAATTTATGAAGATGATGGATTAATATAAAAATTCCAATTGAAATTATTTTGAATCTTTTAATTCTATTTTTAGGATATTTATTTGGATCTTTTCCTAGTGGTTATCTAGCTGGAAGAATTGCTAAAGGAATTGATATTCGTTCATTAGGTTCTGGGTCTACAGGAGCAACAAATGTATTAAGACATATAGGAAAGCGTGCAGCAATTACAGTCTTTCTACTAGATGTATTCAAAGGAGTTCTATCTATTTTATTAGCTAAATATTTCCTACTAAATGATTTTTGGCAAGTAGCTATAAGTCTATCAACTTTAATTGGTCACATTTGGCCTGTCTGGCTTAATTGGAAAGGTGGTAAAGCTGTAGCAACAGGATTAGGAATATTTCTTGGACTTTCATGGCAAGTTGGACTTGCCACTTTAGGTGTTTTTATAATAATGATTACATTATTTAGAATAGTATCACTTGCTAGTATTAGCTCAGCATTAGCTCTACCTTTAATAATGTTTATAAGCTTTAGTAATTCAAATATTTCTTTACCATTTTTAATTATTTCACTATTAGCTATGATATTAGTAATTTGGAGACATAGAGAGAATATAGTCAGACTAATTAAGGGTAAAGAGCCAAGAATCGGAAAGCTCTAAGAAATTAAATAATAATCTTATCGCAAAAACTTTTAAACATATAAACAGAATCATTTGATTGGGTGATTGCTCTACCTATAACTAACTTTGATGCTCCCATCTTAATAGCTTCGGATGCATCAGAGACCCTAGATTGATCGTTAACATTTGAACCTAATGACCTAATTCCTGGCGTTATCAACTCAAAAGTCTCAGGATAAGCTTTACGAAGAAATTGAACCTCTTTAGGACTACAGACACATCCTCCTAAACCAGAGTTCGACGCAATTTCTGCTAAGTGCTTAACACGTTGATCTATTGATTGATTAATTAGAAGATCATTAGAAAAACTTTCACGAGTCCAACTAGTCAATATTGTAATTCCCAAAAGTTTTGGGGGTATTATATTAACTTTAGCGGCCCCTTCATGTGCCGCTTCATTGGCCATCTTTAGAGCCTTCATCCCAGCGCAAGCATGCAAAGAAATAAATTCAGCACCAGTTTGTGATGCGGCGAAACATGCTCTAGCAACTGTTGTAGGAATATCATGAAACTTAAGATCTAAAAATATTTTTTTACCCTTATCTCTTAACATTGATAATATGTCTGGTCCTTCACTAACAAACAACTCGAGTCCAACTTTAACCCAGACAATTTCAGGTATTTTTTCCAATAACTTGACAACATCATCTTTATCCATACCATCTAAAGCAATAATTATTTTTTCACTTGGATTATCAATATTTTTCATAACGATCTATCAAGTTGAAACACGAAGAAATTTTTTCTTTCCTACTTGTAATATTTTTCCTATGAGATCATCTGGAGTTTGAAATTCTAAATTAGGATCCATAATTTTTTTTCCATCAATTCTCACTCCTCCTCCAAGAATTTGTCTTCTTGCTTCACTGCTACTTGAACACATTTCCATCTTACTAAATAAATAAAATGCTTTAGCTGGAAAATTTACATTAGAAGCTGATGCTTCTGGTATCTCCTCAAGAGAATCTTTAGTACCTAAAACTAATTTTTCAGAATTAAATTGAGCATTTTGGGCTGCCTCAATTCCTTTAAAATTAGATGTTATTTTTAAAGCCATGAATTTTTGAACCTCTCTTGGGTTTGAACTTAATTCTTTTAAGTTTTCATTAGTTAGTAAATTTAAATATGTAAGAACCAAATCATCTGGAACCTTTTCTAATTTTGAATACATAGATAATGAATCTTCATTTATTCCTACAAAATTGTCTAAGCTTTTACTCATTTTTCGTGTCCCATCTAATCCAACTAAAATAGGTAATAGCATTCCAAATTGGGGTTTCTGTCCAAAAGCTCTTTGTAGATCTCGTCCCATAGCAATATTAAATTTTTGATCTGTACCACCAAGTTCCACATCAGAATTGATTGCAACTGAATCATATCCTTGAAGAAGCGGATAGAGAAATTCATGAAGAGATATAGGAGTGCCAGATTTATATCGATTACTAAAGTCTTCCTTAGCCAGCATTTGACCAACTGTTGAATTTGATAAAAGTTCTATAACTTTAGACAAATTAAGATTTTCAAGCCACTCACTATTTCTTCTGATTTCTATGCGACTAGGAGTTGAAAAATCAAGTAATGAATCTTTAGGTTCTTTACCTAATCCTAATTGCTCAAGGTAATTTAATGCATTTGATTCAACCTCATCTTTTGAAAGCTGAATTCTAGTTTTACTCTTTCCAGTTGGGTCTCCAATCCTTGCTGTGAAATCTCCGATTATAAGTATTGCCGTATGTCCAGCATCTTGGAAAGCTCTCAATTTTCTAAATAGAATGCTATGACCTATATGAATATCAGTTCCTGTTGGATCAATTCCAAGTTTTACGCGTAAAGGTTTTTTATCTACAGATGAAAGTTCTAATCTTTTTAGAAAGCTTTGATCTGAATCTCCTGAATTATCATTAGGGAAAAGATCATCTAAACCTCTAGAGATCCAATCCGGTAATGCATTGATTTTATCTAACATAGTCTAAGCATTAAAAAGGTTAAAAATCATTTATCCAATTCTGATTTCATTCTCACCAAAGTTTTATTCATTTGATCAAACATTTGATCAGGAGTAATCCCAAATTGACTCAACTGAGTCTTTAATTGCTCTACTGTCATTTTTGCCTGAAAATCTTCTGAAAGTTCAAATCGTTTCATAAAAACTTTATACCTTTCCATTAAATTTTCCATGGTATCAATAAACATTACTTTCCCCTCTCTATCAAATTTCCCATAATCAGAGCCTAATTGCATCAGATTCTGATAATCAGTGAAAAGTTTTTTTGCCTCTTCTTGAACAATTTCGGACTCAAAAAAACTCATATCCTTAACCCAAGCTGATAGAACAATTGCTCGATTTTAATTCAAAGACTACCACTGATTGTAACACTTAAATCTACTATTCATTTTAGGCCATTCCAACCTAAAAGCATTTGTTTTGGAAGTGTAAATAGCCACACCACCAAAAAAATATAATTCTTATTCAAATAACATAAAAACTTACTAATGAAGAAAAACACTTTTTATCTGAACTTTACAAGCTAAGCTCAAATTGTTCTCACTCCATATAATAGAAAATCCCAGTTATATCATGATAAAAATATTAATTGAATATCATTTTTTATTTTAACCTTTTTAAAATGAAAAAATTAATTCGTCAATGTGATTTGTTTAACAATAATAATTTAAATTTTCCAGGCAAAGGTACTCTTCAAGATGTATTTATTGACAAAAAAATAATTAAGGAATGGCAAGTAAAAATCATTACTCATCAATCTCCCATTTTTAAATCCGGCCATATAGATGTAAATCAATTTTCACTATTTGAATCTAGTTCAGATGAGTTAAATTCATCTTTCAATCCAATTGAGCTTACTCCTTTACCTTTAAGTTTTTGGAGGTGGCCAAAAGCAATGCATGAGGGACCTGCAGTTTATTTTGTAATGGATAAAATTATTGATTCTGGTGAAAATATAATTTTATATATTGGAGAAACAGTTTCTGCAGAAAAAAGGTGGAAAGGGGAACATGACTGTAAGAATTATCTTTCAAGTTATTCAGATTCTCTATATAAAGCAAATATGACAACCAAGTTAAGCATTCGTTTTTGGCTTGATGTTCCAATTAAAACCAAGGAGAGAAGAAAATTAGAACAAAAGCTTATCCAAACTTGGCTTCCACCATTTAATAAAGAGACAAGAGAAATATGGGCAACGCCATTTACTTCTCAAATCAATTAGTAAAAAATTGTTATCATACATACAAGTATAAAAATTAAATGCAAATTACAGCAGTTTCCAAAGAAATTAACGAATGGTCAGGTTCAGTTCTTATTGCTGGGATTTTGGAAGAAGCACTCGAAAGTCAAATTAATTTATTTAAGACAATAATAAAAGATACTTTTTTGAGCCAAAGGTTTATTGATTCAAAATTCAAAGGCAAAAAAAATCAGAAATTATCAATTGAACTCATAGAAGGCAAAATTAAAAAAGTAATTTTTTTAGGCTTAGGCAAGGCCGATACTCTTAGAATTGATGATCTGCGGAAAGCAGCTTCAATTGGCACTCGTCAAGTTTCAGGCTATGAAAAAAAGTTAGGAATATTTTTCCCTTGGGATGCATTTGACCCTTCCTCCGCTGCATGCGCAGTTGGCGAGGCCGTTCGATTGTCATCTATTAAAGATTTTAGATTCAAATCAGAGCCAAAAGAACCTACTCCAATAGATGAAGTTGAATTGATAGGTTTGGACATCAAAACCACTAAATCAGCCATTGATGAAATAAATCCAATCTGCGAAGGAGTTAAATTTGCAAGAGAACTTGTTTCAGCTCCTCCCAATTTTCTTACTCCATATCAAATGTCGAAAGAGGCTGAAAAGTTAGCCAATGATTATGATCTTAATTTGAAAGTTCTAGATAGAAAAGAATGTGAAAATCAAGGAATGGGAGCTTACTTAGCAGTTGCTAAAGGATCAGATCTAGATCCTAATTTTATACATTTAAAATATTCTCCAAAAAATGCAAAAAACAAAGTCGTATTAATTGGCAAAGGCTTAACTTTTGACTCTGGTGGATACAACTTAAAAGTAGGTGCCTCTCAAATTGAAAAAATGAAGTACGACATGGGAGGGAGTGCTTCTGTTCTCGGAGCAGCCAGAGCTATCGCAGAATTAAAACCAAATAACATCGAGGTTCATTTTATTGTTGCTGCTTGCGAAAATATGATTAACGGTTCTGCATTACATCCTGGAGATATCATCAAAGCTTCGAATGGGAAAACCATTGAAGTAAACAATACCGATGCAGAAGGAAGATTAACTTTAGCTGATGCTTTGGTTTATGCATGCAAACTAAAGCCTGACGCTATTGTAGATCTAGCCACTCTTACTGGGGCTTGTGTCATTGCATTAGGAGATGAAATAGCAGGTTTATGGACTGACAATGATCAGCTTTCTGAGCAATTAACGAAAGCTGCGGGTAAAGCCGGAGAGGGTATTTGGAGAATGCCAATGCAAGATTCATATAAATCTGGAATTAAATCTACTATTGCTGATTTGCAAAACACAGGGCCTAGGCCAGGCGGGTCAATTACTGCTGCCTTGTTTCTCAAAGAATTTGTGAATTCAAGCATTCCATGGGCGCACATTGATATTGCAGGTACATGTTGGACAGAAAAAGATAGAGATATAACTCCAAAGGGTGCAACTGGTTATGGAGTTAGAACGTTAGTTAATTGGATCAAGGAATTGAGTCTAGACACCAATTAATATATTCACAAATAATCTAAAATCTATAAATTTTAAATATATAGATTAATTATTTTATTATTACTTATATTCGCCCCAGACTTTTTTTAATCTATTATCTCTACCACAACTAGTTCTATAAAAATTGTATTTGAGTGGATTTTTAACTGCAAAATCTTGATGATAGTTCTCTGCTAACCAAAAGACTTTTGACTCAACGATATCAACCTTTAATTTCTCCAAGGGTATATTCAATCCAACAGATATAGTTTCTTGACTCTCTTTTGCATCACGCTTTTGTTCTTGATTAGATGTAAAAATAACTGGCTTATATGAATCACCTCTATCACAAAATTGTCCCTTATTATCAAAAGGATCAATATTAACCCAATACTGCTTAAGTAAATCTTTATAGTTAATAACATCAGAATCAAAAATAACTTTCACAACTTCTTGATGCCCGCTATGATCTTGATATGTGGGGTTAATCAAATCGCCTCCGGAGTATCCACTTTCTGCAGAGACGACTCCATCAAGCTTTTCCAGATCATGTTCTAGGCACCAAAAGCAACCACCTGCAAAAATAGCTTCTTCTGATTCGGCAAATGCTTGCATAGGGCAAGCTATTAATAATTGCAGAAAAATAGAAAATACTATTAGTCTTCTGAAGATTTTATTCATAGCAATCATTTAACTAATAAGTCCAGAATATCGTTTGATGCTCTATCTGTAACTCCAGGTTTTCCTAATTTATCTTTCAATCTTTCATAACCCTGCTTTATGTCCTCCTTTGTAGAATTATTTTCAAGGATTTTCAATGCTGCATCAAAGATTTTATCAGCTTTAAAATCCTCTTGTATAAACTCTGGTATTAACATTTTATTTAAAAGAAGATTAACTGGAGAAATATATTTAACATTAAATCTTAATAAATATCTTGCGAAGAAAGCAGTAACTCGACTTACTTTATATCCGACGATTTGCGGAACTGAGTTTAGAGCCAATTCCAAATTTATCGTCCCAGACTTGGCTAAAGCGAGATTAGCCGCTGAAAATAGAAATGGTTTTAAATCATCAACTTCATTCGACAAAATAATCCTTCCAGAAAGAGCATATTCTTTTAATGAATTATTTAATAGTTCATCAAATTCATTTAATCCCGATGGTATTAGAACAGTAATAGAAGGATCTTTTTCCTGAAGAAGCTTAGCTGCTTTTAGTAACGTGGGTAAAATATATTTAAGTTCTTGGTTTCGAGAAGCCGGGATAATAAGAAGAAGTTTCTGATCCGAGTTTAATCCTATCCTTTTCAAAGATTCTTCTCTAGTAGGAATATTTCTATAGAAATCCAACATTGGATGACCTACAAACTTTACATTTCCTCCCTTGTTTGAATAAAAAATAGCCTCCTCTTCAAAGATAGCTAATATTTTATCTGTAAAACTAATCAAATCTGTTGTACCCGAATCACCTAATCTCCATGCCCATTCCTGAGGCGCAATATAATAGATTATTGGAATATTAGGGAACTTTTTTTTTACTTTTAACCCTAGTCGAATATTTGGCCCCATATAATCTATTAAAACAACTACATCAGGTGGGGAAGAACTTAAGTAATTGTCAATTTTTGATTGTGCATTTAAAGTTGGTAGAACGTAAGGAAGAGCTTCTAAAAAACCAATCGCACCTATTGAAGAAGTATTAGATATTAATTTAGCTCCTGCTTCTTTCATCCTCTCACCGCCTAAAGCAATTATCTCTAATTCAATTTTCCTTTTTTCGGCATTAGTCTTTAAAGCATTTATCAATAAACTTCCCTGCAAGTCTCCAGAGACTTCACCAGTGCTGATTAATAACTTCATTATTTATTAGTTGGTATAAAATAAGGCATTGGACCTCTTCTACCTTTTCCAATAGAGAGTTCTATAAATCCACAGAATCTTGCGGAAGATTCTAACAAATTTTCTTGTCTTGCCATTTTTAAACCATCAGCAATTACATATTCAGATTTAAACAATAAGTTCCAAATTCTTTTCAATTGTAGATATTCTTCTTTATTCTCTTTATCTAAAGTGTGCCTTTTAATCCCAACTTTATTTAGTCCCCGCATTCTTCCTGGATGTCCTTCCACTAAGCAAAATGGAGGAACATCTCTATCAACTCTTGTCATACCTCCAACCATAGCTAAATAACCAATATGAACAAATTGATGTATCCCCAAGCAACCTCCAATAACAGCTCTATCTTCAACAACAACGTGACCTGCAATCTGCACGCTATTAGCTATAACTACACTGTTTCCGATATCACAATTATGTCCTAAATGTGAATAAGCCATTAACAAATTCTGATTCCCAACTATAGTTTTCTCCCCTTCAAAGGTGGCCCTATTAATAGTTACACATTCTCTAAAAGTATTATTGTCTCCAATTAAAACATTAGTAGGATCTCCTCCATACTTCAAATCTTGGGGTTCTAATCCAATACATGCTCCTGGGAAAATCTTATTATTAGATCCTATTTTTACTTTCCCCTCGATAATTACATTTGCTCCTATCCAAGTATTAGGACCAACGATCACATCTGGACCAATAACAGAGCCTGAACCAACACATACACCTCTGCCAAGTTCAGCTTTGGGAGAGACGTCTGCAAATTCATGAATATTTACTTTGTTATCTGCAATTAAGCTTTCAGAAGATTGAGTTTCACTCATCAATTCAATCCACAAGAGAGAACATCAAATCTCCGGAACAAACCAACTTGCCATCCACTTTTGCTTCTCCCTTGACTTTCCCAAATCTCTTTCTTTTTATGCTTATCAACTCACAAGATATCAATAATTGATCTCCTGGGACCACTGGACGCCTAAACCGAACCGAATCAATCCCAGCGAACACAAAAAGCCCTTTTGGAAGATCTGGCATTTGAGAAACAATCAAACCAGCTACCTGAGCCATTGCTTCTACTATTAAAACTCCTGGCATTAGTGGTCTACCAGGGAAATGGCCTTGAAATTGCGGCTCATTAAGAGTGACATTTTTTATTGCCACAGCTTTCTTGCCTTGATCATGTTCTATCACTCTGTCAACAAGCGCAAAGGGATATCTATGTGGCAAAAGCCCCATTATTTGCTCGCTATTTAAAACAAGAGGTTGGGAAGGAGAAATTTCAGTCAAAATCAGATTTAATTAAGTTAATACCCTTTGAAGAGAAGCTGCAAATTCAGCATGAAGAGCATGAGACCCTTTATAAACAAAAATTTGCGCTTTCGGTAATCCAACAAAAGCTAAATCTCCAATCAAGTCAAGCAATTTATGACGCACTGGTTCGTTTGCAAATCTCAAGGGTGGATTCACCCAAGAATCACCGTTACAAACCAACGCATTTTCAAGAGCTCCACCTTTAATTAGACCAGCTTTCTTTAATTCTTCTAACTGATCAAGAAAGCCAAAAGTTCGTGCAGGTGCAATTTCTTTAACAAAATTATTTGGAGACAGCTCAATAGAAAACATTTGCTGTCCAATTGCCTTATAAGGGAAATCAATCAAACCTACTAATTTCAATTTTTTTGATGGTATTGCAAAAATCACACTTTCTCCTTTGTTGACAAAAATAGGAGATTTGAGTTCCGGCCTTGGCTTAGGAGATGTAATAGAATTAACCATTCCTACATTTTGAATTTCCTCGATCCAACCAATACCAGATCCATCAAGCAAGGGAATCTCACTGCCAGTTATTTCTATATGTGCATGAGTTAAGCCTGCTCCAAGTAATGAAGCCAACAAGTGTTCAACGGTAGATACTTTTTTTCCATTCAAATCAAGAGTTGTGCATAAAGGAGTATTCCTTACTTGCGAAATATCGATGAGGGTAACTTTACTAGGTTCATTTGAAAAAGAGATATGAAATCCAGTTAATTCTGTTGGCTTAATGATGACTGTGCATTTAAGACCTGTATGCAATCCAATACCATCTTTTTTAATTTCATTTTGAAGCGTCCAACCTTCTTCATAGTCATTGGGGAAGGAAAACACTAGAATTTCCAGCCAATTCCTATGTTATAGCGCCAGTTACCACTGAAATCTTGAGTCGCCGCCTCAATACGAATTGGGCCCACAGGTGTATTAACAACTGCTCCAGGTCCAACAGAAAAACCAGATCCTGGTTTTTCTAGGATTTTTCCAGGCTTCCCTGGGACATTTGATTGAGAACCAAAATCAGACCCTGCATCAACAAATAGGACTCCCGAAACTAATCGCCAAATAGGAAATCTATATTCTCCTGTTGCCTCTCCAAAATTTCTTGCGACGCCTAGATCACAAGAGTTCCAACCTCGAACGGAACTGGCTCCTCCCAAGCAAAATGCTTCATAAGGTGGTAAATCCCCAATAATTGTTCCAATTTTTGCTTGAAAACCTATCGATTGTGAGCAATCTGATTTTTCACCAGGCTTGGGGCGACAACCCTTATGAAACTTCAGCCAATTAACAGGATAAAAACGAGAATAACTAACCCGAGTTCTATTAAAAGTCGGTGAATTCTCACCTAAACTAATAAATTGCTCAGAACCAATATTTAAATAATCTCCAGAGGTTGGATTTCTTGAATTATCTAAATTATTGTAAGTAACTGCACTTTTAAAACTAACTAATGTATTTTCATTAGCGCAATTGTATGCAACACAAATAACTTCATTCTCAGGAACTTCACCGTCTATAAAATTTGTTGATCCTACGCCATAAGGTCTTTTATCTCCGGCATAGTCTATTGGCTTAACTTTCTGGAAGTTTGCACCAATAAGTACACTCCAAGGAACCTTTTTCAGAGGCTGACCACCATTGAAAGGTCGTGCGAAAGAGAAGCCACCTCCTGTTCGCTCTAAGACAATAGAATCGCCTTCATAATCAAACCAGCTAAACTGTGGTGCCGTCGACTGAGCTGAAGAAAGATCATTAAATGATCCAATTAAAGTCCCATTATTATTTAAATCGTGAGATTCATTAATATCGTAACTATATTCAGAATTAGATGCTTCATATCTATCTGTAACTCCTCGAATACTTCCGCCATCTACACTTCTAAATTCTTGAGGAACTTCTCTACTTAAATATAATGAAGTTCTTAAAGATGTTCTATATTTATCATTTTTAATCCAGGGATCGTATAAAGAAAGATTTAGGAGAGCTCCATATTCCCCATAAGTCAAATTCATATTTGATGACCATGCTCTCCCTACCAAATTTGACTCTTGCAATCCTATCTGTCCAAAGACACCTTGTCCTCCGCTATAACCAAGTCCTCCAGTTAATGAACCTGTCCTTTGCTCTGTTATTCCTAGTGAAACTATAACCTTTCCAGGCTCAGAACTTACTGGTTTAAGAGTTACTTTAACATCATTAAAAAGTGACGTTGAGTATAATCTTTTAATATCTGATTCTAATTTGTTTCTATTAAAAATATCTCCAACTTTAGTAATTAATTCTCTTTCAATTACCCATTTCTTTGTTTTTCCTTTTATTAACTTACCTTTTTCATCTTCTGTATTTCCATCTTCATCTATAAAATTTATCTGAATGCCAGCAATATATCCTTCTTGAATATTAAGTTCAACTCTGCCTTCTTTAGTTACACGACTGGGACCAAATATTCTTGTCAACGAGTATCCTTGACTACTATACCAATCCTTAATATCTTTAATCCTTATTTGTAGAGTATTGAGATTTAAGGTCTTTCCATAATCATTATTAAAAATCTCATTTAATTTTGAATTTGATAGTTTTCTCTCAAGCGGAAATATACTTATCTTATTTAATATTGGATTAGGTTCAACCTTAATCAGAAGTTGAATTCCTAGAGAACTCTGCAAAGACTCGATTTTTGCACTGGAGAACCAGCCTGTTGAATAAATTCGATCTAAATCCTTCTTAACATCTTCACTTGTAACTTTACTACCAGGTCTAATTAACATTGCATCATAAGCAATAACTTCCAAGCGCTCTTTGTCAGGATGATCTTCAAGTCCCTCAATAAGAATACCTGAAATTAATACTCTTTTTTCTTCAATATCAGTATTTTCATCTTTTTGATTTACCCCCTCAGAAATCAAAAAATCATCAAAATTTAAATTAAATTTATTATGATTTAATTGATCAGTAAATTGCAAACTTTTAATCTGCTTATTTTGAACAAAAAATTGATTTTCACTTGAGACTATTTTTGAAGCTTTAGTCTCTCCAAAAAGACTAATAAAAGGGAATACAAAAGCAATTGCATATGCACTTTTGCTTATTAATTTTCTATTAGAACAAGACTGTTTTTTGAACATAAATTTCAAAGCAATTCAATTAAATGAAGGAATCATTGGCTAAGAACAATTTGCTTAAGAAGCATTAGAAGAGTCTTTCTCAATACGTTTCAAAATCTCCTCATAAGCATCTATCACCCCTCCAAGATCTTGCCGAAAGCGGTCTTTGTCAAGGATACGTCCCTTAGGATCAGAATTTGTTTTATCCCAAAACCTACAATTATCTGGACTTATTTCATCAGCAATCACAATCTTGCCTAAAGAGTTAAAACCGAACTCTAATTTAAAGTCAACCAATAATAAATCAAGATCGTCAAAATATTCTTTTAAAATTTTATTTACAGATCTAGTAATTGTCTCTACTTCTTCTATCTGCGAAGTACTAATCAAGTCAAGCAGTTTTAATCTTTTTTCTGTAAGTATAGGATCTCCTAATTCATCATCTTTATAATAATAATCGAGGAGTGGAGGGTTTAATATTGTTCCTTGATTGATCGGTGTTTCTCTACATAGTGAACCTGTAGCAATGTTGCGAATAACAACTTCTAAAGGGATCACATTAATTTTATCCGCAATCATGAATGTTTCTGATTGAAGTTCTAAAAAGTGTGTTGGGATTCCATTCAATTCAAGCAATTTAAAAAGTGCCGCAGAAATTTTGCAATTCAATCGCCCTTTACCGTCTATCTCTGATCGTTTTTTTGCATTAAAAGCTGTAGCATCATTTTTGAATTCTATTAAAACCCTATTTGGATTTTCACACGCAAAAACTCTTTTTGCTTTGCCTTCATGAATTAGTGATCCTTGGATATGATTCATTAATACCTCTGATATTTGGTTAGTATAAATAGTCAATGCTAAAAAAATCACCTCAATCAAGACAAATTTATTTAAAGCCTAAACTCTAAACAAGTAAATAATTATCCTCCAAGCAATGTATTAACTAATTAATCAAACGGTAATTAAAGTCCTTAAAAACTATTTTTTTATTTAATCAAAAGTAACATCATGAAAAAGAATCAAAAAGCTGAAGAATTAAAAAGGATATTAATTGTTGGAAGCGGAGGCAGAGAAAACTCCATTGCTTGGGCTATATCTAAAAATCAATCTATTGAACAAATATATGTTTGTCCTGGCAATGGTGGGACCGCCAACTTTGAAAAATGTAGTTGCCTAAAACCTAAATCCGAAGATGAAAAAACAATCATTGATGAGTGTCAGCGACTTGAAATTAATTTAGTCATCATTGGTCCTGAAGTCCCACTAGCTAATGGCCTGGCAAATAAAATGCGAGAGGCAGGATTAACAGTTTTTGGCCCAGGAAAAGATGGTGCTCAATTAGAGGCAAGTAAAGACTGGTCTAAGGCTCTGATGGTAGAGAACAATATTCCTACAGCCAATTACTGGACTGCAAAATCAAAAGAAGAAGCACTAGAAATTCTTAGAAAATTTAACCAACCTCTTGTTGTCAAAGCAGATGGTCTTGCAGCAGGGAAAGGAGTCACTGTTTGTGAAACCATTGAGGAATCTAAGGAAGCAATTAAGGACATATTTTCTGGAAAGTTTGGCTCTGCAGGAAATAAAGTTATTCTCGAAGAAAAAATTGAAGGACCAGAAGTTTCTATTTTTGCCCTTTGTGATGGAGAGAAATTAATTGTTCTTCCTCCAGCCCAAGATCACAAAAGATTACTTGATGGAGACAATGGTCCAAATACTGGCGGAATGGGAGCTTATGCACCTGCACTTTTAATTAATGAACAAGATCTTAAGGCCTTAACTGAACAAGTTCTCATACCAACTTTAAAAGGTTTAAAAAAGAAGAATATCAATTATATCGGCGTCATTTATGCAGGTTTAATGCTTACATCATCAGGGCCAAAAGTTATTGAATTTAATTGCCGCTTTGGCGATCCAGAATGTCAAGCTTTAATGCCCTTAATGGGAGAGGAATTTGCTCCTGTCCTTTTTGCTTGCGCTCGAGGAGAGATTAAAAATGCACCAAAACTTACATTTAACTCTGAATGCAGTGCTTGTATAGTTGCCGCGTCTAAGGGATATCCTGAAAACCCACAAAAAGGTGACAAGATTGAGATCAATGTTGAATCAAATTCTTCACTCCAAATTTTTCACGCAGGCACCACAATCGACAAATTTGACAATATAATCACCTCAGGTGGAAGAGTTCTTTCAGTAGTTACACAGGGAGAAAGTTTCGACAAAGCTTTCGATTTAGCCTACTCTAACCTAAAAAAAATCAAATTTAATGGCATGCATTTCCGTGAAGATATAGGTTACCAAGTTAGAAATATTTGAAAAAATTTATATCATTATATTACATGAATAATACAAATTCAAATCAGAATAAAACCTTTATAACGTCACAAGATGATCTAATACTAGACGATTTAACCATATCAGAAAAAATAAATTTATGGTGGTCTAGATTTAATTTAAGATCTAAATTACTAGCATTTGGAACGCTAGTAGTTAGTTTCATAATGACACTTATTACGTTTTTTGCTTTAAGTAGTATTCAAAAAGATGCTGGCATGAATGATACAAGATATGCCAGAGATTTAGGATTATTATTGTCTGGAAACGTTACGGAATTAGTAGCGAAGAATCAAACAAGAGAACTTTTCAACGTTGCTGAGAAGTTTTGGCGTTCAAGTAGGAACTTGAGATACATTTTCTTCACTGACCCAGATGGGTTTGTAAAATTAGGTATTCCAGTGAGTGCAACTGCTACAGAATCTGATGCTGAAGGTGCTTTGCAACTAACCAGAAAACTTACATTACCAAGTGAATTAAAAAAACAACCTCAATTTCCATTAGTCAGACAACATTCAACTCCACAAGGCCAGGTAACTGATGTTTTTGTTCCAATGCTTTGGAAGGGTGAATATCTAGGCACCTTGGCTCTAGGAGTAACACCGAATAAAAAAGCTCTTGCTACAGCCGCATTAACTAGAGAAATTACAGTTGCAGTATTTATTTCTATTTGGGTATTAGTAATAATTGGAGCAGTATTTAATGCGCTAGCAATCACTCGTCCAATAAGAGAATTAGTTATTGGAGTCAGAGAAATTGCTAAAGGTAATTTCAAGTCAAGAGTAGATCTACCTGTAAGTGGAGAACTTGGGGAACTTTTAACTGGGTTTAATGCAATGGCATCCAGATTAGAAGACTATGATGCTGCAAATATTGAGGAATTAAAAGCTGCTCAAGTCAAACAGCAATCCTTAATAGCCACAATGGCAGATGGAGCTCTTCTTCTTGACGAACAAGGAAATATTGTCTTAGTCAATCCAACTGCTAGAAGACTTTTTCGCTGGGAAGGGAGAAATCTTGAAGGTCAAAATTTATTGAATCAACTTCCTGACTCTCTTGTAAAAGAACTTGAAACACCAATAACATCTTTATTGAACAATTTCGGAGACAGCGATGACTTGCGTTGCAATCTTGAAGAACCACCAAGAACACTTCGTATAGTTTTAAAGTCTGTCAGAGACACAACTGGAGAGCATATAAAAGGTATTGCTGTTACGGTTCAAGATCTTACTAGGGAAGTCCAATTAAACGCAGCACAAAAAAGATTCATCAGCAATGTTTCTCATGAGCTAAGAACGCCATTATTCAACATTAAAAGCTATGTTGAAACCCTATATGACCTAGGAGAACAGCTTACAAAAGACGAGCAAAAAGAATTTCTAGGTGTTGCAAATTCAGAAACAGATAGACTCACTCGCTTGGTAAATGATGTTCTTGACTTATCCAAGTTGGAGTCTGGAAGAACAATCCAATTAGAATCACTAAGTATAAAAGAAGCTATGGAACAAACTCTAAGAAACTACAAACTTAATGCCGAAGATAAGAATGTGCAATTAATATTAAATGTTGAAAATAATTTGACATTTGTTTTAGGTAACTGGGATATGCTTCTTCAAGTTTTTGACAATCTTGTTGGTAATGCACTGAAATTTAGTCAAGAAGGAGGAACAATAAATTTAAAAGCCTATACTTGGCCCGATATATGCGTTGCTTCGCCAGTTGACATAGATAATAAAGCTCCACATTGTGAATTTTTGTCCCCGATGCCAAAAATTAGAGTTGAGGTCTCTGATACTGGATATGGAATTTCTGAAATTGATCAACAAAGAATATTTGACCGTTTTTATAGAGTTGAAGATTCAGTACATACTGAAGTGGGCACTGGACTTGGCCTGTCAATAGTTAAAGGGATAGTTGATAAACACGGAAGTGAGATAAGAATGGCAAGTGAACCAAATACTGGAACAACTTTTTGGTTTGAACTTCCTCTTGAAGACTCTGACGATGATGAACTGTTATTAAAATCTGCGAGGAAAAATTGGGAACTTGAAAATGATAAGTCATTAATTAAATAGAGTTACTACTTACCTTTCTTCTGGATTAATGCTTTTAAAAACGCCAGGGATCTGCTCTTCAGAATTAATACGATGAGGGGCACCACTAAATATCTGTTCAAAGTTAGAGAATGAGTCCTTAATCTCGGGTCCTTCATTAGTAATGATATATTCGCGTATCCTTTTATCATGCCAAGATCCACGCATCTTAAAAACATTTATTGCTCTTGCCATTTCACCTCTTATTTCTACATATTGCAAAAGCAAAATAGTATCAGTTATTGTTGAAATATGGGAATCAGTAATTGAGTGGCTTCCCATGAATTCTTCTGCAGTATTAGTAAAGAATCCTGCTATTTCTTCTTGTTTTGCATAACCAGTTACTCCAATAACAAACTGTCTAAATGCATTTAAGCTTACACCTCTAGCCAATGCGGATAGAGAGTCTATTGCCATTCTGGATGGTTTATATTCGCTAATCTCGGTTTTTATAATTTGCAGATGATCTTCCAAGCCAGCTGATTCAGGATAAGCACAAATAATCTTCAATAATCCATCAGCTTCCATTTTTTCAAAATCAATCCCCCAGCTAGTTGCATTTCGAAGAAGTTGTGCTCTTGATTCTTCATATGCAAAAAGGATTGTTCTTTCTTTATTTAAGTATGCATCTTCAACAAACTTAGAAACTAGCATTGTTTTTCCGGTACCTGTTGCACCAGTTGCAAGAATAATTGAATCTTGAAAATATCCTCCTCCACACATTTCATCCAAATCGGGAACACCAGAACTTATTCGAATATTGGATGATCTTTGAGTCAACCTCATTGCACCTAACGGGAATGCAACTATTCCTTGGGGGCCCATCGTAAAAGGGAATTCACCCTTCATATGTGTAGTACCTCTTAATTTCAAAATTTCTACCGTTCTTCTCCTCTTCTCTGCCTCTAAAACATTTCTCAAAATAACAACATTGTCAGAAACGAATTCTTCAACTCCGTATCTAGCAATTGGACCATATTCATCTATTCTTTCAGTGGTCATAACAGTAGTCACACCTATTTCTTTAAGTCTTGCTATTAGTCGAAAAATCTCTCTCCTAACAACATAAATAGCGTCATATTGTTGGAAAACTGCTGTCATTGAATCTATAGCTACTCTCTTAGCTTTGAACTTCCTAATCGCATAACTTATCCTTTCAATTAACCCAGATAAATCAAAACTTCCTGCTACATCTTGTCCATTTGGGTCTGGAGATGCATCTAAAATAAAAAGTTTATTTTGATCAATTAACCCTTGTAAATCCCAACCAAAACTTGCAGCGTTTCGAATAATATCTAGAGGCGATTCTTCAAAAGTAACAAAAATCCCAGGCTCATCAAAATTACATATTCCATGATGTAGATATTGCAAAGAAAAAACTGTTTTACCAGTACCTGATGTTCCGCTGACTAGAGTGCTTCGCGCATTAGGCAATCCACCATGACATATATCATCAAAGCCCTCGATTCCAGTGGGGAGTTTTTGAACATGCAGCATTTTGGGTCGATTTATTATTGAAGAACGCTAAAAGTTCTTATGTACAAAACATAATAAGCAAACTTTAAAAATAGCTTAGATATCGGTTGGGCTTAAGAATTCATTTACTTCTTGTTTATATAGCTACATTATTTATCTGAAGAGTAAAACATTTCTTCATCTGTTAATTCATCATACAAAAGGTCCAATCCAATTAGCACCTTTTCTCTATCTGATAGGTCACCAATTATTCTTCGAACAGGTGGGGGTAAAATCTTAGATAAGGTTGGTGTAGCAAGTATTTTATCGTCTTCGGCTAATTGAGGGCTTTTTAAAACATCAATAACCTTAAGAGCATAAACACCTTTGAATTCACTTTCTAAGATTTCTCTCAACGTGTTCAATGCCCTCATAGAGTTTGGTGTATTCCCCGCCACATAAAGCTTGAGAATATATGTCTTTCTTGCATTCATTTAAAATCTCCGAAAAATCAACAGAACATTTGCCCTTCTTAGATCTTGACTAAGTAACCAACAAAAGGCCAAAATGTTAGTTTGTTTTTCGATTACGATTAGGGCTTAATCGATTAAAAGGAAGGAAATCCCTTTTGTTTTATTTCGAGCCTTAACGTGTCACCAATAATCATGGCTGATAAAAAATCATCTCCCAAGAAGGAAACTCCGCAAGACAAAACATATGCGATAGTAGAAGCCTCAGGAAAACAATTTTGGCTTCAACCCAATCGTTATTACGATTTAGATAGATGCAAAGCAGAAGTTGATGATGTTTTGACTCTTGAAAAGGTTCTTCTTCTTAATGATGGTAAAGATTTAAAGCTAGGAAAACCTTATATTAAAGATGCAAAAGTAGAAATTAAAGTATTGGAGCACAGAAGAGGTCCAAAAATAATAGTCTATAAAATGAGACCGAAGAAAAAGACTAGGAGAAAGAATGGACATCGCCAAGAGCTTACAAGAGTTTTAGTTCAATCCATTTCAATAGGATCAAACACAAAAAAATCAAAAGATGTCAAAACCACTGCTAGTAAAGTAGAATCTGATTAGTTAAATTTAAAAGACTAATAAAAAATGGCTCACAAGAAAGGTACTGGCTCAACCAGAAATGGAAGAGATTCAAACTCCCAAAGACTTGGTGTAAAGGCCTATGGCGGAGAGAAAGTAACTGCTGGATCTATTCTTATTCGTCAAAGAGGAACATCAGTTCTTCCAGGACTCAATGTTGGCAGGGGGAAAGATGATACTCTTTTCGCACTAACTGATGGATCAGTTCATTTTGAAAGTATTCGTAGGGGACTAAGAAATAGAAAAAGGATTAATATTTCCACTGCTAAGACTGTATAGTTTATTTTTTTAATGGTTTGTAAGCTCGCGTAGTAATCAAAAAAGGATGGAAAACTTCTAAATAATTTAACTGTAATGTATAAAAGAAATTCTCAATAAGACTAGGATCATCGAAATGAAAAGGATACTCTCCATTTTTTCCTTTGTAAAAATACCAATTCATTAGAGCTATTCCTTCAGGAGAAAGTTTTTCCAAAAATATTTTTAATTGTTTGGCAGGATTTGGAAGATGCTCAAGGACATCCAAGCAAACTAAAGAATCAAAAACAACATCAGATGCGCTTTCTAAGTCTCTAAAAATTGAAATCTTATCTTCTATACCCAATTCCTTAGACCTATGCTTTACAAAGCTTCGGTTTTGAGGGTTAAGATCAACAAACCAAACATGTTCAACCTCTGGCAAAAACGAGGCCGCCAGAGCATGTGTACCAATACCACCACCAAAATCTAAAACTTTTCCAGAAGCAAATTTTTGTTGTAAGCGAAGAGTGTCAGCTATGTAATTAGAACTATTTAGATGCCAATTAGCGAGATCTATTAAATGAGCATCTCCTACTTTTTCCTCGTAAAAATCGCTTGCATTGTTCTCGGCAAATGCTCCTGGGTGAAGAGCTGCCAAATCATCAACACCATTAATTAACCTTTGATCTAATTGATCATTACTAATATTTAGGAAATCAATAAGATGTTTTTTTAAATTAAAGCCATCTTTTAGGAAACAGGAAATACTTAGATCTAAATCTTTCATATTATTTGGCTGACTGAACACACTGAGTTATAACTTTAAATGCTCAGGGTTACTTGAACAATATTTTCATGTGAACCTCAACCTGCAATATCAATTTTGGAAAAGCCCTTTGGATTTGTTGTCATCGATAAGCCTTCTGGGCTTACTTCTCATGATTGTGTCAACAGACTTAGAAAAGTATTTGGTATCAAAAAAATTGGACATACTGGAACTCTAGACCCCGCAGTTACTGGTGTACTTCCAATAGCAATAGGTGATGCGACAAGATTAATCTCTTATTTACAAGGTTCTAAAGCTTATACAGGAATCATCCAGTTAGGTGCTACTACAAATACTGATGACATGCAAGGGGAAATTATAGAATCAAAAGTTTGGCCTTTAATTAGCAAAAATGATATAAATTCTCTACTAGAAAATTTTAGAGGTGAGATATCACAAAAACCTCCAATTTTTTCTAGTGTTCACATTAAAGGCGAGAGAGCTTATAAGAAAGCAAGAAAAGGAGAAAAATTCGATTTAATTCCTAAAAAAGTTACGATAAATAATTTAAATTTAATAAACTGGTCTCAAAATAAAGGTGAGTTATTAGTTGACGTCGACTGCTCAACAGGAACATACATTAGATCCTTGGCTAGAGACATTGGAGATACAATCGGATGCGGTGGTTATTTAAAAAGTTTGCGCCGTACAAAAGCATATAATTTTAACGAATATCATTCAGTAAAACTTCCTGAGAAATTAGATTTTTATCCAGAGGAAGATAAACCTAAAGTTCTTAATCCTAATATCTTTTTTAAACATCTTTCTTCTTTTGAATTAATTTCTGAAGAAGAAATTATTAGCTGGCGTTCAGGCAGAAAGATCTGTTTTCAGAATAATACTAAACGTTTAAAGGTATCTAAAAACAATGAGTTTGAAGATAGTATTATTCATACCAACAATATATTAGTATTGAATAAAGAAAATCAAATCCTTGGGATAGCTTGCTTAGATGAAAATTTTGAAATCAAGCCTAAGGTTGTTTTTAATGCAATTGGTTAGGATCGTAAAATGTAAATCATATAACAATAATCTATAGCTAGTAAAGATATTCCTAAAAGGCTTTTATTTGTACACCTGTATAATAATGTTTTAGAATTTTACGAAAACCTGATCCCTTTTCAGCCATGGCTTTAGCACCCCATTGGCTCATTCCTACGCCATGACCAGCCCCATAACCTTGAACTAATAGAAAAAAATCTTTTGGAATTGGCGGGAGAGGTTGAGGTGCAGAATCTTCAACTATTTGTATATCAGAATTCAATTTATTATCTAGATTTAATTGTTTAAATTTTAAATCTAGATCAAATTTTGTACTAAGCAATTGTAATTTTTCTCTTAAGCTTTTTCCGGAGATATTCTTATTCCCATTACTTCCATACAGTCTAATTTTCAAGGCTCTATCGGTATCACTTTTGTTGATAATTTGTATACTATTTAACCCACCCAAGCCAGGGAAGATCTGATCTAATTCTCCTGAGGTAAATTTATTCGTCCATCTATACTTTGTACTATCTTGATCAAAGTCAACAACACTTTTTAAATAAGGTAATTGATACTTCCAAACCTTTCCACTATTCTCAGTCCTACCACCAGAACTACTATGGAAAACTGCATTTATGAGCTTATCTTTATGAAATAGAGCAAGTGAATTTGTACTTTCAACTGCTCTATTAATTTTTGGTGTTTCAGACTCAAGTCCTAAGTAGACCTGACTAGCTTGTGTTGAATGAAGATCAAATGATTTATTTTTATTTAAAAGTTTTAAAGCATAAGTCCTGGCTGCTATTGCTTGAGCTTGAAGAGCTGCAAGGGGAAATTCTTTAGGCATTTCACTGCCAACTACACTTTTTAAATACTTCTCTAATTTTAGATAATTTATTATATTTAATTTCTTATCATTCAATGAAACTTTTAATTCTCCGGCATATCTTCTATTCTTAAACCAAGTCCCTCTTTTATCATCATTTCTAATAATTAAACTGAAATTATTTGGCAAGTCGAACCATGTATTTAGGTTATTATCAATTGAATATTTAACCTTATTATTTTTAAAAACTAAATTTAAAGATTTTATTTTTCGATGCTTAGAAGAGATACCCTCAACAAAAATATTTTTCACACCATCGGCTCTAAATCCTGCCTTATTATCTTTAGCTATCAAGACACGCATTGTTGGTTCTTTTGCCGCAATTGCCTTTAATGGAGAGATAAAAAATATAGCTATGAAGATTATTGCCCATCCTGATTTTCTTTTAGGTGATGCGCTCACAATAAAAATTGGATTTAGGTACTAATTTTGCCTATAAGAAAGAAGATCCACCAGTGGTCAACGCTATGAATGTCACCATGTCTTAAGAGGGAAAACTTGCAAGTCACTTTTCTAGGAACAAGTTCAGGGGTTCCAACTCTTAATAGGAACGTATCAGCGATTGTACTAAAGCCTCCACAAAGGTCAGAATTGTGGTTGTTCGATTGTGGTGAAGGCACACAGCATCAGTTCATCAGAAGCAATCTTAAGTTATCTCAAATCAAAAAAATATTTATTACCCATATGCATGGGGATCATATTTATGGTCTACCAGGACTTCTAGCAAGTATTGGATTAGCAGGCAGTAGTTCTGGAATTGAGTTGTACGGGCCAGCTCCCCTTAAGAACTTTATTGATTCTTGTCTATACAACAGCTCAAGCCGATTGGCTTACTCACTCAAATTCCATAGGGTCGAACATGCTGCTAACAATAAAGAAATTTTGCTTGAAGATTCAGAGTTAGAAGTCAAAACTGCTCCACTCAAGCATCGAATCCCATCTTTTGCTTACAGAGTGAATCAAAAAACTAGACCAGGTAGATTCGATATAGAGAAAGCAAAATCAAAAGGAATACCTCCTGGTCCCGTTTATGCAGACCTTCAGAGAGGGGAGGAAGTGAGATTAGAAGATGGTCGAATTTTTTCTGGGAAAGAATTCTGCGGTCCGCCTAGACCAGGGGTAAGCATGGTTTATTGCACAGATACTGTTTATACAGAATCAGCAATTGAGATTTCTAGAAAAGCGGATCTACTAATCCATGAATCAACATATTCTTATAAAGAAACTGAAATGGCATATGAACGCGGACATTCAACTGCAACAATGGCTGCTCAGATTGCTGCAAAAGCGAATGTTGATCAACTAATTCTTACTCATCTAAGTCCGAGGTATACCCCTGGAAATCAAACATGTCCTAATGATTTGCTTAATGAAGCAAAAGCAATTTTTCCAAATACCCAGTTAGCAAGGGACTTTCTGCAAATTGATATAAATAAAAGATGAAACTGCAACAGTTCGTGATCCTTTGCCTATGAAATGCCTCAACATGAAACAATAGTCGAGTTTGGTGCTTCTCTAATCGCTGGCGTTATTAATGAATTCTTTTATTTCTTCCCTTAAAAGGTCCTTCACAAGGCTATTTGTCTTGATACCTGTGCTTTTGAGTCTTAGCATAAGTCCTTTATCCGTAAGCGCCTTGTATCCCAGCGATCCTTCTTCAGTGGAGAGCTTAGATCCAAGCTTGGCTGGTAAGGATTTACAAAATACAGAGTATGTAAAATACGACTTATCAGGAAAAGATCTTGGTGGGACAGATTTCACTGGCGCTTATTTCAGTGTTTCAACTTTGAAGGACTCTGATCTAACAGGCGCAAACATGACCAATGTTATTGCTTATGCAACGAGGTTTGATAATGCGAACCTCACGAATGTAAATCTTACTGGAGCAGAGTTGCTCAAGAGTGTTTTTGATGGTGCAACCATTGATGGTGCTGACTTTACTGATGCTGTTTTAGATAGAAGTCAACAGAAAAAACTTTGCGAAGTAGCTACTGGTAACACAGCCGAAAGTCTTGGTTGTAGTACTACAGCTGCTGGATACGTGCCTGCAACCAAAGGTCAAGGTTTCAACCCAGGTACTTAAATTTCTCCAACATTTAACAACCAATAAAAAAGGGGCCAGTGGCCCCCTTTTTTATTGGTTGAAAACTAACTTTTTCACTTTGTCACTAAGAAGAAAGCCGCTGCAGCTCCTCCAACCGCAAACATCGGCAACCCAACTAGTAAGTGTGAGGTACCAAAACCAACGCCTTTTTGGCGCAATATAAAATAGCCAACCCCAGCAGCTCCAGCAGCCAAAGGAATAGCAGCCGTAGCGGCAGAGGCAACAGCGTGATAGTCGAAGTTCATCCCTGTGTTGAAATTTAATTACTTACAATTATCCTCCAAATTTGAAAAATGGTATGAACTTATGCCTGAAATGCTTAATATCTTCATCACTTTAAATCCAAAAGAATTTTCATTTTTCTAAACTCATGCCGCTTTGGGCGCAATATTTGAACTATCTCTAGAACGGGGATGCTTGCTATACCACCATTCCTGAATATTGGTATCTAAACGACTTGAAAACAACGTCAAAATTGTTTTTGTTGGTTTAACTCCTGGTTGGATAATCTCAACAGAATAAGAAGGACATTTTTGTGCCGCAATATCAGCAACCAATCTTTTACCAATTCTTTTCCAGCTAGGCTCCTTACTTCGCCATGAAAGCCTACAACAAGGCCAAGGCAACTCCTCACGGTCATAGAGACGACAACATGGGCCTAAGACCCTAAAACTAAATTGACCTCCAATACTTGAGTGAATAGAACCATGATCTAAAAGACCTTGAACTTTATCGGTTGGCAAAACTTCTGAAATCAATCAATTAATCCCTAAATAGTTTTATTTGCTCGCATGAGCACATAAGTAAGAGGTTGGCGAGAAAGGAGATCTTTGGCAAGCAAAACGCTGACAATCTGGCGAAAAATTTAATATCAATACAATTGATCCTCAGCATGTGTCCGTATTATGCAATCAGAGAGTGGGTAAGCCTTGCAAATCAAAATATACCCTTTGTCTATTTGATCATCGTCCAAAAAACTTTGATCTTGTTGATCAACATTGCCTTTTTCTAGTTTAGCAACACAAGTCGAACAAGTTCCTTCTCTACATGAGGCAGGAAGCTCAATATTTTGCTCACTCGCGGCATCAAGGATATACTTGTCATCTGGAATATCAATAATTTCTTTTAAACCACTTAATTCATTTATAAAAGTGATTTTAAAAGATGTCATGAGGTTTTTTAAATCTGAAAATTTAGAATTTATTTAATTAAGACAAATTAAGAGTCAAAACCATTAAGGCCCATTGATCCTTTGTCTTTATTTCAAGAACTTGCCAACCAAACTGTAAAAAGAATTCTTGAAGTTCTTTGATTTGCTGAACTAATAAACCCGATAAAATCACTTTACCTTTATGTCCAATGATTTTTTCGAAACTTGGCCCTAATAATTTTATGACAGGTGCAAGAATATTGCATAGGAGCAAATCAATTTTTTCTTTCGGCATTTTCGCCTCAATTTCCTCAACAGAACCAAGAAAAACATTTAAGAGATTTTCAGAAACATCATTTAAGGCAGAATTAATTTTTGTAGCTGATATTGATAAAGAATCAGTATCAACAGAGATCGTACTCTTGGCTCCTAATTTCAATGCAGTTAAAGACAGTATTCCGGTTCCACAACCTAAATCAGCAATTGTTTGACCTACCGGAGGCTCATTATCCAAGGCTTCAAGGCATAGCCTAGTGGAAGGATGACTACCAGTGCCAAAAGCGCTAGCTGGATCTAGACGGATGATTTTTCGTTCTAAAAATTTTTCAGGAACGTCTAACCATGCTGGCAAAATTAAAATTGATTTTCCTACGGGATCAGGTTTCCAGTTTTTTTTCCAACTTAAGCTCCAATCTTCATCTTTTACTTGAATCCATTTGCATTCAGGCAAAGTCAAGTCAAAAGGTTCTGTCAACGAAATTAATGATTGGACTAATATCTCTTGATCTCTAACTGACCATTCATTCAAAGGAAGCCATATAAATAGCGTTTGAGTGGAGTTGTTATCTGGATCATGCTCAAAAGAGAATCTATGAATATCAAGTTTGCTTAACAGCCAATAAAAAGAATCTTCTAGCTCAAATGAAAATTCCTGCTCCAATCTCAACCAAGACAGTTGGGAGTTTTGCAAATTTATAGTTTTTTCAACCAACAAATTACAGAGTCACTGAATGAGCTTCGTTAATTCCTTGCATTGAAAGAATTGAGCCCAACAACTCAGAAGGGATAGGGTCATCGATACTTAAAACCATTACTGCCTCACCTCTTACAATCCTTCTTCCTACTTGCATTGATGCAATATTCACATTGTATTTCCCAAGAAGTGAACCTATCTGACCAATGATTCCCGGCATATCCCTATGCCTTGTAAAAAGCATATGTCTACTTGGCACAAAATTTATCGGGTACTCATCAATACTTGTAATACCAAGATCGCCATCACCAAAAACAGTTCCAGAGACACTGTGACCGCCTTTGTCACTAAAACTATCCAACTGCAAAGAGCCTCGAGCAAACTCTGGGCACAACTCATCCTTAATTTCTACGACATCAATACCACGTCCTTTAGCTTCCAATGAAGCGTTTACATAGTTAATTTTATCGCCCAATGCACTGGTGAGTAATCCCTTCAAAGTCGCAATAACTAGAGGTTGAGATGGATGTTGAGCGAATTCCCCTTGCAAACGTACTTCTAGTTTTTGAATCTGTCCCCCTGAAATTTGACTAACTAATAATCCTAATGTCTCCGCAAGTTTTAAATGTGGTTTAAGACTATCCATTATCTCTGCGCTAAGACCAGGAATATTTACAGCGCTGCGTGCTGGCAAGCCTAAAAGGACATCTCTAATTTGTTCTGCAACATCAATTGCTACATTTTGTTGTGCCTCAACTGTTGAAGCGCCTAGATGAGGCGAAAGTACCAAGCCTTTTTTTACAGCTCGTAAAGGCGAGTTTTCAGCTAGAGGTTCTTTTGCATATACATCGATTGCAGCACCTTGAATAACATTTTCTGCCAAGGCATTAGCTAAATCAGTTTCATTAATAATGCCACCCCTTGCACAGTTAACCAATCTGGCAGTTGGTTTCATTTTTCTTAGAAGATCAATATCAACTAAATTTTCTGTTTCAGGTGTCCTTGGAAGATGAAGAGTGACATAATCAGATTCTTTAAACAACTCCTCAATATCGCTTAATCGAACCTGCATTTGCTGAGCTCTTTCATTAGAAACAAAAGGATCAAATCCAATGACTTCCATACCCATTGCATTTGCAACCTTTGCGACATGAGATCCAATCTTGCCAAGTCCAACGACTCCTAAGGTTTTCTTATAAAGCTCATTTCCAACATATTTCTTTCGATCCCAACCTCCAGCAAACATACTTGCGTGTGCTTGGGGAATATTTCTAGATAATGCAAGCATCATTGCTAAAGCATGCTCAGCGGCAGCAATCGTGTTCCCACCTGGAGAATTAACGACTAAGACACCCTTTCTAGTAGCAGTTGGCACATCAACATTATCCACTCCAACTCCAGCTCTACCAATGATTCTCAATTTCTTAGCCTCAGATATAACATCTGATGTGACTTTGGTTCCTGAACGGATCATTAATCCGTCATACTCACCAATAATATTCTTCAACTGATCTGGTGAAAGACCTACTTTTTGGTCAACCTGGGCAACCTGAGTAAGAATATCTATACCTGCTTGATCAATGGGATCAGAAACAAGAACTTTCGTCATTAAGGGCGATAAACGTGCCGATCTGAACTTTAGTGATCTATTTGCCGCTGACCAGAATTATGTTGAGCAGGATTGAATATCCAAACATTTCAAGGAGCTAATTTGTGTCCACATTCGTAATCACCTTAAAAGAAAAGAAACCAGCAAAAGAGTTATTACTCAAATTAAGAGAAGCTCAAACACCTATCCTTAATTGCGATCTTGTAGAACCATTGGATAATAGAACTGACAATGAAGGCTCTAATATAGATATATCTAAAGAAGTATTTGCCAATCAATCAAATTTTAATGACATCAAGCTTTTGAATCCAGCTCTTGCTCGAAAGGATCGCCAAAGAACTTTAGCGACATGGTTAATACCCTTTGGTTTTATTGCAGGCCTAAGCTTTTCTCAAATGACCGATCTGAAGACGTTTGCAAATATGGGGTTCCCAAATCCATTAGAGAAGCTATTGGGTGGCCTAGTTGGAATGATTGCAGGAGCGCTGGGAAGTTTTTTTTCAGCTGGAGGCACTAACCAAGAAACTGTTGATGATTTGAGAGTTATTCGAAAAAAAAGTGAAGAGGGTTATTGGCTGTTAATTCTAGAATTACCAATGGAACTAGAACCACCTTGGGAAATCCTAAAAGAAACAGACAACCTAGAAATAATAAACATAGGAAAATAATAGTGATTAATTCAATAATATTTTTATAAAAGTTACTATAAATTTTTATAGTTTTGATCAAAGATTGAATATTATATTTCTCTAAACATGTGAAGAAAGCAACAAAATAGTCTAAACTATTTATCAATAAAATGAGAAAATTTTATCTCTTTTAATGTGTCTTCCAAAAGAAAAGATCCTATTTAAAAGTCCTTTTCATAAAGAGTTAGAGACTTTGCTTCACTTTGCGGAAAAGGCCCTAAGAGAGAGAGCAGCAATATGGTCCCCTTTTGTATCAGCACAATTAATAGAGGAAGTTAAAGATAGATTTAATAATTTGAATGACATAAGTCTTCTTTTCGAGGGGGGATTTCCAAGCGCAGAACGTAAAAGAATATGTTTCCTCAGATCTGTAGAAGAGTTGCACTCTCCCTCTATCGAAATTCCTATCAAAGGTATTTATATAAAAGGCAATTTCCTGTTTGATAGAGCCAAACAAAGTGATTTTAGAGATCTCATACATGAACTTCATGAGCAAGCTGATGATATTGGAGACATTTGGTTAATAAGAGACAGAGGAGCTCAAGCTATTTGCACAAAAAAATGTGCTGATTCAATAAATCAAAAGATTGGAAAGCTAAGAGAAGTTGAAATATCAATCCACGCATTAGATTTAAACGACATGGAGATCCCTTTCAATAGACCAGAGAAAGTAATCAATACAGTTGAGGCATCTACTAGGATTGACGCGATAGCCTCCGCAGGTTTTGGACTATCAAGATCAAAAATAATCAAACAAATCAAGGAAGGGTGTTTGCGACTTAACTGGGCTTTGAATGAACAGCCCAGCAAATCAGTAAATATTGGAGACCTTATACATTTAGAGAAAAAAGGTTCACTTAAAATTTTAAATATTGATAAAACAAAAAAAGAGCGATGGAGAATCAAATTACTAAGGCAGTGAGGGTTAAGGTCCTACTGCCTGCTAACTTCATTAAGGAACTTGAAACTTCAATTCTAGGATGGTTCGCAAGGGCGATTAGCTCAGAGGTAGAGCACTACCTTGACACGGTAGGGGTCACTGGTTCGATTCCAGTATCGCCCATTCACCAATAACTAATGGTGCCAGACATTTGACTGATTAAAATAATAGCTAAATTTTTAAACTTTTTACTTATCAAACATTTGATGAAGTTTAATCCATTTAATTTCACTCTCGCTCTGATCTACAAAACCATTTAGTGCATACTCAACATTCCTTGGATCTTGAATTTCTTTTTCTTTTAAAATTTTGATACCTTCAATTTTTACAGCCATTAACAAGAAGCAAATACATTTGAATCAAAACAACTTTTAGAGAATAAAGCTAGAGGGATTAACGTTTGTTTAATCTTATTAAAATTAATTTTTAAAATTTCAACTTTATTTCTTAAAATGGAAGATATTCAAGCATCAATGAGCAAAATATCTTTATTTAAAAATTAAAACAATACTAATTTAAAAATATTTTATATTGGAGAGTAGTTAACATAGCATGCAATCAAATTCACTCTAAGGTAACAGCTACCTAAAAACGATAAAAGCTATTAACATTAAAACCTAAATTAAATTGTCAAAACAAAAACAATCAAATCAAATACATATTGTACTGGGACTAGGATGCTCAGGAATAAGTGCAGCAAAACTACTTAAAGCAGAAGGAAAGAACGTTTTAGTTTTAGAGAATAATTTAAATAAAAATCTATTAAATATATCTAATAAATTAAAATCAGAAGGAATCAACGTTGTTTTACTTGACGAACCACTTCATATTAATAATTTCACGCCTTGGATAGAAAGTATTTGCTCTATTACTGTAAGTCCAGGGATAGATTGGAAGCATATAGCTCTAAAAGAATTAAGAGGTAAAAATATCAATGTTCAGGGAGAAGTGGCATTAGCTTGGGAAAGATTAACTCATATCCCGTCTGTTGGTATAACTGGAACAAATGGAAAAACTACCGTCACTAACATGCTTAATCATATTCTTAAATTAAATAATTTAAATACTGATATGGGAGGAAATGTTGGAAAAGCATTATCCAAAATTGCTTTAGAAAATATGAAAAATAATGACCAAGAGTTAAACTGGCTAGTACTAGAATTAAGTAGTTTTCAAATTGAAGGTTCACCAAAAGTTGAACCCACTATAGGTATATGGACAACATTTACACCTGATCATTTAGAAAGACATAATAATATAGAAAATTATTTCAAGATAAAGCGTAGCTTGCTAGAGAAATCATCCATTCGAATCTATAATTCTGATGATAAATATTTATCAAGTAAAAGGAAAGAATTACCTAAAGGTATATGGGTTGGAACAAATCAACAATCCTTCTACTCTAAATATCAGAAATTTTGGATCGATCAAAAAGGTTATATATTTGAAGACAAAAAACAACTATTTCATAGTTCGATACTTAACATACCAGGTAAACATAATTTGCAAAATCTCTTGCTTGCAATAGCTGCGGCAAGAGAAATAGGGCTTGATGATTCATCAATAGCTAAATCTATAAAATCATTCAAATCAATCCCCCATAGATTGGAGTATTTAGGAAAGGTAAATAATTTAGGCTTTTATAATGACAGCAAAGCAACTAATTTCGACTCTTCAATAACTGGTTTAAAATCTGTTCCTCATCCAATAATTTTACTAGCTGGTGGTATACAAAAAAAAGGAGATTTTATGCCGTGGGTGAAACAAATAAAGCAATCTACCAATGGGATAGTTTTATTTGGACTGAGTGCAAATAACTTGAAGGAAGAATTATTAATGTCTTCTTATATAGGAGAAATAATTGTCAAACAAAATCTAGAGGAAGCAACAATAGCATCTATTGATATAGCAAGGAAAACAAATTCAAGAAGCATACTATTATCTCCAGCTTGTGCAAGTTTTGATCAATATAAAAACTACGAAGAGAGAGGGGATCATTTCAAAAATCTTGTTAAAAAGTATAAACCGATAAAATGATCTGATTTTTCAAAACGGATTAGATTTGGTCGGAGATCCACCCTTAGCTTATATTTTACAAGTGATAGTTTAAGAATAGATTTGTCAAAAATAAGTTGAACCAAAATCTTTTTCCCAAAAACTCTATTAGTCACAAGGAGTTAAATGCTTTTTTAATAAAAGCCAAGAAAGATATATCCTTGAATAATTCTCCTGAAAATAACAAAAGTAAAGAGGAACAGGATTTTAATGATTTAATAAAAAATTGGACCATAGCAAGTCAAAAATTACTCCTAGTCATGAATAGTAAAGAGAAAGTTTTCACTAATACTAAAGATCCTAAATCTCTTATGGCTTATGGGGCGATGGGTGCACATATAAATATGGCTTTACAAGCGCTTAAAGCGACTGGATCTAATCAATAGAAATAAAACATTAGTAATTTATTACATAAGAATTTTAAAAACCAAAATGGACTTTTAGAAAAATTATAATGAGATACTAAATCCTTTCTCATAGGGGTTACACAATTTTTTATTTTGCCCGAGCAAAACCAAAATCCACTTGTTCTCGTTCCAGAGTCAACTGCTAAGTTGATGAAGACGATGTCAAGCGAACCCAAAGGGTCGATTGATGATTTGATTTATTGTCACCTATACGGAGTTGTTGGTGATTGGTATCTTTCGGCGATATCAGTTGATAGAAAAATAGCTTTTGGATTTCAAATCATAAATTCTGAACCTGTATGGGAAATGGATGATTGGGTAACTAATTCCAGCAAATGGGGAGAAATCCCTATCAAACAACTACAAGATCTTGTCAATGAAAAATTTCTAAAAGAGAAAGATATTCGGTTTTTAATTACAAGAGATTTATTTTGGGAACCTATCAAGTTTTCAGAGATTAATATTGATCAAAATACTCTTTTATATCCAGGAACAACAGATAGAAGTTTCTCTTAATTATATGAAAGACTGAATCTCACTTACCTAAATAATTTTTAATTAAAATGAATGAAATAGACCCCAAAAATGATCCTCTTTATTTATTAACAAAAGCTGTTGAGCAAGGTGATCCTCAAGTTTCCAAAAAAGTAAAGGAGCGTCTTGACAAATCAGATGACCCTTCAGAGATGAGATATTTAGAGGGTTTACTTATACTTCTAGGTGAGAAACCCGGAGAACTAGAAGATCCACCCGACGTAGAAGATGATCCAGATGAATATTGGCAAGAAAATGATTACTTTGAGGTCTAAACTAAAGTAATAGCAACTCCAATAAAAGATAAAAAAGAATAAAAAATTGTTAATTTATTTATTTCATCTCCCTCTCTCTTTGAAATGAAAAGTGCAAAGACAGGTGAAAGACTTAGTAAAGTCCAACCAATCCCAATAGGTAAAAATTTAAAAACTATCTGTTGAAATAATATTCCAAAATTAGTGCCAAGTAAGGTTGATAAAATTAATTTTGAATGATTTTTTTTAGTTAGTGCTCTCTTATTAAGAATATCAAAAAAATCTTTTTTAAAAATTAAAAATAAAAATATTGATGCTGATAAAAGTCTAATTTCAGTTGTTTGCAAAGGGGTTAACGTAGAACCAATTAAAATCAACCTCGACAATAAAGCTGCCAAAACAGCACAAAGGACCGATCCAAATGCGCAGAGGATACCAAGAATATTTCGTTCTCTTGGCTCTTCTTTTTGAAATGTATTTTGTCGTACAATCATTAACAAAGAGAAAGACACAATCAAAGATCCTACCCACACTTTTTGAGGATATATCTCATCGATACTCCATGTTCCTAAAGTAGTTGCAATTATTGGAGTCAAAGCTTCAAATGAAAGAGTTTTTCTAGTTCCTATTATTTTCAAAGCATTTATATATAAAGTATCACCAATAGCAATACCGACTATTCCACTTATTATCAAAACAAAGATAGAACTCAAATCAGATAACCAACTTATAGTTAATACCACTGGTAAAAATAAGATTGAAGCAAAAACATTTTTATAAATATTTATTTGCCTTGGTAATAAATTCTCAGATTCTTTACGCCAAATAGAACATGAAAATGTCCAAAACAATACCGCTGAGATTGCTGCAATAAAACCAATCATATTTAAAACTTTCTTACAAACAAATTTTACAAGTATTTAAATATTCATCAAAAGTCTAGAAAGGAGATAACACACACAAATCTATCTTCAAGGAAACTAATTACTTTTTTTGCATTCTGACTTCTTTTTTTTACTATTTAAATTAAGTTTGTCATCACTCCAGACTTCTAATACATCAGGGAAGTGCTTCTCCATACATAAATCGCAAATCCCATGACTAAAACGAATATCTGCGATTTTCGATAGGTATTTTTCTAGATGCTGCCACTCACCATCCGAATCCCTTACCTCTTTGCAATATGAACATGTCGTTAAAATACCTTCCGTATTATGCATATGAGTAAGAGCATCAAGAAGACGAATAGATCTTTTACGAAGTTCCAATAAGGTCACAACCTGTCGAGATAATGCCTCCATAATTTGATGCTGTTGCTCAGACAAATGTCCTGGCTTTCTATCAATCACACAGAGAGTTCCTATTCGCTGATCATTTGGGGTTTGCAATGGAAAACCAGCATATAAACGAATTTTTGGTTCCTCAACCACCAAAGGATTTGACTTGAATCGCTCGTCTAATAAAGCATCCTCAACAATCAATGGTTCTGAACTAGCAATTGCATGAGCACAAAAAGAAACGTCCCTTGAGGTTTCTTTCGTCTCAAATCCACACATTGATTTAAACCATTGCGTATCTGTATCAACCAAGCTCATCAAAGAGATAGGAGTTCCACAAGTTAAAGAGGCAATTTTCGTTATGTCGTCGTAGCATTGCTCGGGCTGAGTACCTAAAATCCTATACTCAGCAAGAGCTCTTAAGCGCTCTTCTTCATTACTTATTTTTGGGGCACCAAAACCCAAAACAATTGCTTTTAAAGATGCTTAAACAATAGATAAGACTGGGTGATTAAATCGAATCTCTTCTTAATAATAAATAATTAAGTTTCTATAAGAAAAACTCCAACAACATTAAGAAATGTCTAATCAAAAAAATAAACTTATACCTACAGAGATACTAGTCAAGCTATACAAAATAGCTCTTTTCCGCGATTCTTATTTTCTTCTTAAAAAAATTGATTAAATACTTTTAATTTTTTTCATTTCAAAAGGTCTTAGTAGTCCTAATTTTAAAACTACTATTAGTTATCAAAGCATCATCACCAAGATCTAAACCTTTAACACTAGAAATCTGTCCTTTTAAACCTTCTAATTGAAGTTGATCAATCATCTGCTGAATAACCTGACTTTCTACTAATTTCTGATCAATCATTTCTGGGGTCATTTTCTCAAATAATTTACCTGCTTTAGAGGCAACAACATCTGACGCATTAGTAATTTTGAGAAGAATCATAATGAAATTAAAACTTAGATAAATTGAAACCAAGTGAACTATTTACTACATTATATAAGTCGATAACTCATCTAATATTAAAGGATTATGTAAATATAATTCAACTAAGAATCAATATAAAGATTTGAATTAAAGCCAAGGATATAAAGGTCCAGAGTAATGTCATACCTAGTTTATTATGGAAAGAACCCTTCTTATAGAATGTCGGAACCGAATCCCAATCCCTAGACATTATTAAAAATCAAATAATCTATAAAATAATATAGCAATAGATTTCTTTTTTTATACCTTCAAAAAAAAACAATACAATTTAAAATCATATTTTTCAAAAAAGCTAAAAGATTTCCACAAAAACAACTATATATTCCATAATGATAAAACTCGAACGAATTTGAACATTGCAAATTTCCAAGAGAAATTAATTTTTTACCCTAGTATTTATTAAATGAACTTTGAACAAACAAAAAATTTAATAGGAAGAATCCTAATTTCAGCTATATTTATTTATGCAATTCCAGGTAAAATAGTAAATTTCGAACGAACTGTTGAAGTTATATCAAATAAAAATATATCTCCAACATTAGCTCCTTTTTTATTATTTTCAGCTATTATTTGTTTGATTTTTGGTTCAATACTTTTCATTTCAGGATTCAAGCAAAGATTCGGTGCATATCTTCTGCTTATATTTATAGTTCCAACAACTTTTATTTTTCATTTTTATCCTTTTCAAATAAAAGCTGTATTAATGAATGCTGGGCTAATTGGAGGATTAATACTTGGGCTAAATAATGTAAAAAGTAATTCACTCAAAGAACTTTTTAATAACCAGACTAATAAAGATAATTAAAATTTTATTTCAGGTCTGAAATGTTTGTTTAGTTCCACTTCAACTTAATATCAATAGAGCATTCAAGATTAAGCTTCACAGGAGAATCCTCAACAGTATTTTGAAGTATTTTATATTTTTGAGAATCCAAATCAGATGGCATAAAAATTTCTAATACTAGAGTCTTTATTTTCCTAGGCCCCACTGCAGTCATTGTCTTATAAACATCAATTTTAATATTACCAAGTTTCCATCCTCTACGTTTTGCCTCTATAGCCATAATTGTTATTACGCAAGTCCCCAAAGAAGAGGCTAATAAATCAGTTGGAGCAAAATCTTTTCCTTCCCCATCATGGTCTTTAGGAGCATCAGTATGAATGACACTCCCTGAAAGAGAATGTTTTGCCTCAGCGTGCAAATCTCCAAGATAGTTGCAACTAATCTTGGTAGAATTTAAATGAGTATTTTTCGAGTTTTTGATTTGAAGGCCCTAGTATATGATTTTATTTTAACGAATCTATAGTCTTACCTAGTATTCAATAAGTTCCTTTAGCAGAGATAAACCAATAATGATAAATATCATTTTTAAAATATAAAATTTTCTTATACTCAAAACAAATGACTTTTATTTCGTTTTTTCTAAGTTTACTTATTACTCTTCATCCTTCTTCAGATTTCAATTGCGAAGGAGATAGATTAACTGCAGTCATCAGAAATAACTTAAATGGAGATTTTGCGATAACCGATAATCTTGAAAATATTGATAAAGGAGCTTTTATCGTTCTTCATTGGCGAGATATAAACCTCATGCTTCCAGTATCTTTTAAAGTCGGTGATATATCATTCACGGACAAGAAATGGTTATGGAGTTATCAAGATGAGAAAAATGGTTTAAGAATGGATGAACCTAGATTCGCTCAACTTTTACCTAATGGAGAAATTCAAGAATTTTCTTGTCTAGCTATTTACAAGGAAGACATAATTTCATAAAGAAACCATTAAGCAGGAAATAATCAAGACATGCTATGGCTAGGTATTAAGTAGTTGAAAAAACTTAAATGACTATCTCAAGATCAAGGAGATTTGTATTTGTAGATACGAAACCAAATTTAAGCAAAAAACAAATTTATATTTTTGGATCAATACTTGCAAGTGTTTGCTTAAGTGGGGCATTTTTAATCGCACTTTATATTGAATATCTTCATAATCCAGTTTTTCACAACTTTGTTCAATCGAGAGGAATATTCCTTTAATTTTTGAGTTCATTGATATTAGATATTCCTTATAAAACAGAAAAAGCTCTCAATAAGAGAGCTTCTCTATTGATCTTAAACTTTAAGTCTTGGTTGAGGACTTAAAGGTAGAAACCACCATAAGATCGAACCTTGTAAACTGACACATGCCGAACTTAGATTAAAAAGTCCAGCAATTAAAGGTAACGTTTTTTTGGTTACACGAAGCCAGGTATGATTTGACCTGTGGTTGCATATGCTCCAACTAAAGCAATACAACCAAATAATGCTGCATAACCGTTAAGCCTTTCTGCGGTTACCTTTTCAGGATCAATGTTTCTTGTATTGTTCTTTTGAGTAGACATTACACAACACCGGGAATTAGTTGGCCAGTTGTTAGGTAAATACCTGTTAGAAGTACGAAAGCCATCATTGCTGGCCTTCCTATACTTCTTTCAAGAATTGTTTTGTTAGAAGGTTGCATAATTTAAAAATTTAGAAAATGCCAGGAATTATTTGTCCTGTTGTTGCATATGCGCCAAAGGCTGCAACGAAACCAAGCATTGCTGCCCAACCGTTAAACTTTTCTGCTTCAGGAGTCATTTTAGTGTGGATGTAATTATGTAAAGGAATGTAACGGAGCTATGTCTGCGGTTGATGGTGGGCAACCGAACATACTAGTAAAAATGATCAAAAACATTAGAAAAATCTATATAAAAAACGAAACTTTAATCAATAGCTTTTCTTTGAAACACTTTTTAAATTCTTATAATTAGAAAAATCAAACGAGAAAAGAATTTGTACGACCCCTCGATTGGACAAGAATCACTAACTACAGTTGATGTTGTTGGGGTTCTTGTCGGACATATCCTTTTTGGCATTGCCGCCACACTTTTAATTGATTGGAGTTGGATTCCCTTGAGTCCTCAACAAAAAGAGAGTGGTCGATCACTTAAAGAAATCAAAAAAAGCTGGGGTTGGGATGAAGAAACTGATATCAAGGATGAGTCTCTAAGCTCAGAAGATAGATGGTCCTCAGTTGAAGAAAATAACGAATCATCATTGTAATCGCTAATAAAGTCAAATAATTTGCTGTGATACGTGTCATATAATCTGACAATTTTCGGAAGATCTATTAAAAATATCTATCACGAGTTTTTCAACTTAGGTTAAACTCTGCGTGATAGCCATTTCTTGCAAGGTCTTGGTTATCAAAACTAATACCCTTAAATAAAATGCAATTAAATATTATTTTTGGATAGTAATTTGTCTTTGTTTATTACTCATAACAATCGCTATAGATAACTACAAATAATTGTGTTTCGTAAATATATTTTTAATAAGTTTATTAAAATCTTTAATTGACTAAAATAAGTCATAAACTGAGTTTTATGCTAACCAAGGAAATGACAGGAACAGATTGTACGCATTTATTTAAGTCTGCCTATGAAAATCGCTACACGTGGGAATCAGATTTTTCAGGTTACGAAGGTAGCTGTTCTTGGACAGATGGCGAAATAGAAGTAAAAGGAAGCTTTTGCTTAGGACAAGATTTAAAAGCCACTGTTAATGGAATAGATGACGAAAAAATACACAAAGCCATTTCTTCACAACTTTGGGAAGTTGCTATTCATAGAGTCAGAAGATCATTTGAACAAACTCATGGTAAAAATACCTTTACTTCTGGAGATACAAATGAAATTGGCTCAGAAGTTATAGTTGGAGGAAAAAACGAAGGTGACAAATATAGGGTCAAAAACGATGTTGTTACGATGGTTTATAGGCATATTCATGGAAGTCTAATAATCATCCTCACTAAGGATGTGACTCATACCGGTAATGGCTACTTAAGCAAGAGTTATTCCAGTCAATATCTTGATCCAATTTCAAAAAAAGATTTAAAGGGAAAAAGCTTTTACGAAGATGCTTTTATACCTTTATTCAAAGGTGGTCCTTGGGTTTTATCCTCTAGATCCATACATCAAGAAGCCTCAGAGGGTTCAATAATAAATAAACAGGTATTTTCTTTTTCGGAGTTAAAAAGTATTGATTCTAAACAAGATTAGTCTCGAAAAACATTAGCTAGGCTCATGATTTATGTAAGGATATCTGCTTAGGTGAAAACTGGGATTTATAAATTAACTATTTTCGATTATTAATGATTTGTATGAAAGGGGGTTTACAAATGCTTCTTCATTTTATTCCTATTCATGTTTTTCGTGAAACCCCACAAGTATCTTTTTTTGATGCAGGCGTAAATGGATCAAATGGCGCTGATGTTGTCATCCATCACAAAAACGCCATATCTCCTCCTGATGACATCAATTTTGAGCAGTATTACATCCATCATCATCAAGTTGATCACAATTTAGTGATTGAAGGGAGCCGAAAATTTAATCTTATTAACCCCAAATGGGATGAGCCTCATCATGTGATTTTTTTAACTAGAGCAATGGGCGCACTGCAAATACCAATTGGAACTTATCACCGATCAGAATCAGGGAAAGAAGGAAGTATTGTTTTGAATCAAGCAACTAGAGATGATATGTTTGATCAAAGAAAAGAATTCTCACCTGTTAGCGTAAGATCAAACAAACAATTAAGAAAGGCCAGACAGATCCATACTGTCTACTGGATTTGGGAAGAAGAAAGAATAAAAAAATTAAAACTAGATTGCAAAGGGTTCTCTAGGAGCATTAAGTTAGAAACTTTAATACATGAGCATTAATAAAAGCAATAATTCGGTTCAAATATATAGTTAAATCAATCAAAGAGTTATTCTCAACTAAAAATAGATATAATGATAAAAAACTCACAACATATTATAGACGTATAGATGAAAAGATTAGAAGTGAATTAGATTAACAGTAATCTTAAAAAAACCTGGGATAATTTGTCCTGTTGTGACATATGCACCTAAAAGGCTGATCATTCCAATCATTGCCCAACGTCCATTGGTTTTCTCAGCTTCCTTTGGATAGCTTGTATAGTTTTCCACCAATTATGGAGGAGTTTCACGAGCAAATAGATTTTGCTTGCCGTATTCAGTGATTACCTGAAAAGAAGATGACATGTACAAATTAACTTTTGAAACTAATCTAAGTGCTTTGTTGTGGGATACAAAGATACGGTCTAGTTCGGCTTATATGTCTTTCAAAACTTGGAAATGGATAAAGCTATGCCCAAACAGTAATGTCTGAATTGTAATCAAAGACTTAAGAGAAAAACAAACTGGCAATGATCGCAATTGCCTACAAGACACATAGCTTATTGTGACACCAGTGTGTCTCTCTTGAGAAGAACTCGCAGCTAGTGGTTAGGTGTCATGAACCTTCTAAAATTGAGAATTGATAGCTATCCCTAGTGGAATAGGCCATCCCATTCCCATCATTATCAAAGCTAGAAATTAAAATTCGAATTCCTAGCAATGCAAGAAAGCCTGAGACAAAAACCACTATTAATTGACTATGCATTATTTCTTAAAATCCAACATTAAAAGTATTTCTAACCAAAAAAGGTAGTGATTCACGCAAAGATATTATTAAAGAACGTGATCAATGCTTCTCAAGCTCAACAAGGATTTCTTGTTTAGCTGCTTTTTTGAGTGTTTTTGAAGTCCTAATATTCTTTTTAGCCAGATCAGCCTTGCTTGGATTAGGGATACTGAACTGAGTAAGTAATTTCATGAAAATTATGAGAAATTAAAGAATATTCAAAACTTATAAATAACTAATCATTATCAACTTGAAACTCTTTCAATGAGTCTCCGTAATAATTCATAGCCAGTTGAAGCAAAACCCAGTTCACAGCTCTAGACATTGTGACCTCGAAATGAATTCAACTTAAATATGGCTTATGTTTCAAAGCCTTGCCATGAGTAATTATTATTTTTAAAGGATTTAAAAAATCCGTTGCTATTTAAAAATCAAATTAGTCATTTATCTTAGTTCTAAGAAGAAGTAACGATAAGTAATTATTCATAGCATTTGTGCATTTTAAATATAAACTTTGCTCATAAAGCAACTGAAAGGTATTGCATGGTTTTTCTATCGAATCCTCAGGTGTGGAACTTAGCTGGCACTTGGTCTGAACAACCTATTGATGGTCCTTACTTAGGAATGACCTCAAGTCAATTAAGTTGGGTGGCTGCATCGATTTTGGTAACTCTTTTGATTGCTTTTAGTGTTTACATCCTTGAGACTAACAACTCAAAGCGTAAAAGAAGTTCTTAGAATTGTTTGAATAATTAAAATCGACTTACTGGGTAAGTAATATTTCATGACTTATTTTATTTTATATTTCTTTGGCATATCCTCAATTTGGTGGGTTTATCGTGTTGGATGGACTGAAGCTCTAAAGACCATTCTCAGTGTTTTAATTCCTTCTTTATTAATTATTCTTTTTAATGTAAAAGCAGGACGACTCATATTCAAAAATCCTATGGTTGGGATAATAAGTGTTCTTCCTACCGCCATTTTTATTTATCGAGGATCAAAGCCTCTAGTATTTGGAATTAATAGTTGGATAGATAGGAAAAGAAACGAATTTGTTGATTCAAAAGAAGTTGTTGATGCCGAAGTGGTTTCTAAAGAGGAAGCATAATTTTTGAATTTAACAACGTAGTCATAGCCGTAGATTTGCTAAGAAGAAAACTCTCAACTCTTTCATATGGATCTCTTTCCCATTGAAGAAAAGTGGATTATATTTTGAATTTCGAAAAAACCAGGAGTTTCTTTACCCTTTTATTAGTTATATTTGTTGATCGCGTTGGATAAATGGCAATAATAAAGTGATTAATAAATAAACCATGACAGATAACGAGCCAAAGTGGGATTACACCACTAAAGAAGGAAATTTTGCTGCAGGAGCTGCGGTTGTTGGAGGGAATTTACTAGTTCTTATTATTTACATTCTCTATAGAACGGTTCCCTCTGTGCACCATTTCATTATCGGGAGATAAATCAAAAGTCATCAGGAGAACGACTTTACTTATAGGAGAACAGAATTCTCAGTATCTTCTGTTAGTTGTTGATTGAGACCAGATGAAAGCCAATAAACAAGCCATTCCAATCAAAGGGAGAAGGGTTTTAATCAACCCAACTAGAACCAACACTCCTATGCCGGTAGAGGTATAAATTGCCCATGTCGGGACATACCTACTTGCTCTGCGCCCTTTATTATTTGAAGGGTGAATTACTTCTGGATCAATAGCCATTTTCAACTGAAAGATAATTTATGTATTCACAGAATAAATTCATTTAAAAGGAAGACAAGCGCCCAATGGATACTGTAGTCAGGAGAATTTGTTGCTGGCCATATCCTCATGTCTAATATTACTAAAGCATCTATGTATTTTTAGTTTCTTCAAATAATCCAAAAAATGTCCATGCAATTAATGAAACAAGTCCAAGTAGCAAAGATAAGATGGCAAAAATAAATTTCCATATAAAAAGAACTGCAATAGCAATTGTTATGAAAATCAAAGAAAAAACTAAATAAATATTCGGAGGGATTTTTTTTAGAAACTCCATCATTCACCTATAAAAAACATCTTTATTAAAAGGGAAACTCAGATTTTATCCATAAAGCAGAAATAACTTTCATAACTAACCACATCACTAAAGCACCCTCAAGGAAGCCAAACCAATACAGGGCATAGTTAGATATCCCCATTTCTTTTTGAGCACGTTCAACAAATGATTTATGCCATTTGATCAACTTCACAATTCATCCGTGTAGATAAAATCATTATAGTTAAAAGCTGCAAATAATTTTTTTAGAATAATGGGATTTCTTATTCTTGCAAGAGAGTTTTCTATGCCAAAACTCCAAGGGTAACGATCTAAAGACGAGCATAATCTTATCTATAATGTATTAATAACTACGAAAATGAGTCATTTAAAATTTATAAAAATATTAATCCAGTAATTAAAACTAATTCAGCAATCTTTGATAGGTATAAATATACTATAACCTTATTATAAAAAATGGATAAATTGAGATGCAATAAATTATTAGTAGTTAAATATTATCTTGAATAATTCAATCCTCTGTAAGTGAGTTTTACTTGAGACTTTGAAGCTGAACTACAATATACAAATGATCTTCCGTTGAAATACATATTGACCATGATCCTAGCTCCTTAGAAGCGCTCAAGTCCCCGTCCTTTGGCTTGAGTCGAACTGCGGTCTACATAAGCAGATCGGACGATTGAGTAGCAAAAGCTATAACTCTTTATAGTATTTATACTCATAAAAGTCAAGACTAGCGATTTGGTCTCTATCTGTTTGTCTACCTCAAAAGAAAAATTACGTGGTTACTTTGCTGACTCAGACAACTCACTTAGCTCAATCCATCTATCCTCATGCTCTTGAATAGATTCAATTATTTCTGCTAATTGATGACTAATTTCACTAATGTCTACATCACTATCATTTATCTTTTTTTCTAAATATATTTTCTTTTTTTCTAACATAGGTAGTCTCAGATCTAATTCTTTTAATTCTCTAGCTTCTTTAAAACTCAATCGTCTCGAATCATTTTTAGAATCTAATTTTATTTCTTGTCCACGCTTGATTTGTGAATTATTGACTATTTTGGCTCGTTTTTTTGTTTCATTGTTTCGCTCCTCTAATATTTTATGAGCAAGAAATCGAGAGTAATTTCCTTCATATCTTCGCAAGTGTCCGTTTTCAAAATTAAAAATTCGATCAATAGTTCGATCAAGAAAATATCTATCATGCGATACAACTACAACACAACCTTTAAAATCATCAAGAAAATCTTCTAGCACACTTAATGTTTGTATATCTAAATCATTCGTAGGCTCATCAAGCAATAATACGTTGGGCGCTTGTATGAGCATTTTGCATAGAGCAAGTCTTCTTTTTTCTCCCCCTGAAAGTTTTAGCAGAGGACTATGTTGTTGACTGGGTGGAAAGAGGAATTTTTCTAAGAGTTGTGAGGCTGTAATTTGTTTCCCTCCATGATCAATTCGTAATGCAGCCTCCTCCACAAAATCGATAACTTTTCGTTTTAGGCCACTCCCTTGATTCAAGTCATTTGTATGCTGATCTAGGTAGCCAATATGAACCGTTTCTCCAAGTTTTATTTTCCCACTTGTAGGCAATCTTTTACCCGCAATTAGATCTAGAAGAGTGGATTTGCCACTGCCATTTGGACCAATAATTCCAACTCGGTCCTCTGGACTAAAGCTATAAGTGAAATCACATAAAAGATCCAAATTATTCTCTTTATTATGTAGCGATAGCCCTACACCTTCAGCTTCAATTGCGATTTTTCCAATTCTTCTACTCAGTGAATTCATTTCTAAATTAGCTTTGACATGACTTTTAGGTTTCGCTTGCATTTCAGCAATCCTTTGAATACGTGCTTTTTGTTTTGTACTTCTTGCTTTGGGGCCCTGTCTTAACCAAGCTAATTCCTTTCTTAAAACGCCCTGAAACTTTTTCTTTGTAGATACCTCTGATTGCTCTTGCTCAACTTTTTGTTGAAGAAATTCACGATAATTGCCCGAATACTTGCGAGCTTCACCATTATTAATTTCGACCATCCGGTTGGTAATACGATCAAGAACATATCTATCGTGAGTTATTAAAACAAGTGCACCCTCATAATGGTCTAACCAATTCTGAAGCCATTCCACTGCAGATGCATCTAAGTGGTTAGTAGGTTCATCAAGAAGCAAGACATCTGGTTTAGAGACAAGTGCAGCGGCAAGTCCCACTCTTTTGCGATAACCACCAGAAAGCTCTTTTACTGGCTTATCTAAATCTTTTATACCTAATCTTCTTAAAACATCTTGGCATTGTTGTTCTAAATTCCATGCCCCAGCGGCATCCATAAGTTCACTCGCCTTACCTAGCTTTTTCAAAAGGTCTTCATCTTCTGGATTTTGAGCAATTTTTCTACTTAGCTGACTGAAATTAAGTAATAATTTTCTTTTTTCTCCACACCCTTCAAGAACTTCTTCCAAAATACTTTTTTCACTGTTGTAACTTGTTTCTTGCCCGACTAAAGATATCCGCAAAGTTGATAAACATCTCCTTTCTCCTTCCATCAAAGGTTCTATTCCTGCAATGACTCTCAAAAGTGTTGACTTTCCAGATCCATTTGGACCAATCAAACCAAGTCTCTCTTTTTTATTTACATGAAGATCTAAATTTTTAAAAAGATTTTTTATTCCAAAGTCTGTTGAAGCATTAACAAGACTAATCAACACAGCTTAAGTCCTCACGTCCTTAACTAAAGCTAACTTATAAATAATACCCCCTAGTCCGCTAGAATTTTCCCAACGTTTGAACATGACATTTCCAAATAAATTCTGTTATTGCTAAATAGCTAATACATTCTATTTCAACAGTTACATCAACTATGAAATAGGAAATAAGGATGCAAGTTCAGAAAAATATAGTTAAGGAACTTAGCGAAAGAAATTACAGTACTGCTCTACTCTTGAACTAACCCTACCAGAATCTTTTAATCCTAATAACCTTGCGGCATCACCACCGTTAATTTCGACTGCATAGTATCGTCCACAAATGTTCTTAGTTTCATAAATTCGATCATCAGAATTAACTGCCATCGGAGATATAAGAGAAAAAGATAGCGCCACGAGAAAGATACGGTTCATTATTTTATTAATGAGATAAAAAACTTTAGAGCCTTTTGTGAGTAAGATCTTACATAATTATTTATACATATAAAAATAAGGATGAATTTTTTAGAGAGAGTTCTTTCAAATTACTTTCTGGCTTGGAGTCAGATTTTTAATTATAAAGATAAAACAAGTAGAATCCCTTTTTGGCACTTTTTTATTCTGGATGGATTAATAGGTGCTGTGGTTTCAATCCTATCTAATAACAACCTTGCTAATGATCCAAATGATTTTTATAACATCGCTGAGGGATATGACTGGAGTTATTTTTATAGCATTCCATCTTTTTTAGTTTTCATAGCTTTATTAATCAGAAGACTGAGAGATATCGGTAAGGAAAACTTAGTTTTATGGGCATTTTGTTCATTTATTCCTTTCTACAATCTTTATATATTTTCCCAGCCTTCATCTGAAAAATAAATGAAGTGTTTTAAAGCTATAAGCATTATTTAGTTTTCTAAAATACTCATTTCCTACCCTTAAAAGTTCGAGGATAAGGAATATTAAGAGCGTTAAACCTCTTCAATTTTCTACGACGTCTATAACGCTTATAAAACAAGTCGAAAAGTGTCGACACTCCAAACCAAGAGAGAATACAGCTTATAATTATCCTAGTAGCTTCAGTTGAAGCAAGCCAATAGATAATAGGATCAACTATAAGATTAATGCTAATTATAAAACCAATAAACAAAGAGATAGTAAGACAAGCTATTACTAACAAAACTCTGATTATTTTTTTTGTGTTGGAATTTTTCATACCCAAATGATTGAAATCGTATTAGGAATCCATATTTTCTATTCTCAAGCAAAATAGATAGTAAAGGAATTTGAATGTAATAAAAGTTGATTCACCTTTAATATTGAATATATACAATTCACAGGTTAAATAATAGAAAATTCAAAAGCAGACATTAAGAATTGGCTTTAATACAGGTTAGATTAAATTCAACTACTTTTAATAGATATATCTATTCGACAACGGCAAAATGCTTATACAGCAATCAGGCAAGAGGCTTAGGTTCATTCTTCTAAATATTAAAATTACTTTTAGCCAAGTTGTTGGAAGTTTACAAACTGATCTCAGAAGGTAATTTAGATTAGCTACTTTTAGCCAATGTCATTTCATCACTCTGTCGAGGAAACGATGTCAGACCTTATATGTCATATGCTTAAAAGAACCGACCATCTCAATACTGGAGATCAATTAGCTATTGGTCAAGAATACAGAGAATGGATTAAATGCATAAAGAATAAAGACCTTGTTTCACAAAATATACTCTTTATCAATACATCTACTTTTGGGAAAAATTATTAATAAAAAGAAACTCTTTCTTTATATTTAGAAAAGTTCCTAAATTTTTCAGGCCTCATATTTACAAATCATTTGATAGCAATGAAATCAACTATTAAATAATGAGGAATGAACCTAAGGCTTGTTCATTAACACGAATTGATCTCGTTGATTTCAGTTTATTCATTTCAATAGAAAGACAAGTGTTCCATCTTTAGAAATAGATTTAAACTCACAAAAATACACTTAGAAGTTTCAACGGACTTTATTTGTATGATCACAACTTTCAATTAAGAAAAAGTAAAAGATTTTCTTTAATTGTCTAGGAAACAGAGAACTGATTACAACGCGATAGGTAAAGCACTCGCTCCTGCATTTGTGCATAGCTATGACGCTGCTGTTCTTAAATCATCCTTCCAAGATTGGGTACAACCAATCGCATTGATTAATGACTGCTTAAAAGTACTTCCGAACGATATGGATCTAGCGAAAGAACGGGTTAGGCATGGCTTTGTACATGCTTGCAGCGGCGATCCATTAGCCACTTAGGAGTAAGTGAAGAAGAGTTGCCACGCTTGAAGCAGGGGGCTGCAGACCTCTCAGCCGTGCTTAATGAGTCCTCATATATGTTTAATTAGGAGCTTTTCTATTGACTTTTGCTCTCCACTTTCCTTGAGAGACAAGATATATAAGATATATAACTAAAACATATATAAAGATTGATTTCTAATAAATTTAATTTAAAAATAAAGGTGATCTAATGCCTTCTGAATGGAGTCAAGCAGGAGCAGATATTGATGGTGAAGCGGCTCATGACTACTCAGGATGGTCAGTCAGCCTTTCCGATGATGGTAGCAGAGTAGCAATCGGTGCAATTAAAAATGATGGTAATGGTGATGGTAGTGGTCATACTCAGATCTACCAATGGAACGGCACAGTTTGGAATCAACTAGGCCAAGATATTGATGGTGAAGCGAATAATGAGTCCTCAGGACGTTCAGTCAGCCTTTCAGGTGATGGCACTACAGTGGCCATCGGTGCACCTTATGGGGGTGGTGATTATAGTGGTCTGACTCGGATCTACCAATTGGTCGGAGGATATTCGTATCAACTAGGCGAAGATATTGTTGGTGAAGCGGCTGATGACTACTCAGGAATGTCAGTCAGCCTTTCCGATGATGGCACCAGAGTAGCGATCGGTGCAAAAGGTAATGATGGTAATGGTGATAGGAGTGGTCAGACTCGGATCTACCAATGGAACGGCGCAGTTTGGAATCAACTAGGCCAAGATATTGATGGTGAAGCGGCTGTTGACTACTCAGGAGAATCAGTCAGCCTTTCAGATGATGGCACTACAGTTGCGATCGGTGCACGTAATAATGACGATAATGGTAGTAATAGTGGTCATACACGTGTCTACCAATGGAACGAAGGAGGTTGGAATCAACTAGGCGGTGATATTGACGGTGAAGCAGCTGGTGACAGGGCAGGATATTCAGTTAGCCTTTCAGATGATGGCAGTGTAGTTGCGATTGGTGCAACTAAGAATGATGGTCATGGTTTTTTAAGTGGTCATACTCAGATCTACCAATGGAACGGCGCAGTTTGGAATCAACTAGGCCAAGATATTGATGGTGAGGAGGGTAGTGACCAGTCAGGATGGTCAGTCAGCCTTTCAGATGATGGCACTAGCGTTGCTATCGGTGCAGTTTTTAATGATGGTAATGGTTCTAATAGTGGTCATACTCAGATCTACCAATGGAACGGCGCAGTTTGGAATCAACTAGGCCAAGATATTGATGGTGAGGAGGCTGGTGACTACACAGGAGGGTCAGTCAGCCTTTCAGGTGATGGTACTAGCGTTGCTATCGGTGGTAGATACAATGATGGTGTAGCTGGTGATAATAGTGGTCATACACGTGTTTTCCAAATCTCATCATCAGACACCACCTCTCCCGAGATCAACGGTCCACCATCAGGAGATCCTGGTGATGCCTCAAGCACCATTGCAATCAGTGAAAATACTTCAACTGTTTATACCTTTACGGCAACAGATGAGTCAAGTTTTACTTGGGACATCAACGGTGGAGACGATGCTGCACTATTTGATATTGATTCATCAACTGGAGCATTAATATTCAATAATGCTCCAAACTATGAATCAGCACTAGATAATAATGGCGATAACGACTATGTAGTCGTCGTTCAAGCAACAGATAA